>JASLIW010000038.1 GCA_030152865.1 Bacteroides sp.
GAAAGAGCAGTTACATGAAGAATGTAGCTGCTCTTTCTTGTGGGCGTTGACGGATTCGAACCGCCGACCCTCTGCTTGTAAGGCAGATGCTCTAAACCAACTGAGCTAAACGCCCGATTATCGTTCTCTTAACGATGGGGATTGCAATATGTTGTGGGCGTTGACGGATTCGAACCGCCGACCCTCTGCTTGTAAGGCAGATGCTCTAAACCAACTGAGCTAAACGCCCGCTTTATTTTCAAAAGCGTTGCAAAGATACGTGAATTTTACTCACTTACAAATTTTAAAAGCTATTTTTTGAGTAAAATCTCGATATTATAGGCAATTTAGATAAATTCAAAACAATAGCTCTAGGACCGAAGGACATTCAGTCCCTGACACATGCTGCTTGAGTCAGGGTCTAAATAATTTCTTTCAAGAACCTTTCGAGGCTCTGTCAGGGTCTTTTATTTGTCGAGCTGGCACTCCAGCTACAATCGTATCACTGGGTATATCTTTGGTCACTACGCTGCCAGCTCCTACCACTACTCGATCACCTATGCTTACACCGGGGCAAATTATGGCTCCTCCCCCAATCCAGCAATCTTTCCCTATACGTACGGGATAGGAAATCTCGATAGGTTTTCTGCGTTTGTGCGCATCCAAAGGATGGTGAGGTGTATAAATCTGTACATTAGGGCCTATTAAGGTGTAATCACCAATATCGATATAAGCTCCATCCAGAAAAGTACAATTCATATTGATAAAAACATGCTCACCCACACGTATGCCATCACCATAGTCGCAGTAGAAGGGAGGACAAATGGCCGATGAAGCTGGAATTGTTGGTACTAAATCTTCTAGTGCCTCACGATATGCTGGACCACCACAGTAGGTTTGGTTTAAGGCATGTACCTTCGCCTTGCCCTCTACCAAGCGCTGTTTCACTTCAGCATCTGCAGTATTGGCATATTGGACTGATCGTATTTTTTCAAATTCTGTAGCCATCTCTTTTCTATTTTTGTGTAGATACAAAGACCCAGTTGTCTCCTTCTGACAGAGAGGGATCAAAGTTAAATCCATCCCAGCTAAAGTTTTTCAATTCTTCAGGATCTTCTACGCTGTTCTTTATGATGTATCGAGTCATCTCTCCTCTACACATTTTAGCATAAACGACAACTGTCTTTAGCTTACCTTCTTTCCACACTTTAAACTCAGGAGTAATGATACGTACTTGTTTCTCCACCTCTTTCCAGTGGAAGAGCTGTTTCATTTCATGACTAGCTAAATTGCATAAGGTGCCTCCTGAGGCTTTAATATCAGCTATAAACTCTGACGTCAAGCGATCTTTCCAGTAATCAAAGAGCGTCACAGCACCAAGCTCCTCTAGACGTACCGTACCTTCTAAACGATAATTTCGAATAACATCTAGGGGTCTTAATAAGCCATAAGCAAAAGAAGTGAGCCTCAACCAAGCTTGAGCCAGCTTAAAGTCTTCTTCGTCAAAACTCTGAGGATCGATTCGTTTGAAAACAATTCCCGTGTAAGCTAGTAGAGCTGGTAGCTCAGGTGTATCTGGAGAGTGAAATACTTGATAACGTTGCTGATTTTCTAGGGCAATCTTGGCATTCACCTTGAGTAGTTCCTCTAGTTCATCAACACTACGTTGTGACATGTGAAGTGCTATAATAGCTGCATCTTCTTTGTGCAAGGGTTCACTAACAAATGGTGCTTTCACTTTAGACTGGGTAGTCATGGTTTTTGCACAAGACAGTAGTATTTGCATAAGTATTATTTTTACAATCTGTATGATACAAAGATAAACGATATATCAGCCCAACAAAAAAAGACGGGAACATTCCCGTCTTTTTAGCGCACTATTTTAAATTACTTAAAGCTCATATTCTTGCCAGCTCTTTATTTGAAGGTCTTCTATGCTCAATGCGCAGAAGGCTTCAATAAAGGCACTAGCTAAACGGGCATTTGTTATAAGAGGAATGTTGTGATCTATCGCTGCACGACGGATACGATAACCGTTGGTCAGCTCACGCTTGGTGTGATCCTTGGGAATATTTACAATTAACTCAATAGCATGTTCTTGGATCAAATTCATGATGTTCAGTGGGTTCTCCACTTCTTCATCTGGCCAGAATACCGCAGTAGCTTCTATCCCATTCTCTTGAAGGAATTGAGCTGTACCTCGAGTTGCAAATAGCTGATATCCCTTGGCGGCTAATCGCTTACTTGCATCGAGTAGATCTACCTTAGATCGAACGGCTCCTGAGGAGAATAAGACATTCTTCTTTGGAATTGAAAAGCCTGTAGCCAACATAGAGTTGAGCAAAGCCTCATCAACATCATCTCCAATACATCCCACCTCTCCAGTAGAAGCCATATCAACTCCTAAAACAGGGTCTGCATTATGCAAGCGAGAGAAAGAGAACTGAGAGGCCTTTACCCCTACCCAATCTATATCAAAAGTCGATTTGAGTGGTTTCTCATAAGGAGCATCCAACATGATTCGAGTAGCTGTATCTATGAAGTTACGCTTCAAGACTTTTGAGACGAAAGGTAAGCTTCTAGAGGCACGTAAGTTACACTCGATAACTTTCACCTCATTGTTGCGAGCTAGGAACTGAATATTGAATGGTCCTGATATATTAAGTTCTTTGGCTATCTTACGGCATATTTTCTTTATGCTGCGTACAGTACCTAGATAGATTTTTTGTGCTGGAAATACCAGTGTAGCATCTCCAGAGTGTACTCCCGCAAACTCAACATGCTCGGAAATAGCATACTCTATGATTTCACCATTGTCTGCTACAGCATCAAACTCAACTTCTTTTGCTCTTTGCAAGAATTGAGAAACCACAACTGGATATTCTTTAGATACATCCTTGGCCATCTTTAAGAAGTTTTCGAGCTGCTCTTCATCGTAGCAAACATTCATAGCTGCACCAGATAAGACATAAGATGGACGAACCAACACAGGATATCCCACTTTATCTACGAAGCCTTTTACATCTTCTAAACTTGTCAACTCTTGCCAAGCGGGCTGATCTATACCTAAGCGATCTAGCATAGCTGAAAACTTATTCCTACTCTCGGCTTGATCAATAGATACGGGAGATGAGCCTAGTACTGGTATAGACTGACGGAATAGCTTCATCGCCATGTTGTTCGGAATTTGACCTCCTACGGATACAATCACTCCTCGAGGCAACTCTAAGTCTACTACATCGAGCACGCGCTCAAAGGACAGCTCATCGAAGTAGAGACGATCACACACGTCGTAGTCTGTAGATACAGTCTCGGGGTTGTAGTTGATCATAATAGCCTTATAGCCTAGCTTTCTAGCTGTTTGAACGGCATTAACAGAACACCAATCAAACTCTACAGAACTACCAATACGATAAGCACCTGAGCCTAATACGATAACCGATTTTTCATTGGGGTAATAGTTGACATCACAGCCTGTATCACCATAGGTCATGTAGAGGTAATTGGTCAAATCTGCATGTTCTGAAGCTACTGTATTGATACGTTTCACAGCAGGAACAATACCCAACTCTTTTCTGCGTTTACGTACGGCTAAGTTTTCCTTTTCCATATTGCCTTGAGGGTTCAACACAATACGTGCTATTTGGAAGTCTGAAAAACCATAAGCCTTAGCTTGACGTAAAACATCAGCTGGAATTTCTTCAATGGTTTTATAAGTAGCTAACTTATGCTTGTAGTCAACAATATTCTGCAGACGTGTTAAGAACCAAGGATCTATCTTTGTTAGCTCATGCAGGCGCTCAATAGTATATCCTTTTTCCATAGCCTCAGCTATAGCAAATACCCGTCGATCTGTAGGGTTAGCTAGCTCCTTATCTAAATCTTCAAAAACAACATTGTTATTGGCTACAAATCCATGCATGCCTTGCCCTATCATGCGCAGTCCTTTTTGGATAATCTCTTCGAAAGAACGACCAATAGACATGATTTCACCGACAGATTTCATGCTTGAGCCTATCTCACGCGATACACCAGCAAACTTAGTTAGGTCCCAGCGTGGTATTTTACAAATCAAGTAATCCAATTTAGGCGCTTCATAAGCGGAGTTGGGTGTTCCCATCTCTCCAATCTCATCTAGGGTATAACCCAAAGCGATCTTGGCTGCAACTAGTGCTAATGGATAACCTGTCGCCTTAGAAGCTAAAGCTGAGGAGCGGCTCAAACGCGCATTCACCTCAATTACACGGTAGTCCTTACTCGCTGCATTGAAAGCGTATTGGATGTTACATTCTCCTACTATCTTGAGGTGGCGAATAGTTTTACGTGCAATCTCTTCGAGAAGCTCAATTTCATCTTCCTTTAGTGAGCAAGTTGGAGCTACCACGATGGATTCTCCAGTGTGAATGCCAAGTGGATCAAAGTTCTCCATACCTGCTACTGTGAAACAGTGATCATTGGCATCACGAATCACCTCAAACTCGATTTCCTTCCAGCCTTTCAGTGATTCCTCTACTAAGATCTGTTTGGAGAAAGAGAAGGCACTTTCGGCTAATCCCTTAAACTCTGCTTCATCTTTACAAATACCGCTACCTAAGCCCCCTAAAGAATAAGCAGAACGAACCATCACAGGATAACCTATGGTACGTGCAGCCTCTAAGGCTTCCGCCATACTCTCTACAGCCTTACTGATAGGCGTTTTTACTTCTATCTCATCGAGCTTCTTAACAAATAAATCACGGTCTTCCGTATTCATGATAGACTCTACCGAAGTACCTAGCACACGAACACCATACTTATCCAGCACTCCAGCTTCATACAGCTCCGCCCCACAGTTGAGAGCAGTTTGTCCGCCAAAGGCCAATAGGATACCGTCTGGACGCTCTTTCTTTATTATCTCCTCTACAAAGTGTGTAGTGACAGGAAGAAAGTACACTTGATCAGCAACCCCCTCAGATGTTTGGATAGTCGCAATATTGGGATTGACTAAAACTGAACGAATACCTTCCTCTTTTAATGCTTTTAATGCCTGTGAACCAGAATAGTCAAATTCTCCAGCTTGTCCTATCTTAAGTGCTCCCGAACCTAAGACTAAAACCTTTTTGATTTCTTTTACCATGACTCTATATTGATCTATTAATATGTAACATTTGTAAATCTATAAATACACAAAAAAAATGCGTTGGTCTAATTAAAGACAACAACGCATTCATTTTTTTATATTAAAAAAGGAAGGGTCAATCGGATTCAAGTGTAACACACTAGGAATACCAAAACAGAAACAACCGACTTCTTTTTTCTTGATTTTCATACTTTCTTCAAAGTTTGCGTAAAGTAAGCACTAATATCTTATCCACACAAAGATATTCCAAAGTTTTTGATTAAATTTGAATCGAATTATAAAAATAATTGAATTTTATGGAAACTGTTGTTAGTGGAATACGCCCAACTGGAGACTTACATCTAGGTAATTATTTTGGTGCTGTGAAGAGCTTTTTACAGATGCAGCATGAGTATAACTGTTTTTACTTTATTGCGGATTGGCACTCTTTAACGACACATCCCAAACCTGAAGACATTGTAAATAATGCGGAAGGTGTACTAGCAACCTACCTTGCTTGTGGTATTGATCCTGAGGTAGCAACTATCTATATTCAAAGTGATGTCAAAGAAGTCTTAGAGCTTTACCTGTTCTTAAATATGAATGCTTACTTGGGAGAACTAGAGCGCACAACTACCTTTAAGGATAAGGCCAGACAACAACCTGAGAACGTCAATGCTGGTCTACTAACCTACCCAACCCTTATGGCTGCTGATATTTTACAGCACCGAGCTATAAAGGTACCTGTTGGTAAAGACCAAGAGCAAAACATGGAGATGGCTCGTAAGTTTGCTCGCCGTTTCAATCATATTTACAACACAGACTTATTCCCAGAACCAGCTTCTTTCACCTATGCCAAAGAAGCCATCAAAATACCAGGCCTAGACGGTTCAGGGAAGATGGGAAAATCAGAGGGTAACTGTATCTACCTTATTGACGATGCAAAAACCATCCGCAAAAAAGTGATGAAAGCGGTTACAGATGCTGGTCCTACTGAACCTAATAGTAAAAAGCCTGAAGTCATAGAAAACCTTTTTACTTTCTTAGATATTGTTTCTACCAAAGATACTTATGAGTACTTTGACGAAAAGTGGAATGATTGCTCTATCCGTTATGGCGACCTAAAGAAGCAACTTGCAGAAGACATTATTGCTTTTAATACACCCATACGCGAGAAAATCCTTGATTACAAAGCCAATCATGAGTACTTAGAGAAAGTAGCTAAACTAGGTGCAGAAAAGGCGAGAGAAAGTGCAAATAAAACACTTCAAGAGGTGAGAAAAATTATTGGTTTTCACTAAGAAGTTATTCTACACATAAAACAGAAAAGGGGGCATATGCCCCCTTTTCTGTTTATATCTATTTTCACTTATCCTATTTATCAAAGCGCTTATTTATCTCTTCATCGAATATAGTTGACAATACAGCTAAGCCATCAGGGGTATAGTTGGGTGACACACAGGCAAAAAGAGCATCCACTAAACCTCCCATCTCTTCACTGCTCAAGACTTGCCCATAAACGATAGCAGCAGATTTGGCTAAAGTAAGGGCTAAGATAGATTGTACTTCTTCTTTTACATCTCCACCCTTTTCCATAGCCGTTTCAAGCATGTGATGAACCAATTCAACAGGATCTAAACCTTCTATCCCCTCAGGGATACCATTGATGGAGTAGCTGCCTCCACCTAAATTGGCTAGCTCGAAGCCCACCGCATTGAAATCCTCTAAAATACTATCTAAGACAGCTGCTTGTGAAGCAGGCAAATCGATAATCTCAGGAAAAAGCACGCCTTGAGCTGAACCTTTCTTTTGTTTGATTTGTCCGATGAACTTATCATAGAGCACCCTTACATGGGCTCGGTGTTGGTCAATCAACATCAAACCTGACTTGACTGAGGTTAAAATATAACGTCCTTTGAACTGAAGAAGACTGGATCCCTTTTCATAGGGTCTGCTATCCTCTTCATCATATAGGCCAGGAGAATCTTGAGAAGCCTTACTTTCTACAATCTCACCCGCTACCATATCGCTCATGGTGAAGTCAGCTGGAGGTGGCGTGTTTACTTTACTATCTCTAGCTATTCCTGCATAAAGCTGTTCCCAATCTACTTCTTGGCGCTGGTAACTAGCATTATTAGCCCCACCTGAGCTTTTAAAAGGATTGAAGGAGGTATCAACTTCTACCTTAGGTACTGCTATGGGTTCGGTATCATCAAACACAGGAATATCTGGCATACCAGCAGTATCAAAGTCAATAGAGGGTACCTCGTTAAATTTGCCTAAGGTCTCCTTGACAGCAGCTGCGATTATTTGCCATATTCCTTGCTCGTTCTCAAACTTGACTTCGGTCTTTGTTGGGTGAATATTAACATCAATAGTAGCAGGATCTACCTCTAAATAAAGGAAAAAAGAGATCTGATCCCCTTCAGGGATTAGATCTTTATAGGCCTCCATCACTGCCCTAAAGAAGTAGGGGTGACGCATATATCTCCCATTTACAAAGAAGAACTGATGAGCACCTCGCTTACGAGAGGCTTCGGGTTTGGCCACGAAGCCCGATATCTTGATTAAAGTTGTATCTACCTCAACTGATAATAATTCTTGATTTAGTTTTTTACCAAACAGCTGAATAATACGCTGTCTGAGCGGACTCGCAGGGAGATTAAAAAGCTCTGTATCATTACTGTACAGAGTGAAGCTCCGATCCTCATTGACTAGCGCTATACGCTCAAATTCACTAAGTATTCGACTGAACTCTGTAGCATCTGTCTTCAAAAACTTACGCCGCGCAGGAATATTGTAAAATAAGTTTTTGACAATAAATTGAGCTCCTCGATTCGCAGCAATAGCTTCTTGTCCCTCTAGCTTCGAACCAGAAATACGAATGTGTGTTCCAAGCTCCTCCTGCTCTGTTTTTGTTATGAGCTCCACCTGAGCAACAGCTGCAATAGAAGCAAGAGCCTCACCACGAAAGCCCATCGTTCTTAACGAAAAAAGATCTGTAGCTTTCTTAATTTTTGAGGTGGCGTGTCGTTCAAATGCCATTCTTGCATCTACCTCAGACATTCCTTTTCCATCATCAATCACTTGCATACAGGTCTTTCCCGCATCATTGATAATTATTTGAATATTGTTAGCTCCTGCATCAATTGAGTTTTCAACTAACTCCTTAATCACTGAAGCAGGTCGCTGAATCACCTCACCAGCAGCAATTTGATTAGCTACTGAATCTGGTAATAAATGAATTACATCACTCATCTTGTTTACTGCTTTTATACTACTTTTAGAAAAGACTAAAAGTCCATTCTCCAGTCAATATAATATTCCACAAGAATATTAAAAGAACTATGACTATTAATATCACACCTATTGCAAAGGGACGAGTCCCTTTTTGTTTGCGACGTTTGAGATGTACTGTGTTATCAACAAACTTACCACGTATATCTTCAGGATTGATTTCTTTTTTTTCTGGAGTTATGCCTAATTCTCGCTTAGCTTGCTCCTCCATCTTTTGAAGTCTCTCCTTCCGTTCATCCACATAAATGTACTGATGATTGAAACGCCTTGGCTTTGGCAAATTACCTCCTAAAAATCCCATAATTATCTCCGATTACGTTTTATACTCTTTGGATCCACTTGAGGAGCACTACTTCTAGGTAGGCTCTCTTTGAGCTTATGCTCTGGCTTTTTGGATCGCCATTTAAACAAATCTTCTCTAGATAAAGGTCGCAAATAGTCCAACCATACAAAGTTATCCAGGTATAGCTTCTCGGGGGGTATCTGAGATAAAGGATAAAGAATTCCATTAGATTGTGGACTCATCACTAAACGCTGTAGCTGCATTTGCTTAATGTAAATGTTAAGTAAGCTGGTCTCAGCGGTGATTAAGCCTAACATCGATTGATCTTTTTCTTCTGGATAAAACCGCACCAGCACATTACCTATAACATCGACCTTATAAATCTCACCCTTATCAAAGTAAGCTTTGATCTCTTTACCTCCTATTTGGTTGTAGTGGGTAGAGTCTTTTTGCTCCACCACCAAAGCTTGATTCTCTATATGTGCCCAATCTATCGTGCTATCGTTCATATAAATTCGTATCTCCTCACCTAGAAGCTGTTGCGCATCACTCCAAATCACAGGCTCATTGTACATATAGATACAAGAATCTTGTGAGTTGTAGATTAAAGTATCACAGACACCCTGCAAATCTCCTCGGTAGATTCGAACCTGATCATACACCTGCACCTCTCGATACACCGAATCTGTATTGAAATGATAGGTGTTGAGCTTGAGCGTATCCCCATGAATAAACAGACTATCTCCTTGCGAATAATCTACAGCTAGAGCTCTACCTGTAGCAAATGCATATTGCGACCGCTCATCATAATAACAATAATCACCTATCAATTGATTTTTATTAACCGTATCATTCATGACAACATTAGAGTAAGCCTCGCCTATTCCTTTTAATTTATCATAATAGATACTGTCACCAGTCAATATCTTACCGTCTGTATAGACACTAGAGCGACTCAGTAACTCAGACTGTTCTTTGGTAGTATCATAATATCCTCGGGTAGTATAGATTTTATTTCCTGCACTAACAATTTCCGAAGGGCCTAGTATAGTAGCGATATTACTAAGTGTACTATAAACTAAGGTATCAGAGTAGAGCTCCATCTGGTCATTACTCAGCTTAACCTCTTTTTTGAACTTCGCAATCTTTGTTGTTGGGCTATACTCACCCCAGTCAGACTCTAATACATTGACGGTATCTGCCAAAATTCCTCCATTGAAGTAGTAGCCTAGATCTAATCTCCGATCATAGTTGAGACTATCTGTACTAAGCGTTGTAGTGATATTTTCCATGCGAACATTATTCCGCAAACGAGCCAGTTCTTTTTGTCCATCATAATAGAGGTAATCACCATAAACAAAGAGTGTATCACCTTGCTCCATTCTCACGTTATCAAAAGCCTCTACAGAGTTAGTATTACTAAACAACAGAATGCTGTCACAAAACAAGTGCATCCCTTTGTGCTTAAAGTGAACATTGCCCACAAAAATAAAGGTATCTGGATGTTTTTGCTGACTTCCTAAACCTCTATCTGCATAGATTAGCTCAACTCGAGCACGTTCTGCTGACTCATCAGAGCTGCCTACTCCCTTATCTTGTTGTGCAAACACTGACAGACTCATACAACATAGGAGTACCGCTAGGAATGCTTTCAAATATTTTTGTTTCTCTTCTACCATATATTACTTAGTACACGCAGACTTATTAGCTACTCTTTCACCCAGCCTGGGTATTTGAAATCACAATCTTTCCAATCTTCATTGATATGGATATATGTTTCTTTTTGCTTATTTAAAATCCAATTGTGCAAAATCTCCTCTCTTTTCTTAGACAACACCAAGTCACGAAGATTTTGATAATCTTCAGTTATGGTAGCTTTATGTCCAGGTACTCGTTTTTTCAAACGTACAATAGCACAAACTTCTCTTCCCTTTTCATCGATTAAGGTGAAGGCTGGAGATACTTCTCCCTCATTTAGTTTTTCAACCGCTTTAGCTATTTCTGGTAATAGTTGCTGCATCTCAAAACGAGAAGTATTATCCATGGGGTTAGGTAAAAGTCCGCCGTTATTTCTTGTTTCTTTGTGATGAGATAAGAACATAGCGGCCTCTTCAAATGGAAATTTATCAGCTCGAATATCTGTAGCCAAGCTATCTAAACGATTTAAGGATGCTGAAATAGCTTCTTCCGACACCTTGGGACGAAGAAGAATATGTCTTGTATTGATACGGTCACCACGCTTTTCTATGAGTTGAATAATATGATAACCAAACTCAGTTTCTACAATCTTAGATACTTTATCTGGACTTTGAAGATTAAAAGCTACGTTGGCATACTCTGGTGCTAAAGAGCCTCTACCGGTAAAACCAATTTCACCACCTTTCATGGCACTGCCTCTATCTTCAGAATACAAACGGGCTAGTGTACTAAAACTTATCTCACCAGCGTTTACACGTTCAGTGTACTCCCGTAAGCGACGTTTAATATCATCTACCTCTGCTAGGGATACTTTAGGAATCTGAGTGATAATCTGGACCTCTACTTGAGTGGGTACATAGGGAATACTATCTTGTGGTAGGTCTTGGAAGAAGCGACGAACTTCTGCTGGATTGACAGTAATATCACCCACTAGCTTAGCCTGTACTTCTTTAATTATCTCTCCCTCACGTAAGTTATCTCGAAGCTCTCTACGGATTTGTGAAATAGACATATTTCTCAATTCCTCCATCTTCTCTTTAGAGCCGAACATCTTCATGTATTCAGACATATACATATCGACCTGCTTAATAATAGCAGATTCTGACACTTCAATACTGTCTAACTTAGCTTGATTTAGAAAAAGTTTATGTACAGCTATTTGCTCAGGTATTACACAGTAAGGATTTCCTTCTAGTTTTTGACCTTCCATCAAATACTGCAAACGAAGAGCCTCAACATCTGACTTAAGAATAGCCTCATCACCCACCACCCAAATAACTTCATCAATCACATTATTTTGAGCTTGTATGAAGCCTGAAGATGCGAATACACACAAAAGTAGTAGCACACCTCGTACGCTAAATGCTCGATTATTTCTCATTCTATATTTGTTTTTCATATTATACTTTGTCTCTTCATCTTACGAAGATAATGTAATAATTAATTGCTTGTTTGATTATTAACGGAATTTAAAAGTTTACGGGCAATTTTCCTGTTTTGTAATCCTGCTTCAACTCATTTATCCAGTTCTGTTCTAAAAACAGAAGATAATCCTTTTCTACTTGATCTTTAATCTCATGAAAGGATGCAGGACCTTGTAACACTTCTCCATATACCCGAGTCTTGGTATATCCTTTAGGACGGAAATGCTTCTTTTTTCCTTTTTTGAAGACGTATGCATCAACCGCAGCATTTTCACCTTTTTCAAACTTACCCCTTAACGAATGAACTTGCATTTCAGAGGTATTGAATCCATCTATTATCGCTCCCCATTCACTCAAAGGAGCTACACTTAACTCCTGATGCAAAGCTTTACGCACTTTAGAGTTTTTACAATACACAATAACCCCCTCAAAGCGTGGTTTATCCCATGCGTAAGCACTACGATGCTGCTTGTAAAAAGCATCCAACTCCTGCTCTGTTATGGGGTTTGACTCAAGCACACGTTGTTGAAAAGCGGCCTCAATTAAGTCATTTTTCCATAATGAATCTAGTGAAGCTTCAAATTTTGGGTTTGTAAACAAACTAGCCTTCATTTCTTGAAAGACAACAAACTCTTGAAACTTAAGCCATAAAGCATCTAAACCCATCTGCTTATTCCCCTGAGCAAAAGTATCAAACTCTTTTTGGGTATAGTTCATTCTACTAGATTGAATAAGTGGTAGTGTTGTCCTACCTCTTGCAAGTAGCTCACCTTGTCCCTGTCTGTTGATACTTAGGTTTAATTGAGCAAGTGCATAATCTAAATTTTTAATCCGCCAAGTTGGATTTTCTAAGGGCTGTTTCTCCTTGCGCTCAAGCAATTGAAGTATATGCACACCCTTGGGTGTCTTAAAGGGTTTGGATACCTCTCCAGGCTCTAGACGATTCAGTACACGCTGAAATTCTCTAGTTTCCTCAAAGGAGTTAAGCCAACGCGCCTGTTTCTCTTCCGAATACTGGGCTATAAGCTTCTCAATATGTGCATTAGACCAATCGAAGCTCAAGACTTCAAAAATAGAATCTATACGCTGTTCTATACGCATCAATTCTTGAGTAGCTGCTCTTTGCGGCAAGCTCATATATATCTGTCGAATGTAATAGTGAGGCACAGCCTGTTCGCCCTCAAACACCTGCTCATATTTTTTTAAAATAAGTTGTTTGAAGTATCGCTCTTTATCTATTGACCAGCTGAGCTGAAAAGCGATATCCTGATCTATCTCCAAACGATAGGCATCAGCTAGCTTTAAATCAGCTACAGAGGGCTGTTTTTGAGCACTAGCTGTAAGCCAGCTAGCAAAGAAGCAAAGTATAAGGATTGATAATTTTCTCATATTAAAGATAGCCTAAGAAGATATCTTCAAAGATACCGCTTTTCTAGCTATAAAATAAAGCAAGGGTAGAGAAAATCCCTACCCTTGCTTTATTCTTATGTCTTCAATCACAATTAATGTCTACTATAATTGGGAGCTTCGCTGGTAATAGCTACGTCGTGTGGGTGACTTTCATTCACACCCGCATTAGTAATGCGTGTAAACTTGGCCTCATGAAGAGCTTCGATATCTTTCGCACCACAATAACCCATCCCCGCACGCAGACCTCCAACTAACTGGTAAATGACCTCATACAACAATCCCTTATAAGGAACTCGAGCTGCAATTCCTTCTGGGACTAGTTTTTTGACATCTGTTTCTGCTGCTTGGAAGTAACGATCTTTTGAGCCTTTCTCCATAGCCTCAAGCGATCCCATGCCACGGTAAGCTTTAAATTTTCGTCCGTTGAATATAATAGTATCTCCAGGACTTTCTTCTGTTCCTGCTACAAGTGAACCTATCATTACTGAATAACCACCTGCTGCAAGTGCCTTTACCACATCTCCTGAGTAACGCAATCCACCATCTGCAATCAGAGGAATACCTGTACCTTTCAAAGCCTTAGCTACGTCATAGATTGCTGATAATTGAGGTACGCCTACACCAGCTACTACACGTGTAGTACAAATAGAACCTGGTCCAATACCAACTTTTACAGCATCCGCCCCAGCCTCAACCAACGCTTTGGCTGCTTCACCTGTAGCAATGTTACCCACAACTATATCTACTTGTGGAAATCTTTTTTTAGCCTCTTTGAGCACTTCGATAACACCTTTTGAGTGTCCATGTGCAGTATCTATAACTAGAGCATCCACATCCGCATCGACCAGTGCTTGCATACGCTCAAAAGAATCGGCGGTAACACCTACACCAGCTGCTACACGTAAACGCCCCTTCTCATCTTTACAAGCCATAGGCTTATCTTTCGCTTTTGTGATGTCCTTGTAAGTGAGTAAGCCTACGATGTGATTGTCTTTATCTACCACAGGGAGCTTTTCTATCTTATATTGTTGAAGAATCTTAGCAGCAGCTTCTAAGTCAGTTGATTGATCGGTTGTTACCAATCCTTCACTTGTCATTACCTCATCAATAAGGCGACTCATATTTGTCTCAAAGCGAAGATCTCGATTGGTTACAATCCCTACCAATTTACGTTCATCATCTACCACAGGTATTCCACCAATATGGTACTCTTTCATTAAATCTAGGGCGTTTTGAACTGTTGATCCTTGTTGGATAGTTACGGGATCATAAATCATTCCATTCTCGGCTCTTTTGACAATAGCAACTTGCTTGGCTTGAGCTGCAATGGACATGTTTTTGTGAATAACACCTATACCCCCCTCACGCGCAATAGCTATCGCCATCTGCGATTCGGTCACGGTGTCCATAGCGGCAGTTATGAAGGGTATGTTTAATTTGATGTTTTTAGAAAATTGAGTGGATAACTCAACTGTTTTAGGAAGTACTTCTGAATAAGCTGGAATTAACAGTACATCGTCAAATGTTAATCCATCTAATACTACTTTATCTGCAATAAATGACATAGGGCTATGCTTTTATAAAATTATTGCATGCAAATATACATATTTTGAACAACATCCAAGGCTATTTCTCAAATAATAATATATTCAACCACAAAAAGGGAAGTAATTCATGATTACCTCCCTTTCATTATTTTATGTTGGAAACGATGCTTAGTTCGCTAGTTCTGATATGAATTTCACTCGAACCAAACGAATCTCCTCTTCCGTAAAGTCATCTCCTAGTTCTTCCATAGCCACCTCAATATTATCTGTTGTTGAGTCTTCTTTGAAGTAATCATAGATATCCCACATGTGGTCTTCATCCATAATATCCTCTAAGAAATAATCGATATTGAGCTTTGTACCGGAGTAAACTATAGCTTCAATCTCTTCTAAGAGCTCATCAAAATCGATGTTGCGAGAGATGGCAATATCATCTAAAGCCACTTTTCTATCTACAGCCTGAATTATACTTACCTTCAATTTGGACTTATTCGCCACTGTACGAACACGAAGATCCTCTGGACGTTCTATTTCGTTCTCTATACAGTGTGTACGAATCAAATCACAAAAGGCTTGACCATATTTTTTGGCTTTGCCTGCTCCAACACCTGGAATGTTTTGCAACTCATCCAGATTGACTGGGTAAATTGTAGCCATAGCTTCTAATGAGGCCTCTTGAAAGATAACATAAGGAGGTACCTCATGCTCTTTAGCTACTTTTTTACGAAGTGATTTCAGCATAGAATACAGCGCTGGATCTACAGCAAAAGAAGCTCCACCAGCAGCGGCTTCCATCTCCTCTTCCACTTCTTCAAAGTCAACATCTTCGACTATTTTGAAGGACTTGGGTGATTTCAAAAACTTCTTACCTTTTGCTGTTACTTTGAGGGTACCGTATTCTTCTACGTCCTTATCCAAATAATTGGCTATAAGGGCTTGATTGATTACAGACTCCCACATCTTTTCTGATTCTCCTTTACCTGTACCAAAAACTTCTAACCCATCATGTTTATGAGCTAATACTTCTGTTGTTTCATTACCCTGTAAGATATCAATGATGTAGTCGGACTTAAAAGTCCCTTTTACCTTCATGATAGTTTCAATTACAGAGCATAATAAATCTTGAGCCTCCACTTGCTTTTTAGGGTTTAAACAGTTGTCACAATTACCGCAACTCTCTGGTTCATAATTTTCTCCAAAATAATGAAGGAGAGACTTACGACGGCATACAGAGGATTCAGCATATGCAGCAGTTTCTCTAAGAAGTTGTTTACCAATTTCTTGTTCTGCTACAGGTTTTCCTTCTGTAAACTTTTCTAACTTCTCTAAATCTTTTACCGAATAGAAGGTTAAGCACTGTCCTTCTCCTCCATCACGCCCTGCCCTACCTGTCTCTTGGTAATAGCCCTCCAGACTTTTAGGCATATCGTAGTGAATAACAAAGCGGACATCGGGCTTATCAATGCCCATACCAAAAGCGATGGTTGCTACTATTACATCTACTCGCTCCATCAAAAAATCATCTTGATTTTTACTTCGAGTAGTAGCGTCCATTCCTGCATGATATGGACGAGCATTAATTCCATTCGCTTGAAGTATCTCAGCTAAGGCTTCTACCTTCTTTCTACTTAAACAATAAATAATGCCTGATTTCTCTGCATTATTTTTTATAAACTTAATAACATCTTTATCTACATCCTTAGTTTTAGGCTGAATATCATAAAAAAGATTCGGTCTATTAAAGGAAGACTTAAAAACTTTGGCATCGACTATGTCAAGGTTTTTCTGAATGTCATGCTGTACTTTGGGCGTAGCTGTAGCAGTTAGTGCGATAAGAGGAGCATTTCCTATTTCTGTTACAATAGGCCTGATACGACGGTATTCTGGTCTGAAATCATGGCCCCATTCAGAAATACAATGAGCCTCATCAATCGCATAAAAGGATATTTTAATTGACTTGAGAAATTCAATATTCTCTTCTTTTGTCAATGATTCTGGTGCAACATAAAGTAACTTTGTTTTACCAGCTAAGATATCCTCTTTTACCCGCTCTATCTCGCCTTTATTTAAAGATGAATTTATATAGTGTGCAATGCCTGCTTCATCACTAATGCTTCGCATAGCATCCACCTGATTCTTCATTAAAGCAATTAAGGGTGAAATAACAATTGCTGTTCCCTCCATCAATACTGACGGAAGCTGATAACACAAGGATTTACCTCCACCTGTAGGCATCAACACAAAAGTATCATTCCCCTCTAATAGGTTTTTGATAATAGCTTCCTGATTACCTTTAAAGGTGTTAAATCCAAAGTATTTTTTCAGTTCAGCTTTTAAATTTACCTTATCAGCCATCTCGTTCTTTTTGATTATTTAAATAACTTCATTTCCAACCCACTAGGTTTTTATTGATCGATGAAGTTAAATCAAAGTTATAAACTACTTATTAATCTGACTATAATAATAGTAAGAATTATTATTGAAAATAAGATAAATTACCGTATTCCACACACTTTTAGCCAAAAGAATTAGTTCTGACCAGCCATATTTGACTTTTCCAGCTGTTTCTTTGCATAATCCAGCGTTACAGTGTAGTTCTTCACACTTAATGAGGGTACTTCAAACATGACATCAATCATAATAGTCTCGACAATGGATCGAAGTCCACGCGCTCCTAGCTTAAACTCGATTGCTTTATCTACAACAAATTCAAAAACTTCCTCGTCGAAAGCGAGCTCAACACCATCTATTTCCAGTAACTTTTTATATTGCTTGATTACAGAATTTTTGGGCTCTGTAAGTATTCGACGCAAGGCTGCTCTATCTAGGGGATTTAGATAAGTCAGAACAGGAAGTCGTCCAATAATCTCTGGAATTAAACCAAAAGATTTCAAATCTTGTGGAGTTATGTATTTGATGAGATTATTCATATCTACCTTGACAGACTCACGAGCTGCATTATAACCTACCACATGTGTATTTAAACGTTGAGCTATACGACGCTCGATTCCGTCAAAGGCTCCACCACAAATAAAAAGCACATTCTTTGTGTTCACCGCAATCATCTCTTGATTGGGGTGCTTACGGCCTCCCTGTGGGGGAACATTGATGGTAGAACCCTCTAGCAATTTTAATAGACCTTGCTGTACACCCTCTCCACTTACATCTCGTGTGATCGAAGGATTATCTCCTTTGCGGGCTATTTTATCTATTTCATCTATAAAAACAATGCCACGCTCTGCTTTTTCGACGTCGTAATCGGCTACTTGAAGTAGACGAGTTAAGATACTCTCTATGTCTTCACCCACATATCCTGCTTCCGTAAGCACAGTAGCATCTACAATGGTAAAAGGAACATTGAGCAACTTTGCAATTGTACGTGCCAATAAGGTTTTACCTGTTCCTGTACTACCAACCATGATAATGTTTGATTTTTCTATCTCAACCTCATCATTGCTGTCTTCTTGTAAGATGCGCTTGTAGTGGTTGTAAACAGCAACCGATAGATAACGCTTAGCTGCATCTTGCCCAATCACATACTTATCAAGAAATTCCTTTACCTCTTGGGGCTTAGGTAGCTCATCGAAGCTTAAATCAAGGCCATCTTCTTTTTTTAGAGAGCGAATAGCTTCTTTGCTTATCTCGTAAGCTTGTGTAGAACAGTTCTCACAAATAAAGCCTTCTAAACCTGAAATAAGAATGCCCACTTCAGACTCAGGGCGTCCACAAAAACTACAGTGTCTATTCTCTTTGTTTGTCTTGCTCATAGCTACTTTTTAACCAACACATCATCTACCATACCGTACTCTTTGGCTTCCAAAGCAGTCATCCAGTAGTCACGATCAGAATCACGTTCTACTTCTTCGTAAGTCTTACCTGAGTGATCTGCGATGATGGTGTATAGTTCTTTTTTCAATTTAAGAATTTCACGAGCTGTTATCTCGATGTCAGATGCCTGCCCTTGTGCACCACCCATAGGTTGGTGTATCATTACTCTGGAGTGCTTTAGTGCAAAGCGTTTCTTTTCGGTACCTGCAACAAGTAGTACTGCTCCCATAGAAGCGGCCATGCCTGTACAGATTGTTGAAACATCGCTTGAGATAAACTGCATGGTGTCATAGATTCCAAGCCCATCATATACAGATCCTCCAGGTGAGTTAATGTAGATGGAGATATCTTTACCTGGATCTACTGAATCCAAGTAGAGTAACTGAGCTTGAATTATGTTGGCTGTATATGAGTTTACTTCTGTACCTAAGAAGATGATACGATCCATCATTAAGCGTGAAAAGACATCTAATTGAGTTACATTTAATTTTCTTTCTTCTAAAATATATGGATTCAAATAACCAGCTTGTGATTTGATAGTTTGATCCAGCACTAAGCCATTCATTCCTAAGTGCTTGGTTGCATATTTTCTAAAATCATCCATAATGTTCTTCTTTTATTATTTTTATTCTAGTGCTATACAAAGAAACGAAAAAGAATAGATACAAAAAAAACACAAGGTTATTTATTCCTAAAATAACCTTGTGTTTTCTGCTATTAGTAATTCTATTATTTTTCGAATAGTTTATTGAACTCTTCAACAGATACAGTTTTGTTTTCTAAAGTAACTTTATCTTTTAAGACTTCAGCTAGCTTAGTTTCTACAACTCTGTTTACAAGATTATCTACGGTTTCACGATTTTTCATCATTTCACCTACATAGTTCTCTAGGAGTTCATCAGGTACTTGAGTCATTCCGTATTGAGCAAACTGAGCTCTTGTTGCAGCTCTAGCCATACCCTTAACGTCTTCGTCTTCTACCTTGATTTCAAATTGCTTAACTAGTTTTTCTTTGATTAGGTGCCATGCTAGCTCAACAACACTGTTTTCGTAGTTATCTTCTACAAATTTCTCGTCTTTGTCTTTATTGTTTAGAAGCATCAAACGTTTCAGTAAAGCATCAGGGAACTGAAGCTCGCCTTCATTAGCTAGTAGCACTTCGCGAAGATCTAATAGGAAACGGTAGTTACTATCCATTTCGAATTGTTTTTGAATATCTTCTTTGATCTTTGCGCGGAATTCTTCTTCAGATTTTACGACACCTTCGCCAAACACTTGGTCAAAAAGCTCTTGATTTAGCTCTCCAGGAACAAAGCGAGTAATCTCGTTTATTTGGAATTTAAAGTCTGAGTCTAAACCTTCTGCTTCTTCTTTCTCTATCTTAAGCATTGAAGCTAGCTCAGCAGCATTATTATCATAAGCTTTTGCTGGGTTAAAGATGATATTATCTTTTACCTTAGCTTCTTTGAATAGTTCTTTCTGAGCATCATCCTTCATGTATGAAGGCATCAATACTACATCATCCGCTTTAATACCTGTACGTTTGATATTGCCTTTTTCATTTACTTCAGCAATAGCACCTTTCAGCATATCGTTTTCTGCGTATTCTTTTACTTGTTCGTACTCACCAGTACGTTGCGTATGAACGCTTACTTGACTATCTATCATCTCGTCTGTTACATCGATGTTGTGGTAGTCAACTTTTACATCCTTGCTTATTTCTGCTTTTACTTCTGGAGCTAGGCCTAAGTCAAATACAAACTCAAAATCATCCATCGTATCGAAGTCTACTGGAGTTTGTTTTTCTTCGTTAGGAAGAGGTTCACCCAAAACATTTAGGTTGTTCTCTTTGATATAGCCATAGATTCCTTCAGATAGAAGCTTGTTAACTTCTTCAGCAACAGCTGATTTTCCGTACATTTTTTTGATCATACCCATAGGTACCATACCCTTACGGAATCCAGGAACTTGAGCTTGTTTACGAAGGTCTTTAAGTGTTTTGCTTACTTTTTCCTCGTAATCTGCTTTTTCTATTTTTACAGTAAGTAATGCGCTTACTTTGTCAATGCTTTGTAATGAAACGTTCATTCTGACAATTATTTATTTGATTTATACTTTATTCCACGTTATAAATAGGGTGCAAAATTAGTGCTAATCTTTTAATATTCAAAAAATAGATATACATTATTCATGCCCTAAAACACATTTAAGACCTGTTCTAGGCTTATGAAGCGACACAATTTGCAAACCACGAAATGCTGTGAAGAATAGATATTTACGCAATATCGGAATTAAATTGAACTTATTCTATGGTTTATCAAAATTTAATGGCTTTCTTTGTTAGTGATAGGTGAAAACCTAATGATCGATTTTTCAGAACAAGGCTTTACTTTCCCGTTTCTCAACGCATTCGTAAACTCTCCGTTTCTCAATCTTCTTATTACACATTTCACCTCTCAGAGAGTTAAATTATTTTTTTATTTACATTTTTATTATGAATATTTACATCGGAAACCTTAACTACGCAGTTGGGGAAGATCAATTACAAGGAGTTATGGAAGACTTCGGAGCTGTTAATTCTGTCAAAATCATCGTGGACCGTGAAACTGGTCGTTCAAAAGGATTTGGTTTTGTGGAAATGGACAATGAAGAAGATGCTAGAAGAGCGATTGAAGAGCTTAATGGCGCAGAGTTTGAAGGAAGAACTATGGTAGTAAAAGAAGCTAGACCTAGAGACTAAGTCTATGCAATAATACATAAGAAAGGGTGTCCGTGAGGGCACCCTTTTTGTGTCTTGTACAAATTATTTTTGGCCCTGATGTAGTACACCTGGATCAGGGCCAAAACGCCCAAAGGTCAGGGTCCTATTTTGCTTGGCCTGCAGGTCGCAAATTTGCACCTTTTACTCCTTGCAAATCATCTCCCATATCTGCTCTATGCTGTTCAGCAATCTGCTCCAAGTGCGCAACTACGTCTGGTAAAGCTTGATATAGGTTATACCGCTCGCCTGGATCTCTTCGCAAGTCAAAGAGCAAGGGTTCTTCTAGCTTATGGTATTCATTAACTGGGCCTGGCTTCCCATCATTAGCTGGCACAAAGCCTTCGTATGAACGATGTGTGTGGGGGAAAACTAGTTTATAGTCGCCATCTGTGACCGCTTCTAAATTGTTTTTACGGTAGTAATAAGCAAAATCCTTGCGTGGCGATTCTTTTACTTCTCCACGAATTAAAGCCAAAAGGCTCAGCCCATCAATTTTATGCTTAGGTAGAGGAGCTGCTGCTATTTCTGCAAAGGTGGGCAGGATATCTAGTCCTGATACCAGCTGGTTGTTGATAAGTCCTGAAGCGATTTGTCCTTTCCAATACATGATGCAAGGTACGCGTTGGCCCCCCTCAAAACTTACTCCCTTGCCTTCACGAAGCCCTCCTGTGGTGCCTGCATGATTACCATAGTTTAACCAAGGTCCATTGTCTGAGGTGAATACGACCAAGGTTTGACTGCTCAGTCCTTCTTCTTCGAGTTTTTGAAGAATTTGCCCGACACTCCAATCTATTTCCATCATGACATCTCCATAGAGTCCTTGTTTACTTTTTCCTTTAAATTTGTCAGATACGGCTAAGGGAACATGAGGCATAGGATGGGCTAGATATACAAAGAAGGGGCGATCTTTATTTTTGCTGATAAAATCTAGCGTTTTCTCTGTAAATGCTGTTGTGAACTCACTTTGATCTGTATTGTAGCCTACCACTGTATTGCCATCGTATAGAGGAAGGTCTGGATAGCTACCTGTTGGGTGGTTGGGCCACATGTCATTGGAGTATGGAATACCATAGAACTCATCGAATCCATGTTGTAAGGGTAAAAACTCTTCCTGAAAGCCTAAGTGCCACTTACCAAAAGCAGCTGTAGCATAACCCTTCTGCTTCAACACATTGCCTATAGTCATTTCATCTGCACTGATGCCTCGTGTACTCCGATGATCTGGGGCACCCCACATCCCTATTCTATTGGGGTAGCAACCTGTTAACACTCCGGCACGCGATGCACCGCTCACAGCTTGAGGTGCATAGTAGCGCGTAAAGCGCATACCTTGGGCGGCCATTTGATCAATATGGGGTGTTTCATAACCAATAGCCCCTGTGCATCCCAAATCTCCATAGCCCATATCATCTAAGTAGATAAGAATGAAGTTGGTGGGTTCTTGTGCCGCAGCACATAAAGGGAGTAGCGTAGTGAGCGCGCAGCCTACCCGCTTTAAAATAGTCTTGAAGTGTGTTTTCATAGTGGTTTTGTTTGTACGGTTTGTTTAGTTAAGGAAAATTACACAACTCCCTGCTAATACCCAAACAATCAGCGTGTTTTTCACCCATGAAAACAAAAAAAGAGAGGCTTAGCACTCTCTTTTTATTCGTCTATTTTTGAAATTCTTTCTTTCGCAGAACAAAGCTTGTACTTAAGTACTTTTCTCGAACTATTTTGTTTTCTGCCAGCTCTTCTGGCTTTCCTTGGAACAGGATCCGCCCTTCAAATAAGAGATAGGCTCTATCTGTAATGCTTAAGGTTTCTTGTACGTTGTGGTCGGTGATTAGGATACCTATATTTTTATCTTTGAGCTTCCACACAATTTGCTGTATGTCTTCTACAGCAATGGGGTCAACACCAGCAAAGGGCTCGTCTAGCATAATGAATTTAGGGCTTATAGCTAAACAGCGGGCAATCTCCGTACGGCGACGCTCTCCTCCTGATAGCTGGTTCCCTTTGTTTTTACGGACTTTTTGGAGTCTAAATTCAGCTATCAAGCTCTCAAGTTTGTCTTTTTGTTCGGCAGGGCTAGCCTTGGTCATCTCGAGCACCGAAGCGATATTATCTTCCACACTCATTTGACGAAACACGGATGCCTCTTGTGCTAAGTAACCTATACCTGCACGAGCTCTTTTATATACGGGATATTCTGTAATATCTAAGTCATCTAGAAAAATACGACCTGCATTTGGCGTAATTAAGCCTACGGTCATGTAGAAGGATGTTGTTTTACCTGCCCCATTAGGACCCAATAAACCTACAATTTCTCCTTGCTTTACATTGATCGAGACCTGATTCACAACTGTACGCTTCCCGTATTTTTTTACGAGGTTCTCCGTACGCAAAGTCATTCTGTCCTTACTCATAAGTCTGTGATTTTGCTTCAAATGTAGTAAATTAAGGTGAAAATGATGTACATTTGCCTACAAATAAAACCTGATATGCGGAAAGTACTGACGATGGTTGGAAAGTATGTAGTCCTTATGAAACGGACCTTCTCCAGGCCTGAGAAAATGCGTATGTTCTTTAAGTCTTATATTCGAGAGATAGAACAGCTCGGAGTAAACTCTATTGGCATTGTATTACTCATATCCTTTTTTATTGGAGCTGTAATCACCATCCAAATCAAATTAAATATAGAAAGTGCATGGATGCCCAGGTGGACGGTAGGTTATGTCACTCGTGAAATTCTACTGCTTGAGTTCTCCTCAGCTATTATGTGTTTGATTCTTGCCGGTAAAGTAGGATCAAACATAGCTTCGGAAATAGGTACCATGCGTGTAACACAACAGATTGATGCCTTGGAAATCATGGGTGTCAATCCAGCTAGCTTTTTGATTTTACCTAAAATTACTGCTATGGTTACGGCAGTTCCTGCACTAGTGGTGTTTAGTATCGTAGCTGGTATTATAGGTGCTTTTGCTACATGTTGGTTCGGTGGGGTTATGACTGCCACTGATTTAGAGTACGGTTTACAGTTTAACTTTGTCGAAAAGTTTATCTGGGCCGGCATTATCAAGTCTGTATTTTTTGCCTTTATCATTTCTAGTGTTGCTGCTTTCTTTGGTTACACGGTCGAAGGTGGATCTACAGATGTAGGTAAGGCTTCTACTGACTCCGTTGTGATAAGTAGTGTGCTTATTCTCTTCGCTGATTTAATACTAACTCAACTTTTAATGGGATGATAGAGCTCAAAAATATATATAAGTCTTTTGATGATAAAGATGTGCTTAAAGATATCAATGCTTGTTTTCAAGCTGGGCAAACCAATCTAATTATAGGGCAGAGTGGCTCAGGTAAAACCGTCCTCATGAAGTGTATTGTAGGTTTACTTGAGCCTACATCTGGAGAGATTCTATACGATAATAAAAACTTTTTGAGTCTAGCTAAGAAGCAGAAGAAGGAGCTACGCAAAGAGATGGGAATGATTTTTCAAAGTGCTGCTTTGTTTGATTCTATGTCAGTCATGGATAATGTCTTGTTTCCCTTAAATATGTTCTCTACCGACACACAAAGAGATAAAGTTAAAAGGGCTATGTTCTGTTTAGACCGTGTCAATTTGTTAGATGCTCGAAGCAAGTTTCCTGGTGAAATTAGTGGGGGAATGCAAAAACGCGTGGCTATCGCAAGAGCTATTGCTCTTAATCCAAAGTACCTATTTTGCGATGAGCCTAATTCTGGGCTTGACCCCAAAACGTCCTTAGTTATTGATAAGCTTATCCACGACATTACGGTAGAATATAATATGACAACTATTATTAATACGCATGATATGAATTCAGTGATGGGTATAGGCGATCATATTATGTATATCTATCAAGGAGAAACGGAGTGGTTTGGTACCAAAGATGAAATTATAAGCTCTACCAACGAAAAGCTAAATGACTTTGTGTTTGCATCCGATTTACTTAAAAAGGTGCGTGATACGGAGATCAATAAATAATACGAAAAAGCTGGTTTTCACTTATGCATTCTTCTAGCAGAACAGAAAATAGTATGCTTTAAGTTTGGTCATACTTGCTCAAACTTGTCTTCTTGATAGCCTTAGGTGAAGCCATAAAAATCTATATTTCAAACCAAAAAAAGTCCAGATAGCTAATAATCTGGACTTTTGTAATTAGGGGCTTTTGACACACCCTCTTATTATTTCTTATTTTTGTCTTATAAATATGTTTATTGGGTTTCCTGACAAATTCCATTTTTCCCTCATTTTGTTTTCCAAGAATCTTCTGTAAGGCTCTTTAATATACTGGGGAAGATTGGCAAAAAACACAAAGGATGGAATGGCAGTATTAGGGAGTTGGGTTACATATTTAATTTTAATGTATTTTCCCTTGATAGATGGTGGTGGATAGGCTTCGATCAAAGGTAACATCTCTTCGTTTAGTTTTGCAGTAGGAATTTTGATGTTTCTATTCTCGTAGACATTTCGGGCTTCTTCCAAAACCTTCAATATACGCTGTTTGTTCAAAGCTGATGCAAAGATGATTGGGAAGTCTGAGAAGGGGGCCAAACGCTCACGGATTGTCTGCTCAAAGTGCTTCATCACCTTCGTACTTTTATCTTCCACCAAATCCCACTTATTAACTACTACTACTAAACCTCTTTTGTTTTGCTTTATTAGCGAAACAATATTGATATCCTGTCCTTCAATTCCTCGTGTAGCATCAATCATCAATATACAAACATCCGAACCTTCTATAGCACGAATAGAACGGATTACTGAGTAGTATTCTAGATCATCTTTTACCTTTCTCTTTTTACGAATACCAGCTGTATCTACAAGATAAAAGTCAAAACCGAATTTATTATAACGTGTATAGATAGAGTCACGTGTTGTACCAGCTATTTCGGTAACTATATTTCTTTCATCACCCAGAAAAGCATTAACTATAGAAGACTTACCTGCATTAGGGCGACCAACAACAGCAAAGCGTGGTATATTGTCATCCAATAGCTCTTCAACATCTTCTTTTAAGTGAGATACAACTTCATCAAGTAGCTCTCCTGTACCACTACCTGTCATGGCTGATACACAGAAAGGATCACCTAAACCTAGAGAATAAAATTCGGGTGCATTGAATATCGCATCACTGCCTTCGGCTTTGTTTGAAGCTAAGATGATAGGCTTATCTACTCTTCGTAAAATAGCTGCTACCTCTTCATCCAAATCAGTGACTCCTGTTTTTATATCAACAACAAAAACAATAATATCTGCTTCTTCCACAGCAATCAATACTTGCTTACGAATCTCTTCTTCAAATACATCATCGGACTTAGTAACCCATCCTCCTGTATCAACTACAGAGAATTCTTTTCCTAGCCACTCTGATTTACCATATTGTCGGTCTCTAGTTGTACCTGCTACATCATCTACAATGGCCTTTCTAGTCTTAGTAAGACGATTAAAAAGCGTAGACTTACCAACATTAGGGCGTCCAACTATTGCAACTAAATTTCTCATACTTCAATCGAGTTATTCGACACTTGGTCGAGTTAATATTTATTAGTCTTGTTGATATCCAAAGTTCTTCAACCTCTTTTCGGAATTTCTCCAATCCTTGTCTACCTTAACAAAGGTTTTTAAGTAAATGCTTTTATCAAAAAAACGTTCAAGCTCTTTACGAGCCTCAGTGGCGACTTTCTTTAAGGCCTTACCCTGCTTACCTATTATTATTCCTTTTTGAGATTCTCTCTCCACATATATCACAACAGAAATATTTATCTGGTTTGGAGCTTCTTTAAACTCCTCCACGAGTACTTCAGTGGCATAAGGAATCTCCTTATCGTAATATAGTAAAATCTTCTCACGTATAATTTCTGAAACAAAGAATCTAGCAGGTTTGTCTGTCCACTGCTCTTTGTCAAAATATGGGGGCGAATCAGGCATCAGCTCTTTGACCCGTCTTAAGACATAATCTATATTAAAGTTTGACTTGGCTGAGATAGGTATTATTTCAGCATTTGGAAGGAGATTTGACCACTCTTCTACCATATCACCAAGATCCGTTTGATTGCTCAAGTCAATCTTATTGATTAGAACTAAAACTGGCACCTCTAATTTCTGTACTCGCTCTATGAAGCTCACATGTTTATCTTTTTTCTCAATAACGTCTGTTACATAGAGCAATACATCTGCGTCCACTAGAGCCGATTCAGAAAATCTCAGCATAGATTCCTGCAGTTTGTAATTAGGCTGAACCACTCCTGGTGTGTCAGAGAACACAATTTGTGCATCCTCTGTATTATGAATCCCCATTATACGATGACGGGTAGTTTGCGCTTTAAATGTAGCGATAGAAATACGCTCACCGAGAAGACGATTCATAAGGGTAGACTTACCCACATTGGGGTTTCCTACAATAT
Organism: Bacteroides sp.; assembly: GCA_030152865.1. GTDB lineage: Bacteria > Bacteroidota > Bacteroidia > Bacteroidales > Bacteroidaceae > Bacteroides_E. The sequence continues at coordinate 27,734 of JASLIW010000038.1, forward strand.
TAACAAATCCTGCTTTATGCTTCATTTCTTTTATTTTAGTCAAAAAAACGCACCTAAATAATTTGGATGCGTTTTAGTGAAAATGTCTTATAGATCTATTTTTACAATTTAGAGTGCTTTTACTCTACTGAGTCATATCCCCATTTTACATATACTGCTCCCCAGGTAAAACCTGCTCCGAAAGCTGTAAATATAATATTATCACCCTTCTTCAGTTGTTTTTCAAAATCCCAGATACATAGAGGAAGCGAAGCACCACTAGTATTTCCATACTTCTCGATATTCACTAACATCTTGTCCTCTGATAATTCTAAACGTCTTCTTACTGCATCTATGATACGTAAGTTGGCCTGATGAGGAACAACGTAATTAATGTTAGAACTATCAAGACCGTTTCTTTCAGCTATCTCAGCACTGATATTTGACATATTAGATACTGCATATCTGAAAACAGTGCGTCCTTCTTGATAGATGTAGTGCATCTTATTGTCTACTGTAAAATAAGATGGGGGACAAACAGAACCACCAGCCTTCATGTGCAAGAAAGGTAAACCCTTACCATCAGTTCTCAACCTTGCATCTAGAATACCGTATTCCTCTGTTGTAGGCTCTAACATAAACGCAGCTGCACCATCACCAAAAATAGGACAGGTAGCACGATCACTATAATCAACCATAGATGACATTTTATCGGCACCTACTATGATTATTTTTTTGTAACGACCCGATCTGATAAAGTTAGCAGCTGTTTCCATTGCATATAAGAAACCACTACATGCTGCTTGGAGATCATAAGCAAATGCATTCTTCAAGCCCAACTTATCGCACAGAATAGATGCCGTAGAAGGGAAATGATAATCAGGCGTAGTTGTTGCAACAATTACCAAATCAATATCATCAGGATTAGATTTAGTTTTACGCATTAGCTCACGCGTTGCTTTACGCGCCATATAAGCTGTTCCTAAACCCTCTTCATGTAATATTCTTCTTTCCTTAACTCCTATACGAGTCATTATCCACTCATCATTGGTGTCAACCATCTTTGATAACTCTTCATTATCTAGAATGTAGTCGGGAACATATCCACCAACGCCTGTGATCACTGCATTTATTTTCTCCATAGACCTAGATTTTTATCAATATTTTATACTTCTTAGAAAGCCATATATAGGTTTCTAAGAAGTATAATGAGTGAGCCTAAATATGAGCTCAATTATAAGGCTACGTCTTTAACGATAGCTACTTTGCCTCTGTAATAGCCACAAGCATCACAAACAGTGTGATATTTATGCCATTCACCACAGTTTGGACAAATTGCTAAAGTTGGAGCAACAGCTTTATCATGAGTTCTACGTTTTGCTGTTCTAGTCTTAGAATGTCTTCTTTTTGGATGTGCCATTTTATTCTATTTTTTAATTATTATTTAGTATTTTCTTTAATTCATTCCATCTAGGATCTATATCATCCAAGTTGTCGATGGAGGAGCTTTCACTTGCTTCATTTTCAATATCGCCAGGTTGTTGCACTGCAAGGTGCTCTTGAAGCAAGTTGAGCATTGCAGAATCGCATAATCCTTCTCGATGTATATTTTGAATAGGTATTGCAAGCATAATAACTTCAAAGATAGACCAGGACAAATCAAATTCAGTGACTCCATCCTCTAGGGTATAATCAAACTCAGAATTGGATTGATCGACCATGGGTACTAATTCTCCACCTATAAGGATATCCATGCCATATCGTACCTTGACATTATCACTGGTAGAAACACAAACTTCCATATCTGCTAAACAGCGTGAACATGGTAAATTTAAGACCCCATCTATATTTATAGTAATATCATACTCACCAAAACCTATCTGCCTAATCTGGACAATAGCGTCAATTTTAGATCCTTTGTGCATAGGAGCATTTTCAAAACGAGCAAAAAACTCATCTGCTAAACTTAAGGATATGTCCTCTACAACCCCCTCTTGCACACAATCTAAATCAACAATGTAATCTCGTATAGGTTTCACTATTCTTTGTTTATTTATAGTGTTACTTAAGCATGAACATCTTAAACACAACTATAATTCGGCTGACAAAGGTACAAATAAAATTTCTTTTATTACAGCAATATAGCTAAATATTCTATGTACCACATTGATTCCTACTGTAATTCTTACACTAATTTAAAAGCCTCTAAAGCTATTAGCCATGAAAGACGCCAAACAAGTGGCGGCAGGCATAGCTCAGTATGTAGATGCTGTGCGGCTCATAGAAAGTCTGAATCAGGACTAATACAAAAATACTCAACCCATAAATAAAGCCGATAAGACTAGTGCTTATCGGCCTTATTTATGCACTTTTTTATAACTCTTTCCCTGTCTTTCGCATGATAGCTCCTGTACTCCAAGTGCTTAATCCTATCTTACTAGCAGCAGATTATCCCAAACTGCTACTGCCATTTAATCAGCTCTAATGAAACTACTTACTTGAACCTAAGTTACGACATCTTTTATACAACTGAGCTAGAGTAGTACAAACACAATAGCACTACCTTCATTGTATAGTAACTCCAGAACAA
>JASLIW010000004.1 GCA_030152865.1 Bacteroides sp.
CAGCTGGATCACAAATAGTAAGACTATTGATTAGCTTATTGGCTTCATGTATATCATCTATCTTATTGTATAGGTCAGTAAGATTAGCACAGTCCCACCCTTTTTCTTCTTTAAACTTTTGTAGAACTGCTTTTACTAAAGTATCACGGCACATATACATAGTAATAAAGCTTGGAGTGAAAAAAGAACCATCCTTGTATCCATTTATCTTTTCAAATATCAAGCCTAAAACAGACGCTGAAATTAAGGCTTTATTTTCTTCTTGAATATCCTCATACCCCTCACTACTGAAGTCATAAGAATCTAGGAAATCGAGTAAATACCTTAGAGGCTCCATAGAGCTGTCAGAATCTTTATAATCTCTAGTACTCTTAAGAACTGAGCGACTGTACAAGCTAATCTTAGCTTTATCTGGTAGACTATTAATAGTAATTGTTTCTAGTTCTAACTGAGTATGTTCAAATAAAGAACTATTTAAATAGGGAACATGCCCAAACTTATCCATTAAATAGCCAGTTCTTCTATTCTTAGGCTTGACAGCTAAAATATGAAAGAAGAGACCATTTAGCTCATCAAACGTATGTAGCTTATCTGAAGATAGAAATGCATATTCGTCGCTCTCATTATATTTGATTATCTGTGATTCTAAGAGCTTTAAGAAAAGAATGCGATTAATCCATGTTATAGACAAGTCTAGTGCAATATTAAAGATGCGCTCATCAGGAGAAGAACCATAGTTAGATAGATGCGATACACCTGATACTCCTCGTGATTCTATTTCATAAATAATCCCTTCTACAAAAGAACCATTATCTCGCTCCTTTTCTGCTTTACGTACAATTACTTTCTTTCCATCTTCCTTTATCTCTTTTAAACCTAGAATGTGGAGGAGTTCTCCATAAAAATCTTTATTTAATTCATTATAATCTTGCGCAAAGGGAAGTTTAAGGAGGTGTGTAGGAGAGAAGAACTTATACAGAGCTATCAGCTTTTTATCTTCTTTACTTTTGCTAGAGCGCAGTAGTTTTTCATAGTCACGAATATCAAAATAAGTATAGGATATTTTATCTTGTACTTCCTTAATATAATCAGAAGCTATTTCTTTATAGAAAAAACTTGTTGATGTATCTGCTAATCTGCCTGCTGAAAAATCCTCATATTTATTAAGTAAACTTTTATTTTTGTAGAAGTACTTTTCAAACTCATGAGCATCAAAGATAAACCACTCATAAATATTCGATATGATTAAGTATCTAAGTTCAAAGTTCTTGTTGGTTTTTCTTTCTCTCAAATAATATAAAACTAACTCTTGAAACGATTTGACATTCATATTTGTAGGTGTCACCATTTCAGCTTTATTTGTCGGGCTTTTGGCCTCGATAAGAACTCCTACCGACGATGTGGATGTTTTGGAGTTATGAATTACTAAGTCATTGCGCTCTAACGTATTTATATAGTACTGTCCCTTATAATAAGTAGAATTTAAAAAATCTATAACTAAGTTTTTATGGTACTCTTCGCTTTCCTTTGGGTTAGCTTTCAATCGATTTAGTAATGTTGTAAACTCTTGCTTAAATATTTCTATTTCTTTTCGCTCTGGTCTTATTTTTAAGTAGGCTGGGTTTAAAGCCTGTTTCGGTGTGAGAATATGTTTTGTGTTTGACATTTCTTAAGTAGGTTAATTAATACTCCATTAATTTAACCTATTTTATTTATATACAACTAAGACATATGTAAATATTTTATCAACTGACTCAGTCATGACAAATTAAACACTACATTTTTACTTTTTCTTGCTCATCAGCTAAACCTTTTTGACGCCTTGCAATACAGGAAAGCGAATTTATCCAAGCAGGGAAAAGAACAAGGAATAGCCAAAATGCTGAGAGCTCTTCACTAAGCCAGAATCGCCAAATAGCAAGTATCAGCCAAACTACTAAGGCAATACTAAACACAGGACTAACCACCTCTTTGTAAAAGGTACGATACCGATAGAATGAAATAAAACTCACTGTAGGAATCATTAAAGCTAAGCCGTAGCTGGCTAGCTGAGGTAGAAATGCACAAATCACAAAATAGAGGTAAGTGATACTGTGCCCAATATATAGCATCCGAACTAGGAACGTTTTCTTTGTTTTCTTAACTACTGACATGGTATTATTTATTTTGTGATTAAAAGAAATCCAACTCCCCCACCACTACACGGGCACTTCCATCAGCCACAGCAGTGGCTTCTAGGCGCACATAGCGCGTTTGCTTGGTTTGGGGCAGGTAGAAGTAGCGCTTGGAGGGGTCATTGATGAGGTTGCCAAACTCAAAGGTCGCTAGCTCTTGCCATTGCCTGCCGTCGGTGCTGCTGTAGATTTTGCCTGCAGCTAGTAGGTTTTTAAAGCCCTGTGGCGGGGTGTAGGCAAAGCCCTTGAGCGTTTTGACTTCTCCTAGGTCAAGGCTGATGCTGGCCTTAGCCTCCTCGCTCTGCCAATAGGTCTGGGCATCTTCGTCAAAGGCATGGGTGGCTGGGTGCTGGCTGCTTTGGCTACTGACAGCGACTAAGCCCCAGTCGGACTTGATGAAGCCGAGCTGTTCATCGAGCTTTGGCCCTTGCTCAGCGTGCAGAACAGCTATAGCTTGGAGCCTGCCCTCACCCATCTTGAAGGGGTCTGTGTATTGGGGCGATTCTGGGCTAGGTGTTGAGCCATCGGTAGTGTAGTGTATGCTAAAGTTGCCACTCAGATTTTGTGTGGACTGTTCGCCGTGAGGCTTCCACCTAAAGTCAGACTCACGAGCTTGTAGGCTCAGCATCCCCTCGGCAGTGCGCTTATAGCTCAGCTGTGGAGGATAGGCCTTGTAGTAATGTGCCGAGACCTGACAAAGTGCAGCTGGCGCACGTGTTTCTAAAATACGAATGCGCAGTTGGCTGGTTTCTACCTCAGGGAAACGAAGAATACGTTTGTAGCCGATGTTGGTGGCTTGGGCTAGCTCTTGCCATGCCCCATCTACCCAAGCATCTACGGCATGCTTCTCTACACGCTCGCCGTGAGTGCTAATGGCCTCTTGCAACACGACCCGATTGAGCGTTTGTGGCTGCTCAAGCTGGATAAGTAGCTCAGCTGGAGCAGATTGAAGGAGATAAGAGGTTTGGGTATCAGCATCTAACAACTCCTTAGGGCCTGTAGCCCCTTGGAGTAGGTTGACACCATAGGTGGCACGAATGCGTTGACCTGTCTCTTTTAATACTTCTACATCTTGCTCAGAAAAGCGTCCCGAACGATTGGGGGGAATATTGAGCAAGAAGATGGCATTGCCGCCTACGGCTCGTTCGTAGATGTCGAATACATCGTCGGCACTACGCACTTTTTGGTGGGTGTCGTCACGGTAGAACCAACCCTCACGGATAGAGGTGTTGACCTCGGCAGGCTGGTAGTGCAGGTAGTTTACTCCAGTAGCAAACAGCTGGCTACGGCTACCCAGATCGGGGGCCACCAAGTCAGGAAATTGGCTAGTCGTGTCGGGATGAGCGGCATAAGGAATCACATTCCACTCGGTATCCCGAGTCTGCCCAGCCTCATTGCCACACCAGCGCAGGTCTTCTCGGCCAAAGATGACAGCCTCGGGAGCTAGGGTACGAATCAGTTTTTTCCAAGCCGAGTAATTGTAGGTCTGCCCGCCCTTACGTTTGGGGTGGGCCCCATCAAACCAGAGTTCATGAATGGGTCCGTACTCGGTGAGCAGCTCAAAAAGCTGATTGAGAAAATAGGCATTGTAGTCGTCCACCTCAAACTCAAAGGTCGTTGGGTTCTCAAATGGTCTGCCAGGCACTTCGGTAGGTATTTGTTGCAGACGAGCCTGGCTGCCGTTGCCATAAAGCCCCTCGGGCTGCTCAATTTGATAGAGATCGGCAGGCGAGAGGTAGATACCTAACTTCAAGCCATACTTCTGACAAGACTGAGACAAATCGCGTAAGATATCTCCCTGTCCCTGCTCAAAGTCCGTAGAACAGATGCCATGGCTGGTATATCTACTCTGCCAAAGCACAAAGCCATCGTGGTGCTTGACAGTCAGAATCACCATTTTCATGCCTGCTGCCTGCATGGCTTCGCACCATTGGTCGGTATCGAGCTCTTGGAGGGCAAATAGCTTGGGGTCTTCCAAGCCTGTACCCCACTCCCGCTTACTAAAGGTGTTGGGGCCAAAATGAATGAAGGCAATAAACTCGTTTTCAAGAGCAGCGAGCTGATTGGCAGTGGGCACCACATGAGCCGCCTTTTGCAAAATATCGGCGGGAGCGTCATGAGTTTCTAAGGCATAGGTGTTTTGTAGGGGGATGCTGGGCGACTGAGAGCAGGACACGCCAAGTACGAGCGTAAGCACACAGGCCCAAAGAGTAATGTGTTTCATAGCTTGATCTTATTTTCTCCCAACAAGATAGCAAAGATTCCACGCTTATAAAATTTGCAGCTTGAGAATCCTCAGCTCTATACAAAAAAAAGTAGAGCATGACCGAAGTCACACCCTACTCTATCTAGTGATGAACGAAAAAACTACTTAATTCCTACAAACTGAAAAGGCTTGGCTTCTTGGAAACCTGTAATCACATTGCCTTGGTGGTCGCTGTCCTTGACCAAATTGAGCTTCATAACCTTCTTCTGCTTGTCGAAGTTGATGTCGGCAAAGTCTACCCAAATCACACTGGGGTACAAGCTGTTTTCGAAGTAATACACCCTGTTCTTTTGGTCGGATACAGTACGCCAACGGGTTGAAGAGATGTTGGGTTGGTCGGGGGTGCTGATGCCATAAGGCACTGAGGCATTGCGTATCACGCTAAACACACTCCCTATCACCTCGCGTCTGTTGGCACTTTTGGGGATCACATTGATGTAGTACGAAGCACGAACAAAGCGATCGGCTGCCCGATTGGTGCCTGGCAAGAAGGTCTGCCCT
>JASLIW010000086.1 GCA_030152865.1 Bacteroides sp.
AGCATCTCTGCGGCATAGGCACCTACTCCTCCAAGGCCTACAATAAGCACATGTGACTCTGCCAGTCTATCAAGTTTTTCTTCACCAAACAAGAGTGAAGTTCTCTCTTTCCATTCTTTCATTACTCTTTAAATCTTTTTATAAACCAGTCTACCACCTGACGAATACCACTTTGGTTAGCTGGTCGAATTGGCTCAGCAAAAGTAATAATCTCTTGAGGATCCCCATATTGTTCGGGATAAAGAATTGCTAAACTCGTATTTGAAAAGTATTTAGAGAGTAGCTTGGGCAGGTCTACAAAAGATGAATCATAGGAGATTGAGCCTTTACGCGCACTTACAATAATAAGTAGATGATCATAATTTACATGCTCTGCTAGCAGCATAAAGTCATCCCAGCTAGGCAAGTTATTATACTGTACACGCATCGCTTTGTAATGCTCATCAATGTACCCTTTTATAAAACCAAGCGTGTCTTCATTGGCAAAGAAATGAACACGACAGCCCAGCTGATTACCCATTCGGTAAAGCCTGGTCAGCCACTTGGTGAAGCCCGACTCTTTCTCAGCTCTTGCAGGTACAGCAACGACTATTCTGCGCAAGGTATTAACGGGCATAATAGCCTTTACAATAAAGATTTGCTTGTTTGTAGAGCCTATTAAGCTCATGGTTTTTTGACCAAAAAATGAATCTACAATATTTGCTTTTTTATGTAAGCCAATGACTAAATCAGACGAGCCCTTTTCTTTCATGGTATGCAGAATCCCTGAGGCTATACTTACGTCGTACCTTAAAACAGTTTGGATATCTACATCTGCTGAAGCACCTACTGATACAGCCTGCTCCAAACAGCGCTGTCCTTGAATTTCTTGTACATCTGAACCTTGCTCATCATTGATAACATGTAGTGCTGTCAAGCCATCATCTGTTGTTTCATCTCGGATTAGAAGGGCCATATTTATTAAATCTTCAATGGTATTAGGGTTCGCTACAGGTATTAGTATTTTTTCCTTCTCTTTTTTATTGTTATCTGAGTCTATGTCAGCATCCTTCTCTTGCAATACAATGCGACGAGATGTACGCTCAGTAACAACGGAACTAATGATACAGGTAAATAAAATCATTACGACTGTGCCATTTAAGACATCATCATTGAGTAAGGGTACTCCTGGAGACATCTCTATTTTATTACCTACTAGTACTGCAGCTAGGGTGGCAGCTGCTTGGGCATTACTCAAGCCAAACATCATGGAACGCTCCTCCTTTTTCATACCATAGGTTTTCTGTGTCAACCAGGCAGCAAGCCACTTAGATAGTGTAGCAACCACGGTCATAACTAGGGCAACTTTCAGCGCAGCTCCACCAGCAAAAAGAGTACGTACATCGATAATCATCCCTACCCCAATCAAAAAGTAGGGGATAAACAAGGCATTTCCTACAAACTCTAAACGGTTCATTAGTGGAGATAACCTCGGTATCAGGCGATTGAGCACCAGTCCCACCAAGAAAGCACCCAAGATACCTTCCAAACCTGCAAGTTCAAGAAGCCCACCTCCTAAGAAGACCATAGAAAGCACAAAGACAAACTGCATAATATTATCTTCATACTTACGAAAAAACCAGCGAGCTATGCGAGGCACTAGATAGACGATGAAGAGTATTACAGCTAATACCTTAGCAAAAAGGAGGTACCAGAAATAATCACCTAAATCTCCTTTATACATCCCTGCAATAACAGCTAGGATGATCAAAGCCAAGGTTACAGTTACAGCCGTACCTCCTATAGTAATACTCACACTGCGCATCCGAGATAAACCAAAACGGCTAACAGTAGGATAGGCTATAAGTGTGTGAGAGGCATACATACTTGCTAGAAGAATAGAAGTAGTTACATTGAAGTCAAGAATATACATACCCGACCAAATGCCCAGTGCCATCGGAATGATGAAGGTGAATAAGCCAAAGACCAGCGCTTTAGTTCGATTCACTTTAAAATCTTCCATATCCATTTCCAGACCTGCCAGAAACATAATATAATAAAGACCTACCTTCCCAAATAGTTCAAAACTACTATCTCGTTCAAGAATATTAAACCCAAACTCTCCCACTACTATACCAGCTAATATCATTCCTATTATATGCGGTATTCGTAAACGCCCCAGAACCATAGGGGCAAACAAGATAATAACCAGTACTAAGAAGAAAATCCATGTTGGATCTGTAATTGGAAAATAATTATTTAAGTCTATCCAGCTCATTGCTTTATATTATAGGTGTTACTTCCAAACAAAGAAAAGTAAAAACTAAGATAATTATGCATAAAAGAGCAGATTTAAACTCCTAAAATCTTGTTTCCTAGCTGATTTATGGCATTTTTATTATAGTTTTGTAGTACTTGTTTGTGAATATACAACAGATATACCAAACGTATCTAATTAACACGCTAAAGATAAAAGAAAATGAGAATAGCAATTGTTGGAGCAAGTGGTGCTGTAGGTCAAGAATTTCTAAGCATACTTGAAAATAGAGATTTCCCTATTGATGAGTTACTTCTTTTCGGCTCTCACCGCAGTGCTGGTAAAAAGTATATATTTAGAGGCCAAAAGTTAGAAGTTAAACTCCTACAACATAATGATGATTTCAAGGGAGTTGATATTGCTTTTACTTCAGCTGGAGGAGGTACTTCTCTAGAATATGCAGAAACTATAACCAAGCATGGGGCAATTATGATTGATAATTCAAGTGCTTTTAGAATGGAGCAAGACGTACCCTTAGTTGTACCCGAAGTAAATGCCAGCGATGCCAAGAACAGACCCCGCAATATTATAGCGAATCCAAACTGCACTACAATTCAAATGGTAGTGGCTCTACAAGCTATTAATCAGCTTTCTAAAGTCACAAAGGTACATGTAGCCACCTATCAAGCAGCCAGTGGTGCTGGAGCATCAGCCATGGATGAGTTGATTCAGCAACACGAAGAAATTATTGCTGGCAAACCTACCACAGTCAATAAGTTTGCGTACCAGCTAGCTTTTAACCTTATTCCACAAGTAGATGAGTTTACAGAGAATGGGTACACCAAAGAGGAAATGAAGATGTACAATGAAACTAAAAAAATCATGCATTCCGATATAGAAGTGAGTGCTACTTGTGTTCGTGTACCAGCCTTGAGGGCTCACTCCGAGAGTATTTGGATAGAAACAGAAGATGAACTCAGTGTGGAACAAGCAAAAGAAGCTTTTAAGAAAGCCGAGGGCATCGTATTACAAGACCAGCCAAGCCAAAAAGAGTATCCGATGCCACTTTTTGTTACGGGTAAAGACCCTATCTACGTGGGTCGCATACGCAAAGACCTGACCAACCCTAAAGGACTAACGTTCTGGGTGGTAGGAGATCAGATCAAAAAAGGTGCTGCCCTTAATGCTATTCAAATAGCAGAATATTTGATACGAGATAAAGCAATTTAAACCCAAATAATAGAATCAAATAAAAGCCCTCCTCAGGGCTTTTATTTTACCCTCCAAGCAGCTATTTAATTTTTAACTGCTTTACTTTACATTTATTTACATAATATTTATTAGCTTTGTAATTTTAAATCATTAGAGCAATCAACTGAATATATGAAACTTATAGTAGAGAGCAGTTCAACACGCACAGAATGGGCAGTTATCGAAGGTGGAAACGTCATACATAAAGAATATACAGAAGGAATAAATCCGTTCTTTCAAACACGTAGACAAATTAGTAGAAGTGTACGACTAAGCCTCCCTGAAGAGTTCTTCAAAATGAAACTCGAGAAAGTTCATTTCTATGGAGCTGGATGTACTTCAGAAAGTAAGTCAAGCATAGTTGAGGCTTCACTTGTTGCTCAATTCAAAACACCTATCGAGGTTGAAAGTGACCTCTTGGCTGCCGCTCGTGGATTATTCATTAACGAGCCAGGAATAGCCTGCATCCTTGGAACAGGCTCAAACTCATGTTTTTACAACGGAAAAGAAATCACTAAGAATGTGAGATCAGCAGGTTATATACTCGGAGATGAGGGTAGCGGTGCTGTATTAGGAAAAATGTTTCTTTCTGATGTACTCAAAGAGGTAGCACCTAAAGATTTAACAGAGTTATTCTACGACACATTTAGAATCTCACCCGCCGATGCCATGGAGTCTGTTTATTCTAGACCATTCCCTAATCGGTTTTTAGCTACCATCTCTTTTTTCTTGTCGGAGCACTTAGACCGTGAGTACGTTTATGACTTATTAATTACTAATCTACGAAGCTTCTTTGAGCGTAACATTGCACATTATGACTACAAAAGCTATCCTATTCGTCTAATGGGCTCTACTTCTGTCTTATACAAAGACATTCTTATCGAGCTCGCAAAAGAGTATGGAGCATATGTAGACAATATAGTAGATAGTCCCATGCAAGGACTGATAGAATATCATTCAAATCCCATCTAGTTAGCTCTTACTCCTGCAAAACTCATCGCGGCATAAGTTAAATACCTTTCCTTCTTATAATTAACACATACTACGCCCACCACTGTTAAAATATGCTCAATATATGTTTCTGAATATTAAATATTGAGATATTTAACGGAATGTTATATAAATACGGGTTTTATTTCGTATTTTGCCAGCGTTAATGAATCTAAATATAAAACTCTAATGTTTAATACAAGCCATTCATTACTGTGTTACACATTAAATCTAACACACGCTTTAAAATAATCACTTCTAAACATTTATCTATTTATGATTGAAAGACACAAAAGACGAGGCTTAAGCAGTCATATGCTCCTTGTCGCATTATGTACTTCCGGCTTTCTGCTTGGCGGTAATAATGTCTATGCAACCCCAACGAACTCCACCATGGAGTACAGTGTTGAACAGCAAAAAAGCTTTATAAAAGGACACATAAAAGATACAAATGGCGATCCTGTTATAGGTGCCAGTATCCTAGAGAAGGGAACAACCAATGGTACAATCACTGACATTGATGGAAACTTCTCTTTAAGTGTTAAGTCTGGATCAATCCTTAAAATTAGTTATATAGGATTTAAAGCCATAGAAACAAAAGCGAAAGACAACTTAGTAATTACACTGAAAGAAGATTCAGAGCTTCTTGACGAAGTTGTAATTGTAGGATACGGAGCTCAAAAGAAAGAGAACCTAACTGGTGCAGTATCATCAGTTAAAGTAGATGAAACACTTGCTAGCCGACCAATTGCAGACGTGGGACGTGGCTTACAAGGAGCAGTATCGGGTTTAACAGTATCTGTTCCTTCAGGCGAAGTAGGCTCTGACCCCGTAATGAAAATTCGTGGACAGGTAGCCTCGATAGAAGGTAGTAGTAGCCCACTAATCCTAGTGGACAACGTTGAGATTCCAAGCATACAGATGATTAACCCTGATGATATAGAGTCTATCTCTGTATTAAAGGATGCTGCCTCTGCTTCTATTTATGGAGCAAAAGCAGCTTTTGGAGTTATCTTGATAACTACCAAGCAAGGTGCTAAAACTGATAAATTTGAGGTGTCTTACTCCAACAACTTTTCATGGCAGAATCCAACTAAGCGCATACGCATGGCTGGTATTGAAGGACTGCAGTACACAGTTGATGCCCATAAGAACAGAGGTGCATCTATGCCCGCTGGAGGTTTTTGGCGTGTAAATGACGAAAGCCTTGAAAAAATGAGAGAGTGGCAAGAATTATATGGTGGCTCTGTCAAATCATCTGACCCTGTTGTTTATGGTCGCGATTGGTACTTTGATGGCGTTAACAAATACGGTTACCGCATCTATGATGGAGCAAAAGCAATGATTAATGATTGGACTCCTTCTCAAACCCACAACTTATCAGTAAATGGAAGATCTGGTAAAACAGCCTATAATATTGGACTGGGTTACTTGAAGCAAGAAGGCTTATTAAAGCCTGCACAACACGATGACTTTAAGCGTCATAATGCATCTATTAATGTTACCTCTGAACTAAACAAGTATGTAACAGTTCGTGCTGGTGCTATATTTTCAGACCGAAATAAGCGCTACCCTGAGTTTGGCACAACAGTAGCTGACCCATGGTTATACCTATACCGTTGGAGTAGATTATTCCCTATAGGTGTTACTGAGCGAGGTATGCCACTTCGGACTCCTGACTACGAAGCAGCAAATACATTTACTTCAAATAGACAAAACAAATACTACAGTGTAAATCTTGGTGCGACTATTACACCACTCAAAGACTGGGAAATCCGCTTTGACTATAACTACTCACACCAAGACAATGTGACAAATGCTGCACGACCTACACTCTCTGGAGGGGATGTTTGGTATACTCCTATAGCCTGGAAGGATAGTGAAGGTAATCAAGTGTATGTAGATGAGGCTGGAAACCCTACAGATGTAGGAGGTATCCCTGCTTATCAATTTCCTCAAACCATGTATCAAGACAAGAGCTGGATCTCAAGGAATGCTGGTTCTGTCGATCAGCATGTCTATAACATTTATTCTACCTATAATTTATTCCTAGGTGCTGAGAAAGAGCACAAGTTTAAATTTATGGCAGGATCAAATATTGTAAAAAAAGACTGGGAAAGTAACTTCTCTAAGAAAATGGATTTAATTGACTTAGATAATCCTCAATTTGCTTTTGCCTCAGGAACAGAAACTGTTAACGCAACCAACAACTGGGAAGCACAAGTAGGTTTCTTCGGTCGTGTAAACTACTCTTTTGCTGATAGATATCTATTAGAAGCGAACTTACGTTACGATGGTACATCAAAATTCCCCTCTGATGTAAGATGGAGAACATTCCCTTCATTTTCTGCAGGTTGGGTTATTACAAACGAAAAGTTCATGGAGCCTCTTGAGCCTGTTTTGAGTTTTGCAAAACTGAGAGCATCTTGGGGTGTTATTGGCGACCAAACAGTACCTAACCACCTGTACTTCCCAAGAATGAACCAATATAAAACTTCATGGTTAGGTAGTGATGGCATCCCATTCTGGGGTTACACTACACCTAATGCAGTATCAAGAGACATCACATGGCAAGATATAGAAACACTAAACTTAGGTTTCGATTTTAGATTCTATAAAAACATCTTTGGTGTTACTTTTGACTGGTTCCAAAGAAAAACAAAAAACATGATTCTTCCTGGAGATGCTCTACCTGAGACTCACGGAACAGGAGCACCCAAAGGCAACTATGGTAACTTAAGAACTCGTGGATGGGAACTAGCACTTGACTTCAATTATAGATTCGAAAATGGTTTAGGGATCAATGGTATGGCTTCAATTTCTGATGCTACCACCTACATCACTAAAGGAGCTGACTACATGATACCTAAAGAAGACCGTAAGCTCTCTAACAGCTACTCTACAGGTAGAAGATTTGGTGACATCTATGGATATGTAACAGATAGACTCTACCAGAAAGACGACTTTGTGTATGATGCTGAAGGAAATATTGAGAAAACAACTATTATCATAAACGGGGTAGCTAAAGAGACCTATAAGCTAGCTGGAGAAAACCCTGTTTATCAGACATACTTAGAAGACGGTAAGGGTGTTGTTATTTTCAGTCCTGGTGATGTGCGCTACAAAGACCTAGACGGTGATGGATATATTACCCCTGGTGATGGAACAGTAGGCAACCCTGGTGATAGAAAAGTAATTGGAAATACAACTCCAAGATATGAATATGGTATCCGTCTAGGAGCAGACTATAAAGGAGTAGACTTCTCTATTTTTATGCAAGGAATTGGTAAGCGTAAAATATGGGGTTCAGGACAACTTGCTATCCCTGGATACAATGCTAAGGAAGGTGCTATGCCTACAGCTATTGCTGATAACTATTGGAGAGAAGACAGAACAGACGCCTTCTACCCAAGAGCTTGGGATAATGGTAACTCTAACACAAGCTACTCTATGCAGGTGCAAACGAAGTACCTACTTGATATGTCCTACTTAAGAATAAAGAATATAACCTTAGGTTATTCATTCCCTCAGAAGTGGCTCAATAAAGTATTCTTGAGCAATGCAAGAGTGTATGTTTCCTTAGAAAACTTCTTTACATTTGACAATTTAAGAGGACTACCTATCGACCCAGAAGCTATTTCGGGTTACTCCATGTTTACCGACTCAAATAACTACAACTTAGGTAGAACAGGTACAGGAGCTCCAGTTTTTAAATCTGCCTCTTTTGGTATGCAATTAACCTTCTAAAAAGAAATACTATATGAAAACGAAATATATTACATTATTATCCCTAGTATCACTTTTATTTGTTGGATGTAGCGATATTTTAGATCGTCCATCTAAGACAGATGCTAATGATGATACCTTTTGGGTAAGTGAAACAAAAGTACGTTTATTTGCACACGAATTCTACGCAAAAGAATTTACAGGATATGGTGTAGGATACAGTACAAATTACGCTGCACTTCTTGGATACGAATTTAGTGACGACGTATTGCATCAAGGAAATCAAAGTGAATTCGAGCGCAATGTGCCAACTTCTAAAGGGAGTACTTCAATAGAAGAAAGAAATCCTGCTTGGCAGTCTACCTACACAGGACCTACTTGGAACTTTGCATGGATTCGTAAAGCAAACCTAATGATAGATCGTGTAGAGAATCGTATGAAAGGCATCTTAAGCGAAGAGGCATTTAAGCACTGGCTTGGTGTCGGTCGCTTCTTCAGAGCTACAGAGTATGCTAATCTAGCACGTGTATTCGGTGATGTACCTTACTATGACAAAGTAGTAGCTGACAATGATTACGATGAGCTGTACAAAGCTCGTACTCCACGTAACGAAGTTATGGATCATGTCTATGACGATTTCAAATATGCAATGGAACATGTACGCAAAAATGATGGTGACCAAACCGTAAACCGCTACATTGTTGCTGCTCTTGCTAGTCGCTATGCCTTGATTGAAGGTACTACACAAAAGTATTACTACAAAGATAACGAACGAGCTAAGAAGTTCTTAGAGCTTGCTATCGAAGCTGCTGAGCTAGTAAAAAACAGCGGTAATTTTGATATCGTCACAGACTTTAGAAGTTTATTTGGCTCACAAGATCTAAAAGGAAATAAAGACTGTATTTTATATAGGCATTATGATGTAGCTCATCAAATAACACACTGTGTAGCTACATACTGTAACCTTTCTGAATCAAGAAGTGCTGGTCCTACCCTAGACTTAATCAAAGCATTTATTTGTAACGATGGTAAGGATTTCACCACCTCAGAATTAGAGAATGCAGACGACTTCTCATTAGAGAACCTAATTAAAACTCGTGATCCAAGATTCGAGGCTTCATTCTGGCACAAACCTTCTCCACTATCTAAAGCGTCATACCTATATATTGTTAAGTTTATAGATCGTGAAGGCCCAGAATTTGCTGCAGCAGGAGAAGCCGTTCCTACTGAATATACTTCGACCAATAATAAGAACGATTATCCTGTACTCCGTTATGCTGAAGTTCTACTAAATTGGATCGAAGCCAAAGCTGAACTGGCTACTATTGGAGGCACAAGCGTAACTCAATCTGACATTGATGAGTCTATCAATAAAATTCGCAATAGACCCCTTGATAAGGTAGCTATTGATAGAGGCGTGAAAAAGACTGCACCGATGGTCCTTTCTAGCCTTCCTGAAGACCCTAATAGAGATAGTGATGTTTCAAAACTCATTTGGGAGATTAGAAGAGAGAGACGTATGGAGCTTGCCTTCGAATTCTCAAGAATAGTTGATTTACGTCGTTGGGGTAAGCTTGAGTATATGGATACCAACAAAAATCTAGATTTACTAACAGGAACATGGGTTAACTTCCCGGTAGAACTACCTGGTGAACTAACTCCTAAAAACATAGGTATCTTATCTGTTATAACCAAGGATGGACAACAGATCAAGTACAATGGTCAAAACGGAAATGAAATGGTAGGATTCTTTAGACACCTAGATAACAAACATCGTTTAACTGTATTAGATCAACCTGGCATCAACCCTTACTTATCACCTGTTGGCAGAAACAATATGACAGACTATAAGAACAAGGGATATGAACTCAAGCAAACAGAGGGCTGGCCTTCTTTAGACTAAGCTGAGTAATCTAATTCTTACTAATAAAAAACGAAGACACAATGAATAGATATATAAAATATATGGGGCTTTTAGTAGCCCCACTACTCCTGTCACTTTCAGCCTGTAGCAGTGATGACAGTGAGATGAATACCACACAATTCAAAACTGAGATCCACGAAATAAGTATTCAAAATGGAGGTCTAGACGGACAAACTCAGATCAAGGGAAAAGTAGATGAGCTAAGTAAAAAAATAACCTTCCCCAAGCTTGACCCTGCTACTGATTTATCGGCAGTTTGCTTCAATGCTACACTCTCAGATGGGGCCGAATTGGATAAGGAAACTTACGACTTCACAATAAAAGAGGGAGATACAGAAAAAACAAATATCATAAAAGTGGTCAACAGTACACGATACAGAGAGTACTTTGCAACATTGCGACTAAAAGTGCCTGTATTTGGGGCTGATTTTGATCAAAAAGAAGCATTTGACCATAATGCAGCTACAAAAAATGTATATGAGCACTTTAGCGCTGGCTCTACTCGAGGCACAGACTTTAATGGCGAATACATCCT
>JASLIW010000123.1 GCA_030152865.1 Bacteroides sp.
GGTATGTATTGAAGTAGTGATACTAAACCTCCAACGACCCAACCATTGCCTCTAGACCAGAAGACGGGTTTAGTACCTGATTTAGGTATAAACCGCTTATCTCTGTAAAACAAGCCATAACTCTTGTTGTATAAGTGCTCATAGCAGCTTCGAAACTCTTGATAACAAAAATCTAGGTAGGTTTCATTTGCTGTGAGCTCATACAGCTGTGCAAAAACAGGAGGAGCCATGAAGAGTGCATCAGACCACCACCACAAGCCAAACTGTATCTCTTTGTTTTTAGGCTTATAGGGATGAGTTAACAAGCTATCTATACGCAGCATAGTAGGTTCAATTTTAGCGGCTGATGGGCTTAATGAGTTGAGTAGCAAATAGGATTGCGTAATACATAGATCATCCGCATGATAGAGCCTGTGGTCTAGCCTGTAATGATTTGCAGCAGCTATACTCAATAAGTTTTCTTGGAGCTGCACATTGGCAGTCTGCTGTGCCCACAGATAGAGTCCTTTCATAAGTACACCCGATCTCCAGTCGGTAAATGGCACCTCTCCCCAAGCCTTATCATGGTATTGCTTCAAAGATGTTTCACCAACTCGATTGGCTAGCTCTAGCACAGTTTGCCTGTGTGTCTGTAGATCAGCATCGCTTGGGAGGTTTTCTTGAGGTGAAATGCCCATGAGTGTTATTAGAGCAACAGCTAGTGTAAATAGGGTATTCATAGTTTTTGTGATAAAAAGACGCATAGTATAAGTACTATGCGCCTTTATGATTGACTTAGCTCCAGCCTGGGTTATTTTCCCAAACCTTGCCAGAATTGGCGTCCATTATGTTTTGAGGGATAGGCCATAATACATGGTGATCCTGAATGATAGGACCAGAAACGGGATTGAGTTTGCGTGTTCGCTCTAGTAGTTTAGCTGTTCTAATAAGTGTAAATCTACGCATCTCCTCACCCAATAACTCCCTTGCTCTTTCATCAAGTAGGTAGTCCATATCTACATCTGAAGCTTGTACAGGAGTGGCTTGTGCTCTTGCACGTACTTTATTTATGGCTTCAGCCGCTTTGGCTAAGTCGTTTTGATTGATGTAGGCTTCGGCCAGCAAGAGGTAAGTTTCAGCCAAGCGGAAGCGTAATTTATCTTTCATATTGCCATTAAAGGTTTCATTGTCCTCAGGCATATAATCAAACTTAGTGGTAGTAGGGTAGCAGTGTCCCTTTTTGATGTTGATTTCAGTAATCTCGTGCTTTTGTCCAAAAAGTGGGCTATCAGGATCATTATAATAGTACTCTCTACGTATATTATAAGGCGAGTTTCTCATATCATTATCCTCATAGCTATCTAACCACCAGCTTAGTGGGTATATCTGACCTCGGCCACGTCCACCATACTCTTTAGAAATCACAAAACCAGGAATGTCAAAGTAACCAGGTACCCAAGCTCTACGGCTCCAGTCGGTGTTACTATTTCCTCCCCCTTTTATTTTATAAGCAGATTGAATCACAAATAGAGACTCAAGGTTGCCACTCTTACGGTTTTGGTTGTTCTCTTTAAATAAATCAGAGAAAGGGTCACCTGCTTCGCCTTTACTTTCGCCAAATCTATAATCCATCAACTGGAAATAAGATGAATTAATTACTTCTAGCGCAGCTGTCTCTGCACGCTTATAATCACCGCTAAAGTTGCATAGCTCACTTAATAAATGCAGTGCTACCCACTTGGTAAGCTTACCATCGGCCACTTTGTCTGGGTTTTCGGGTAGATACTTAGCAGCAAACTCTAGGTCTTCTATCATGTTTGCCAATACTTCAGCTTTGGGTGTGCGCTCAAAGTCTGTTCTGAAGTTGTCTTCCACCTGCGTTACCCAAGGCACATCTCCATAGAGATATACCAAATAGCGGTAGGCATAAGTTCTAAAAAAACGAGCACCTGCTTGATAAAATAGCTTGTCTTCTTCCTTGTCCCACCTTACGCTAGGATCTTCAGCCTTGTTTATCATTATATTGGCATTGGTGATAACGCCATAGGCCCACTTCCATCGGTTTTGTATATATGTATTGGCTGGGTTATAGATGTATTCTGTGAAGTTGGCTAGAGTTTTGTCCTCACTACTTGAGGTACAGATATCTAAGCCTGTTTGTAGAACTTCGTAGGGGCAGGCTGTTTGTGCTACCATTCCACTCCAGGTCTCGAACTCTTCTCTGACATAGGCATAAAGACCAGTAGTAATAGTCTCAAAGCCTTTGGAGTCTACCAGCACATTTTCTATGGTTAGAAAGTTTTTTGGATCCTCATCCAAAAAGCTGTCTCCACATGCGCAGAGCATAAGCAATAGCATTCCTATGAATAGGTTGTTTATGTGTTTTTTCATGACTGTTTATTTTAAAAGGTTAAATCTAATCCAAAGAAGAAGGCTCTTGTGGTAGGATACCCACCCAAGTTGTACTGATCCATTTCTAGGTTAGGTGTGTACTTCTTACCGTTGGAGCTAGTAAATAAATTACGTGCACTGACGTAGGTGGTCAAACCCTGTATCCCTACTTTTTGTATCAGCTTCTGAGGGAAGTGGTAAGATAGGTTTACGTCTTGTAAGCGAATAAAGTTCACTTTCTTATAGAACGTGTGCTTAGACTCTTTGTAGCCCAGTCTTGGGTATTTACTTGAAGGGTTTTCGGGAGTCCAGTAATCTATTTCTTTGGAATAATTTGTGTTTTTATTGAAAAGCTGTCTCTCATATTTTAGAGTGTGGTTTTCGTGCCATTGGCCAAATACACCATTAAAGAATAGGCTGAGTGTGACATCCTTGTATGAAAAAGTGTTGGTCAGACCTGCCAGCCACTTGGGCGATCTTGACCCAATAACTACACGATCCTTGGCGTCAATTTTACCATCATCATTTGCATCAAGTAGCTTTGCATCACCTGGTACAGCCTTGTACTTAGCAGCTTCTTCTGCTTCATCTAGCTGCCACACGCCCGTTACCTTATAATCGTAATAGACGTTGACAGGACTTCCAATAAACCACTTATTACTAATATCATCGAGTTTATTTCCATCCTTGTCTTTCTGTAGCTCTTTGATTTTATCCCAGTTGCGAGAGAGTGTTAGGGTTGTGTTCCAGTTAAAGTCTTTGGTCTTGATATTATGACTGTTTAAGGAGAGTTCAAACCCTTTGTTTTGAATCTTACCCACATTGTCGTCAATAGAAGTGTAACCATTCATTACAGGGACTGTACGAGTCATAAGTAGGTTATTGGTCAGCGAGTTGTAGATATCAATAGATCCACTTATTCTAGAGTCTTTGAGCAGGTAAAAGTCAATACCAAAGTTTAGGGTGTTTGTTTTCTCCCATTTTAGGTTAGGATTGCCAAAGGTAAATCCTGCAACAAGACCTCCTCCCAAAACATTATCATCTCCCCACACATAGTCCCTATCGGTTAGCTTTGTGAAGGATTTATAAGGTGTACTATAGATGTTGCCATTTGAACCATAGGACAAGCGAAGTTTTAAAAATTCTATGGCCGACTGCTCCCATTTCTGGAAGAAAGGCTCACTCGATAGCACCCAAGCAGCCGCTACTGAAGGGAAGAATTCCCATTTATTGCCTTTGCCATAAACAGAGGCTCCATCTCTACGTCCGGTAAGTGTCAGTAGGTATCTACTATCGTAAGAATAGTTAATACGTGCCATCATACCTAGCAGCTGCTTTCTTTCATAATCTGACTTTAAAGTAATCATACTCTTGGCCAGACCCAGATTGTGGTGGATGTTAGCATCTGAAATGAAGTCTTCACCACTGCTTTCTCTAAGCTTATCATATTGTTTTTCTGCACTGTACAAGCCAGTTACATTAAGATTGTGCTTTTTCCAGCTGTTTTGGTAGGTTACAATATTCTCCCAAACCCAGTTGCCATAAGTATTCGCTCTTACTAGGGCTTTGCCATTAGTGGTACTACCTGTCAAAGTTGTAGTAGGGTAGTACTCTTCTCTATCTCGATTACGATAAGAGTATCCCATGTTTGCACGATAAGATAAGCCTTTTATCCCTGGTGCTTTAATCTCCAAAAATCCATTTAAGTAGGCACTTTTTGCTTTATCACCTATGCTTGCACCATAATTAGCAAAAGGACTGGTGTAAAGAGTTTCGGTGTACATAGGGTATCTTACATAGTCCCCATTTTCATCGCGCACACTAGCATAGGGAGACATTTCATTGGGGTGGCTATAGCTTGGTTCAAAACCTCCTCTATCTCTTTCAGATAGCTGTATGTTTACTCCCACTTTTACGTGCTCATTGATGCTTTGAGTAATGTTAGAGGTAATACCATATTTCTTGTATCCTTTGGCCTTACGTATGATGCTATTTTGATCGGTTAGCGAAGCAGATATGTAGTAGTTTGTTCGCTCGCTAGCACCCGATACGCTCAGTTGGTGTTCCATCTGCAAGGCAGAACTGTAGAGCTCTTTTTGCCAGTCTGTTGTTCTACCATTTTTGTAATTGTCAATCAAGGCTGTTTGTAGGTAGGTTTCTGGCTGGTCCCAGCTTTCGTCACCTATGTCTTTTCTATAGTCTTTTAAGAAAGAAATATACTCAGGCCCATTCATGAGTTTGGGTAGTCTCTCGGCTTTTTGTACCCCTATATAACCGCTATACCTCACTGTTGGAGTACCTATTTTTCCTTTTTTAGAGGTCACAAGGATTACACCATTGGTGGCACGAGCACCATAAATAGCTGCTGAAGAGGCATCTTTTAATACAGTGATGTTCTCAATACTATTCTGGTCTATTTCAGAGAGTGAACCAGCAAAAGGGATTCCATCTAAAATAACAAGAGGTGCAGTTGATCCTTTTAGTGTCTTTTTTCCTCTAATCAGGATGCTTGCATCCGTACCAGGCTTACTGTTAGAGCTAGTAACATTCATTCCTGCTACTTGCCCCTGAAGTCTTTGTGAGATACTTACTGCAGGTATCCTATTGATTTCTTCCGATCCAATAGAGGTGATACCACCTGTTAGGTCGCTTTTACGCTGCGAACCATAACCGATAACGATTACTTCATCTAGCTCTTTGGTGTTCTCCTGAAGAATAATATTGAATTCACGCTTATTTTGTATAGGAATAAGTTGCTCAATAAATCCAATATAAGAGATTTTTAAATTAGCTTTTCTGGATAAGTCATGGACCTCAATGGTAAAGTTACCATCAATATCTGTGATTGTACCCGTTTGGCTGTCATCAACAATAACCGTTGCTCCAATAAGTGGTAGCCCCGTATTGTCCTTGACAACACCTTTTAAAACTGTTTGCTTTTGATTTGTACTAGCTGTTAAAGCTGTTAAGTTGGAGTTCATACTTTCTGTGGTTACAGCATCCGTGGCATACAAGCTAGGAGCCAGACTTAGAAAGCATGTAAACATAAGTGATTTAATGCTGTGTTTAGACTGTGTTTTTCTAAAAAGCAAATCACAATTGATTTGTTTCATGGTAGTAAAATAAATTAGTATTAGATTATCTATAATATGACCCTGCTTCTGTACGTATTGATACAAAAAAGGTAAGAGTCAGTGTCTTTAATGCGATTAAGGTTGTTTGTTGAGGTAAATATAGGTTATTATTATTTAAAAAGCCAACTTTTAAGAGGGGATAAATTGTATATAAGTATTTTTTTTGGGGTGTAAGCCCTTGTGCTTCTCTGAGCAGGGGAGGATTGGGTAGAAAAAAAGCTCCCTATTGAGGAGCTTTCGTTGGTTTTGAGCTAGAAGTATTGCGATAGACGATGCTACGCCTAGTGATGCGCTCGGGACGTTTGTTGAAATATTTCAGCCGTTCTGTCCAGTTGCCCCGCTCATCAAATTTGAGGTATTGATAGCGGTAAGTGTAGCTGTCCTTTTCGCTAGGGCCCTCATATTCAAATTTCAGCAAGAGTTTACCCTCATAGGTATACGTCTCGCGGCTATAGCGCTCGCCGTTTTCTGCATAGGTCAGCTTCTCTAGGGGGAGAAGATATTCGTTGCGTACCTCTAGCACCGAAAGGGTGTTGTCTATCCAACGGGTGATGCTGTCGTTTTGGTAGCGTAGGGTCACAAAGACCTCTTCCTGTGGTTTGGATTCTTCATACTCTTTGTAGAGTAGCTGGTCGCCCATCATCTGCTGGAGCTGAGATACCCACAGCGTACTGTCAACCAAAGAAAGGAAGTGTTCTTGGCTCACTCTGCCTTGGCTATCGTACTGACGGTGAAAGCTTGCATCTACCTCGCCATCGGGTCCGAGATAGGTAAGCTCGTCCACCCAACCCTGTTTGTTGTAGCTAGTCTTGAGGCCACTAAATGGCTGGTCTTCTTTGATAGAGACCTCCCCATAGCGGTCTATGGATACGGG
>JASLIW010000011.1 GCA_030152865.1 Bacteroides sp.
GCCTGAGTATTATGAGGATGCAGATAAGATGGAAAAGCTATTTACTCGCCAAGCAGAGTTACAAGATATAATAGATGCTACTGATGCATGGAATTTAGATAATAAGCTAGAACGTGCCATGGACGCTCTTCGCTGTCCACCCGAAGATAGCTCGGTAGAGAATTTATCGGGAGGTGAGCGTCGCCGAGTTGCTTTGTGCCGTTTGCTGCTTCAAAAACCAGATATTTTGCTCTTAGATGAGCCCACCAACCACTTGGATGCTGAGTCTATCGATTGGTTGGAGCAACACTTGCAACACTATGAGGGTACTGTTATTGCGGTGACTCACGACCGTTACTTCTTAGATCATGTGGCAGGTTGGATTTTAGAGCTAGATCGAGGTGAGGGTATTCCTTGGAAAGGAAACTACTCAAGCTGGCTAGATCAAAAGACTAAGCGCATGGAGATGGAAGAGAAGACCGAAAGCAAACGTCGTCGTACACTACAGCGTGAGTTGGAGTGGGTGCGTATGGCTCCCAAAGCTCGTCAAGCCAAGGGTAAAGCCCGTCTGAATGCTTATGACCAACTTCTTAATGAAGATGTGAAGGAGAAAGAAGCGAAGCTCGAAATCTTTATTCCTAACGGTCCTCGCTTAGGAAATAAAGTAATTGAAGCACAGGGTGTAAAGAAAGCTTATGGTGATAAGTTACTCTTTGATGATTTAAACTTTGTGCTTCCACCCAATGGTATTGTTGGTGTCATAGGTCCTAACGGAGCGGGTAAAACTACTTTATTCCGTTTAATTATGGGCTTAGAGCAGCCAGATGCAGGTACTTTTGAGGTAGGAGAAACAGTCAAGCTTGCCTATGTAGATCAGCAGCACAAGGATATTGATCCTGCCAAATCCGTTTATGAGGTGGTCTCGCAAGGGAATGATTTGATACGTATGGGTGGCAAAGATATTAATGCTCGTGCTTACCTTTCTCGCTTCAACTTTGCGGGTTCTGATCAGGAAAAACTCTGTAGTAGCCTATCAGGGGGTGAGCGTAATCGTTTGCACTTAGCCATGGCCTTGAAAGAAGAGGGTAATGTGCTCTTGCTTGATGAGCCTACCAATGATATCGACGTAAATACACTGCGAGCTTTGGAAGATGGTTTGAATGACTTTGCAGGTTGTGCTGTGGTTATTTCGCACGACCGTTGGTTCCTAGATCGTATTTGTACGCATATCCTTGCCTTCGAAGGAGACTCAAATGTATTCTACTTCCAAGGTTCATACTCTGAATATGAGGAGAATAAAATCAAACGTCTGGGTGATGTTGGTCCTAAACGTATCCGTTATCGTAAGTTAATGGCTGATTAATAGAAAACATTTAATAGAATTAAAAAAAGAGAGGTGAAATCCTCTCTTTTTTTGTTTAATTAGGGCTTACTTATAATGTAATCCTAAAATAAATTTAAGTATGTTTATGTAACTACGTCCAATAAATCTATCCCTCAATCAGTAGTTGACTTAAATCTACTATTGAAAATGATCAGAATTTAGGAAAATAAATAAAACTAATATCTTGAATTAAGTAATATAGGATGAGGAAGAATATTGCATGGTATCGGAGTTCAATACTCTTCCTACTAGTCAGTTTAACATTAGAAAAACCATGAAAAACAAAGCAGTACTGAGTTTATATTTGCTCACCTTGATTTTATTCTCTTCTTGTAAAAACAAAATCTATCATTTATCTGATTATGGGCTGAAGCCTAATACCACCGAAGACTGTACACCTTTATTTATATCAGCTTTGGAAGCTGTTAAAAAAGAACACCAGGGAAGTAATAGTCCTCTCAAAATTATGCTAGAACCAGGGCGTTATGATTTTCATCCAGAAGAGGCACTAGCTAAAGAGTACTATATTTCGAATCACGATCAAGACAATCCTAAACTTGTAGGCCTAGCATTCGAAAATATGCAAGATGTAACTTTTGATGGGCAGGGAGCTGAACTTATTTTTCATGGACGCATGCTGCCAATAGCTATCGTCAATAGCACTAATTTTAGCTTGAAGAATTTACGTATAGATTTTGAAAATCCTCATATAAGCCAAGTTAAAGTGCTAGAGAATGATACCGTCGAAAACAGCATTACATTTGAGGTTGCACCTTGGGTATCTTACGAAATACAAGATAGTGCTTTTGTAGCCAAAGGTAAGGGGTGGTCGCACATTCCTCAATGGGGGATAGCATTTGAAGAAGAAACCAAAAGAATAGTCTATCGCACTAGTGATATAGGGCTAGGAGTGAAAAGGGTAGAAGAAATAGCTCCTCGTATAATCAAATCATACAATTGGAAGAATCCTCGCCTCATAGCAGGTACCGTAGTTGCCATGCGCAGCTACCATCGCCCTACGCCTGGCATCTTCTTATCGTATAATGTGAATACCCATTTAGAGAATATCAAGCTGCATTATGCTGAGGGGATGGGCTTATTAGCTCAAATGTCGGAAGATATTACGCTTGATGGTTTCTCTGTATGTTTGCGGGGTAATGACGATCCACGCTACTTTACGACCCAGGCCGATGCTACACATTTCTCAGGATGCAAAGGCAAAATAACAGCTATCAATGGATTATATGAAGGAATGATGGATGATGCAATCAATGTGCATGGTACTTATCTAAAAGTGACTAAACGACTTGATAACAACACCCTTAGAGCTCGATACATGCATAGCCAAAGCTATGGCTTTGAGTGGGGGTATGTAGGAGATTCTGTACAATTTGTGCAGTCCAATACAATGGAACTTGTGGGGGACAAAAATCAAATAGCTAGTATCCGTGCAATAGACAAACCGAGTGCCCATGGGGCCAAAGAGTTTGAAATAAGCTTCAATAGTCCTCTGGATAAAAGCATAGACGCAAATAATGGCTTTGGAATCGAGAATCTTGAGTGGACTCCTGAAGTTCTCTTTGCGAACAATACCATTAGAAACAATCGTGCACGTGGGGCACTGTTTAGTACACCTAAACCGACTCTGGTCGAAAATAATATTTTCGACCACACCTCAGGTACGGCGATTCTATTATGTGGAGATTGTAATGGTTGGTTTGAAACTGGAGCTTGTCGCCATGTTGTGATTAGAAATAATAAATTTATAAATTCACTAACGAGTATGTTTCAATTTACAAATGCAATTATCTCAATCTATCCAGAAATTCCAAATCTAGAGGATCAGACAAAATACTTCCATAGTGGTATTGTTATTGAAGACAATATTTTTGAAACATTTGATACCCCTATCGTTTATGCTAAGTCTGTAGATGGACTTATTTTTAGAAATAATACAATTAAAAGGAATCAGAACTATCCTGCATTCCATTGGAACCAAAAAGCATTTTTGCTAGAAAGAGTAATTAATGAAGTTATAGAGACTGATTTGAATTCGACTAATTAACACAAAATACCGTTTCTACTTTAGTTCCAGCACTAAACCCAATAGGTGTTATAGTTTTAGAACTACTCCGATTTCTACAGGGTTTGTGTCCTAGACATATACGTTAGCATAAGTTAATGGCAGATTAATAAAAATCGTTTAATAGAATTTAAAAAGAGAGGTGAAATCCTCTCTTTTTTGTTTAATAATGGCTTATTTGTAACATAATCCTAAAATAAATGTAACAATGTTTATGTGTCTATTTCCAATATTCTCACTACCTTTGTTGTGGGTTTAATTATTCTAACAAATATTAATAGACTATGAGAATTATGAAGCGACATGTATTAAAGTTTCTATTTTTCTTTAGCTTGATTCTTTGTAGCTCAGCAGTGGCTGTAGCACAAAGTACAGTAAAAGGTCAAGTTGTAGATAGAGAAACAGGTGAACCACTTATTGGTGCAGCAGTGATGGTTAAAGGTACCTCTCAAGGCACAGTTACCGATATAGATGGTAAATTCACGCAAGAGGTGCCAGCCAATGGTATATTGATGATTCGATATATTGGCTTTAAGGACTGGACCCGAAAAATAACACAAAGGGGGCAAGTAAATCTGGGAGAGATCAAGCTCGACAATGATGCAATTGCTCTAGCTGACGTAACGATTACTTCGTCGGTGGCTAAGGATCGTCAAACACCAGTGGCATTATCTACAGTTGACCCTGTGTTTATTGAAGAAAAACTTGGAACTCAAGAGTTTCCAGAGATCTTAAAAGCTACTCCTAGTGTATATACCTCTAAGCAAGGAGGGGGTTACGGTGATTCTGAAATCAATATGCGTGGTTTCAAATCTGAAAATATTGCTGTAATGGTCAATGGTGTACCGATGAATGATATGGAGTGGGGGGGAGTGTACTGGTCTAACTGGGCTGGTCTGTCTGATGTAACTCGCTCTATGCAAACTCAAAGAGGTTTGGGTGCTTCAAAGGTAGCGGCTCCTTCGGTAGGTGGCTCTATCAACATCATTACCAAAACGATTGATGCCCAAAAGGGTGGTAACATCAGTTACGCCATGGGTAATGATGGCTATAATAAGATGTTGTTCTCTGTATCAACAGGATTAAGTGAAAGTGGCTGGGCGTTGACCTTACTAGGTGGTAAAACCTGGGGCGACGGTTATATTCAAGGAACAGACTTTGAAGGATACAACTACTTCATAAATATAGCTAAGCGTATCAATGACAATCACCAACTTTCGTTTACCGCTTTTGGTGCTCCACAGTGGCATCATCAACGTAATCGTAATGATGGCTTATCTATTGCGAACTGGCAGAAGTATGGTAAACGCTTTATGGGAGATGATGATAAATACAAATACAATCCTTCTTACGGCCGCGGTATCGGTGGTGAGCGTAAGGCTTCTTCAAGAAACACTTACCACAAACCTCAGCTTTCTTTAAATCACTTCTGGGAGATAGATCGTAACTCTAGCTTGAGTACAGCGCTTTATGCTTCTATTGGTCGTGGCTATGGTCATGCAGGTCAGGGATATGGCAAGAGTGAAGATGGTGTAAACCATAGAAATATGTGGTATGCTACTAGTAATGGAGAGCTAAACGATTACTTCAGAAAAGGAGATGGTACATTTGCTTACGATGAGATCTATGATTACAACAAGAGCAGTGAGAATGGTTCGTATATGGCGATGTCAAAGTCTAAAAACGACCACAACTGGTTTGGCTTACTCTCTACCTATACTACAAAAATCAAGGAGAAATTTGATTTTTATGGAGGTGTTGATGTGCGCTACTATAAGGGTGTGCACACCAATGAGCTGATCGACTTGTATGGCGGTGAGTACTTTATTGATGAAAGTCGTCGAAATGTAGATCCTATGCTCAATAGTGCAGCTACCAATCCTACTTATAAAAACGAAAAATTAGGAGTGGGTGATGTGGTGTATCGTGATTACGATGGCCATGTGATGCAAGAAGGTGTTTTTGCTCAGATGGAATACAACACCGATCGCTTCAATGCGTTTGTTTCTGGTTCGGTTTCGAATACGGCATATTGGAGATACGATCGTTTTTACTACGACAAATCTCACGCAAAGTCTAAAACAGTGAACTTCTGGGGCGGAACTGTAAAAGGTGGAGCCAACTACAATATTGATGAGCACCACAACGTGTTTGCTAATATTGGATTTATTAGCAGAGCCCCTTATTTCTCAGGAGGTGCTTTCTTGCAGTCAGCAACTAGTAATGCAACTAACCCTGATGCGATTAATGAGAAGATTTACTCTTTTGAGCTAGGCTATGGCTATCGCTCACAGTTCCTATCAGCCAACTTAAACATCTACCACACAGACTGGAAAGATAAAACCATGAGTCGTAGTGTATCTATTACAGACGAGAATAGGGTAGAGACTGATCGTGCTACGATCAATATGTCGGGTGTAAATGCTCGTCACCAAGGTGTAGAAGTAGATCTAAAGGCTAAACCTTTTAGATGGTTAGACATAACAGGTATGTTCTCTATCGGTAACTGGAGATGGAATAGCAATCCTACAGGACATTTCTACAACTCTCAAGGACAAGCTATTGCCGACTTAAATGGTGGTTTGGCTGAGGCTCCAGGATCAGAAGATCACTTGATGAGTCAGCTCAACTTGAAGAAGGTTAAAGTAGGTGGATCAGCTCAAACCACTACTGCTATTGGTGGTACAGTGAAACCAATGAAAGGCTTACGTGTAGGTCTAGACTTTGTGTTCTACGGTAGAAACTATGCCGACTGGAACTTGAAGACCAATGATATCTCACCAGGTAATGCTACTGAGTTTAAGTCACCATGGAGAATCCCATCGGCTGGAATCTGGGACTTTAACTCAAGCTACCGTTTTAAAATAGGTGCTGTAAGTGCTGTGATTTCAGGTAATATCAATAACCTGTTTGATCAAGAGTACATCAACTATGCAAAAGATGGTGGTGGTACTTGGGAACAAGCTTATGGTGTATTCTATGGCTTTGGTCGTACTTACAATGTGAGACTTAAGTTGAACTTTTAATTGAGGATAAAGAATGAAAACTAAAAATATATTTAGTCTATTGGCTGTAGGTCTGCTACTGGCTAGTTGTGACTACAATGATAAGTATTTTGATGGCTTAGATGAGATGGCTAAACCGCAGGATATAAAAGGTATAGAATATACCCTTACACCTGAGGATTACGAAGCCATTGCTAAGAATAAAACCAATATTGCTTTAGCGCAAGAGTTAGATGCAGACAAAGTAGTAGAGGGCAAACCTGATTCTACACACATCAAAGGCTTGAAAGCTCTAGCGGGTAAGCAAATGTTTGATGAGGTCATTAAGGCCCAAGATTTTGTTCCTGCTCTTTTGCTCGAGAAGTGGTATGGTAAGGACAATGCCGCAGCTATAAAGCTTACATACAATGAAGCTGTTGAGCGGCCAGAGGTGCTTGACCAATTGGAGCAAGCTGCTACATATACCGTGAGTGGCGAAGAGTACGAAACGGTATGGGGAGAAGATGGCATCGCCTACTTTACCCCTAAGAAACCTTTTGGTGAGTCAGCTGCTGATTTACTTGCAGCTAAATTTCCCGAAGCTCAAGAAGGGGAGTTCGTATTGGCCAACTATGCTTATTCTATTGTAGAACCAGGAACAGGAGGTAATGTGGAGCAAGATCCTGTTATCTTCTTTGCTGACTTCGAAGAGTTTGAAGATAAGGAAGACCCTCAGTGGGTGCAACAATCCACTTTTGGATCAAGAACTTGGCAAGTACGCACTTTTTCAAACAATATGTTCTTACAATTCTCTGCATTTGGAGCTAAGGAAAAGGTGGAGACCTATATTCTAACACCTAGCATCAAAATTCGCAAGGGAGCTTTATTGAGCTTTGATGCTAAAGTGCGCCACTACAATGGTCAATGCTTAAGTGTGAAAGTATCTGCTGATTATGTGGATGATGTGACAAAAGCAACTTGGGTAGATATAACTGAGTCGTTCTCTATTCCCACAGAAGAAACAGATAATCCAGAACTAGTGGGTACTTATGATTTAAGTAAATATGCAGATAAGCGTGTTGTGATCGCCTTTGTTTATAGTGGGGATGACTCAGAAGGTGCTAGTGGTGTAACTACTACTATTCAGCTAGACAACATTAAAGTTTCTACTGAAGCTCCTGCTGGCCGTATGCTTTCTACACGTGCTGCAGCGCCTTCAGCGATCAATCAGCTTGCAGCTCTTTATCAGTTTAAAGCTGGTAAGTGGGTTGAATACACCAGAGCCTTGGCTTTAAGTGCTGATGATTATGCGGGTATGGGCATCAAGGAGTTTGGTAAGAATGCGCAACCTGCTAAGTACTTACCTAAGTTCTTAAATCAAAAATACCCCTATGTAGAAGAAGGTACCATTCGTACACTCGTGTACAGTTATAATGGTGCATTAAATGCTGCTGAGTATCAGTTGCTAGGAGGTGCGTGGAGTGCTGTTGAGGCTTTTGTACCCAACACCATCCAATTTACCTTCTCTGATGGAGTTTGGGCATTCAATCCAAGTACACTCCTTCTTCTTCCTGCTGAGCGTGGCAATGCCGAGGTTTCTGCTTTCTATCAATCGATAGTTGATTGGGTATGGGAGAATATAGACAAGAAAGAGTTAGGCCTAACAGATGCAGACAAAACACTTGAAAAAGGATACTTAGCTAAGTATGGCAATAACGAGTATTACTTTGGTTGTTCGGCCTACCAAAACAACATGGACTTCCGTTGGAACAAGTACAAAGAGTTCCCAGTACATGGCTATACGAAAGAAGATGGTACAGTGATGAGTGATAGCGAGATCAAAGATTTGGTCTTCTCTAGAGTACCTGAAGCTTTCAAAATTGGCTTGGAACACAAATACCCAGATGCAGATGTTATAGATAATATGGACATCATTTATACGGTGAAGTTTGTAGGGTACAACATGGCCAACTTCAACTATACAATTAAATTTAAAGTAGTTGGTAAAGGTGAATTCGAATACATCGAAGGCTCGTTCGTAGAAGACTAATAGAGTCAAATATACAGTTGAAAGCCAGGCTAGTTATAGCCTGGCTTTTTTTATGGCTGATTAGTGGATAATGTCCTGCTCAAACTGTATTTTTGTGCTGTTTACTTGAAAGACCTTAAATTTAAACTCTATGCAAACGATTTCTCCTAGCGTATTTGTCGATACCAAACCACACTATCACTTATTAAATGGACTCCGAGGTGTAGCTGCTCTTTTAGTGGTAGCTTATCACATTTTTGAAGGTTATGCCTTTGCTGGAGGTGGAATGATAAGTACCATTAATCATGGCTACCTAGCTGTGGATTTCTTTTTTATGCTTTCAGGCTTTGTTATTGCCTATGCTTATGATGATCGCTGGCAAAGAGATTTGACACTTTCTAACTTTATAAAACGTCGCTTAATTCGCTTGCATCCTTTGGTGATCTTTGGTGCAGTGCTTGGTGCCATTACTTTTTGGATTCAGGGTGCTGTACAGTGGGATGGGACAGCGGTTGATACTTTTTGGATTATTGTGGCGCTTCTTTGCACCTGTTTGTTTATTCCTGCTGCTCCAGCTATGCCGTTTGAGGTGCGTGGCAATGGGGAGATGTTTCCGCTCAATGGGCCGCTCTGGACGCTGTTTTTTGAGTACATCGGTAATTTGCTTTATGCGTTGTTTATTCGACGCTTACCGACCAAAGCACTAGCAGCATTTGTTGCTCTACTTGGGCTAGCCTTAGGTCTTTTTGCCATCTTTGATGTGTCGGGCTATGGGAGTATAGGCGTGGGGTGGTCACTGGCAGGGCCTAATTTTTGGGGTGGTTTGCTTCGGATGCTTTTTCCTTTTTCGATGGGTATGTTGCTTTCACGCAAGTTTAAACCGATTAAAATCAAAGGGGCTTTTTGGATCTGTGCATTGCTGCTCGTGGGTTTATTTATGGTGCCTTATATTGAGGGCTTAGACCCCATTAGCAGAAATGGAGTGTATGAAATGTTTTGTATTGCAGTGGTTTTTCCACTCATCGTATGGCTAGGAGCATCTGGTCAGACAACTGATAAGCGCTCTACTCAGCTTTGTAAATTCTTTGGTGATATATCTTATCCAATCTATGTCATTCATTATCCTTTGATGTATCTGTTCTATGCTTGGCTGATCGATCAGGAGCTCTACACCCTTAAAGAAACTTGGGCTGTAGCTCTAGTCGTTTACCTTAGCAGCATATTCTTAGCATACTTCTGTTTGAAACTCTATGATAAGCCAGTCCGAAAGCTGTTGGCTCGCTATTTTATTAATCAATAGCGGTTTAGTTTGTTATTGTGGGTGGGTTTTTTTGGTTTATTTTAAGTGTTAAAATGAGGTGCCCTTTTGATTTATTTCAGGCAGAGGCAGGTATTTCATTAAATGTTTGTTAAATTTGTTTGGTACGTAAACGAATTAAACACACTAGAAATGAAGAAATTTGCCTTAAGTGTGGCTGTGGCACTATTCTTAGTTGCTCCTACCCATGCTCAAAAAAACAAAGGTGGCATTAGTCCCCAAATGTTAAGTGAAATCGAGAAAACTTATAAAAATGATGCGGCCGATAAAGCGCTTCGTAATGCACTTAATGCAACAAGTATTAAGGCTCTTGCGAAGAGTACAGAGGCTACTCCTGTGGATGGTCATTTTTCTATTCAAGTCAAATCTAAAGGCATAACAAATCAGCTGTCTTCGGGGCGTTGCTGGATGTTTGCAGGTTATAATGTCATGCGGGCTAAGGCCATAGAAAAGTATGATATGGGTGAGTTTGAGTTTTCACAGACCTATGGTTTTTTTTGGGATCAACTTGAAAAGTCAAATCTCTTTTTGCAGGGTATTATAGATACGAGTGACAAACCCATTGATGATCAAAAGGTGCAATGGTTATTCAAAAGTCCCATCAGTGATGGTGGCACCTTCTCGGGTGTGGCCGATGCAGCTTTGAAGTATGGTCTTGTGCCCAAGGAAGTTATGCCCGAAACATATACTAGCAAGAAAACAAGCAATTTTAATCCAACGCTCAAATACAAGCTGAGAGAATATGGTGTACAGCTTCGTAAAGCAGCTAGTGAGGGAGTTAAAGCAGCTGAGCTCAATCGGATGAAGACTCAGATGCTCGGTGAGGTGTATCGCATGTTGGCGCTCTGTTATGGTAATCCTCCCAAAGAGTTTACTTGGGTGCGTAGAGATGCACAAGGCAAGCCTGTGGCTACAGAAAAGCACACGCCGCACACCTTCTTAGAAAAGTATGGTGATTTAGATTTGTTGAAGGATTATGTAATGCTTATGAATGACCCTAGCAGACCTTACTACGAGCTTTTTGAGATTGATTTTGACCGTCATCAGTACGATGGACACAACTGGAAGTATATTAATCTACCTATAGCTGATATCAAGGAGATTGCGATTGCATCTTTAAAGGACAACACGATGCTTTATTTCTCAAGTGATGTGGGGCAGTACTTTGATCGTTCAACGGGTATCAATGACTTAAAACTCTTTGATTATGAGTCTCTTTTCGGTGTGAAAATGGGCATGAATAAGAAAGAGCGCATAGAAACTTTTGAAAGTGGATCTGCTCATGCCATGACTTTGGTCGGAGTTGATATAGATTCTGAAGGAAAAGTGGTAAAATGGCTGCTTGAAAACAGCTGGGGGAAAACAGGTTTCAATAATGGTTTTGTTATTATGACAGATGAGTGGTTTGAGGAGTTTATGTTCCGTCTTGTAGTCGAACCTAAGTATGTACCAACTAAGATACTAGATGTTCTTAAGAAAAAGCCAAGCCTGCTACCCGCATGGGATCCCATGTTTGCTGCTGAAGAGCAATAAGATAGTGATAATAAAAGAGTTAAATTTAAAGGTGGTTTAACGAATACTTTTTTGAGACTTAACTCTATTTTTTAGATCTGAATTTAAAAGCAGAAGGTTTACGGAAATATATCCCTAAATCCTTCTGCTTTTCTTCTCTATTCAGAGTTTAATTTATTACTTTTGCCTACAATCAAACAAAATCATTATTTGTAATAACATGGCAAATGTAATAAAGTTACGCAAAGGCCTTGATATCTCTTTAAAAGGTAAAGCCAAAGAGGCGTTATTTACCGTTAATGAACCAGGAATTTATGGTATAGTTCCTGATGATTTTCCAGGTATAACACCAAAGGTTTTGGTGAAACCTGAGCAGGAGGTAAAGGCAGGGACTCCCTTGTTCTACGACAAGAATAATCCCGAAGTGAAATTTGTTTCACCCGTTAGTGGTGTTGTTACTGCTGTAGAGCGTGGAGCTCGCCGTAAAGTGTTGAATGTTTCTATTCAAGCTTCGAAGGTGCAGGAGTATGTAGACTTTGGCAAAAAAGACATAAATCAGATTTCAGGTGATGAGGTAAGACAATCTCTACTTGATGCTGGTCTTTTTGGATTTATCAAAGAGCGTCCTTATGACGTTGTTGCTAATCCTACTAGTCAACCAAGAGCAATTTTTGTTTCTGGTTTTGATAGCAATCCGCTGGCTGGAAGCTTTGAGTTTAAGCTAAAGGGTGACGAAAAGAACTTTCAAACGGGTTTAGATGCTTTAGCTAAGATAGCTAAAACTTATCTATCTATCAGTGTTAAACAGACAGCTCCAGCACTAACTGAGGCTAAAAATGTCGAAATCACGAAGTTCGATGGTCCACACCCTGCAGGCAACGTAGGTGTGCAAATCAATAATATTGCTCCCATCTCTAAGGGAGAAGTCGTGTGGACGCTAGCACCTGAAGTGGTAATCTTTATTGGCCGCTTATTCAACACAGGACAAGTAGATTTCACCAGAACTGTAGCTTTTGTTGGTTCTGAAGTGAAAGAGCCTGCTTACTGCAAGCTTCAACTCGGTGCACAATTAAGCAATCTATTTAAAGGAAGAGTCAATACTGATAAGAGCTTACGCTACATTACAGGTAGTGTATTGACTGGCCGCAAGATAAGTGCCGAAGGTTTCTTAGGTGCTACAGATTCTATTGTAAGTGTGATCCCAGAAGGCGATGACATTCATGAGCTGTTTGGCTGGATTATGCCTCGTACCGATCAATTTAGTGTCAATCACTCTTACTTCACTTGGTTGCAAGGTAAGAAGGAGTATGCTTTAGATGCTCGTATTAAAGGAGGTAAGCGTAATATGATATTCTCTAATGAATATGATAAAGTATTGCCTATGGATATCTTCCCAGAGTTCTTAATCAAAGCTATTCTTGCTGGAGATATTGATCGTATGGAGCAACTAGGTATTTATGAAGTAGCTCCCGAGGATTTTGCTCTATGTGAGTTTGTATGCTCGTCTAAAATGGAATTGCAGAAGATAGTTCGCAATGGTTTAGATATGCTTAGAGCAGAAATGTGTTAAAATTAAAAATGATATAAATAAATGAAAGCGTTAAGAAATTATCTAGATAAGATAAAACCACACTTTGAAGAAGGTGGTAAACTCCACGCATTCCATTCTGTATTTGATGGACTCGAAACATTTTTGTTTGTTCCAAATAGTACAGCGACATCAGGAACACATATTCACGACTCTGCAGATAGTAAGCGTTTGATGTCAATCGTGGTAATCGCGTTAATACCAGCTCTTTTATTTGGTATGTACAATGTAGGTTACCAACACTATCTTCATGCAGTTGGTGAACTAGGATCTTTCTGGGAGATGTTTGGCTATGGTTTCCTAGCCGTGCTTCCTAAGATTATCGTATCCTATGGAGTTGGTTTGGGTATTGAGTTTGTGATAGCTCAATGGAAAAAGGAGGAAATCCAAGAAGGATTTTTAGTGTCAGGTATCTTGATACCTATGATTGTTCCTGTGGATTGTCCGTTGTGGATACTAGCTGTAGCAACAGCATTCTCTGTTATTTTTGCTAAAGAAATCTTTGGTGGTACAGGTATGAATGTGTTCAACGTAGCTTTAGTTACACGTGCATTCTTATTCTTCTCTTACCCTACCAAAATGTCAGGAGATGCAGTTTGGGTAGCTCAAGATAGTATCTTCGGCTTGGGTAAAACAGTAGATGGTTTGACAGTAGCTACACCACTTGGACAAGCTTCAGTCAATGCCATGGACGGTTTCCCTGCCCTCAACGATATGATTACAGGGTTTATTCCTGGTTCTATTGCCGAAACAAGTGTAATCGCTATTGCTCTTGGAGCATTACTACTCCTTATTACAGGTGTAGCTAGCTGGAAGATTATGCTATCTGTATTTGTAGGTGGTGCCTTTATGGGTGTGATTTTTAATCAATTTGGCCCAGACACAGCTATGGCTCACTTACCTTGGTACGAACACTTGGCTTTAGGTGGTTTCTGTTTTGGTGCTGTATTTATGGCTACCGACCCAGTAACATCTGCCCGTACTGAAACAGGTAAATATATCTTTGGATTCTTTATTGGTGTTATGGCTATCGTGATTCGTGTGCTCAACCCAGGTTATCCAGAAGGTATGATGTTGGCTATTCTATTAATGAACATTTTTGCTCCGTTGATCGACTACTACGTAGTTCAAGCGAACATCAGTCGTAGAGAAAAACGTGCTATCAAATCAAATAATTAAACCGAAAGAAAGATGAATACAAATAGTAATACATATACTATCATTTATGCTTCGGTAATGGTTGCTATCGTTGCATTCCTACTTGCCTTTGTGTCCAACTCGTTGGCACCAACGCAAGAGGCTAATGAGAATATGGACAAAATGAAACAGATTCTCACAGCACTGAATGTCGATACCAAAGAAGTAGATGATGTACAGGCCGAGTTTAACAAATATGTTAAAGCCGATCAGATCATCAACTCAGAAGCGGAGGTAGTGAAAGAAGAGGGAGGCTTCAACATCAGCCTGAAAGCTGAGCTAGTGAAGAAGCTCGAAAATCGTGATTTACCCCTTTATATCTGTGAGGTAGATGGAGAAACCAAATATGTAATTCCCTTGACTGGTAATGGTCTTTGGAATATACTTTGGGGCTATGTAGCTCTCAATGAAGATAAAAACACCGTGTTTGGTGTTTACTTTGCTCATGCTGGTGAGACTCCTGGTTTAGGTGCTGAAATAGCGACACCTATGTTCCAAGATCAGTTTGCCAATAAGATAATCATGAAAGATGGTTCGGTTGTATTGAGCGTTGTTAAAAACGGCAAGGTACAGCATGCAGACTACGAAGTAGATGGCATCACTGGTGGTACCATTACCTCAAATGGTGTAGATAAGATGATTAAAGACTGTCTTATCCAATACAAAACATTTTTAACTAAATAAGGAGAAAGAATATGAGTCAGTTATTTTCTAAAAAGAATAGAGATATATTCACAGCTCCGTTAGGTATAGATAACCCAGTAACAGTACAAGTTCTTGGTATCTGTTCGGCATTAGCTGTTACCTCTAAGTTAGAGCCAGCTATTGTAATGGGGCTATCAGTTACTGTGATTGTTGCCTTTGCCAACGTAATCATTTCTCTAATCCGTAAAACGATACCTAATCGTATACGTATTATTGTGCAATTAGTTGTAGTTGCAGCTCTTGTAACAGTAGTAAGTGAAGTCTTAAAGGCCTATGCTTATGATGTAAGTAAGCAGTTGTCTGTGTACATTGGATTGATAATTACCAACTGTATTTTGATGGGACGTTTAGAAGCGTTTGCTATGCAAAATGGCCCATGGGAATCCTTCTTAGATGGAGTAGGTAATGGTCTAGGTTATGCCAAAATCTTAGTAATTGTTGGTTTCTTCCGTGAGCTTTTAGGCTCAGGTGAGTTGTTAGGATTCAAAGTAATTCCTCACTCATTCTATGAGTTTGGCTATATCAACAACGGATTGATGGTAATGCCTCCAATGGCTTTAATTCTTTGTGCTTGTATTATCTGGTACCAAAGAAGTAAAAATAAAGAGTTACAAGAAAAATAATATGAATATTAGCTTAGCTTTTTTGATGAATCAAAAGCATGAGCTTAATTTCTAAACAATATGGATTATCTAAGTTTATTTGTAAGATCGATATTTGTCGAAAATATGATTTTCGCCTACTTCCTTGGTATGTGTTCATACTTGGCAGTATCGAAAAATGTGAAGACAGCAATGGGTCTTGGTATCGCCGTTACCTTTGTATTGGTAGTGACTTTGCCAGTGAACTACTTGCTCGAGAATTACGTACTTAAACCAGATGCACCAATATTTCCTGGAATTGATCTAAGCTTCTTAAGCTTTATTCTTTTCATTGCGGTAATTGCTGGTATAGTACAATTGGTAGAAATGGTGGTTGAACGGTTCAGCCCCTCACTCTATGCCTCTCTGGGTATATTCCTTCCCTTGATAGCTGTAAACTGTGCAATCATGGGTGCATCCTTATTTATGCAACAAAAAGAATTTGTAAATGTAGGTGAGGCTACCGTTTATGGATTGGGTTCTGGTATTGGTTGGATCTTGGCTATTGTAGGTCTAGCTGCTATCCGTGAAAAGATGGCATACTCCAATGTACCAGCACCGCTTAGAGGACTAGGTATTACATTTATTACTGTAGGACTAATGGCTATGGCCTTTATGTGTTTCTCAGGTTTATCAATCTAATAAAAGTAAATTACAATGTTATCATTAATAAAGGCGAGTGTAATTGTATTCCTTGTTGTAATACTCTTACTCGTGATTATATTGCTCGTAGCAAAAAAATATTTATCGCCATCAGGTAAGGTTAAAGTCCTTATTAATGGAAAGAAAGAGTTGGAGACTGAGCCTGGAGGTACAGTATTGAGTACACTATCTGAAAATGGTATTTTCCTATCATCTGCTTGTGGTGGAAAAGGCTCATGTGGCCAGTGTACTTGTCAAGTAGTAGAAGGCGGAGGTCAGATCCTACCCACCGAAAAGGTTCACTTTTCACGTAAAGAGCAAAGTGCACATTGGCGCTTAGGCTGTCAGGTGAAAGTAAAAGAAGACATGAAGATTCAGGTAGCTGAATCAGTCTTAGGAGTTAAGAAGTGGGAGTGTGAGGTAATATCAAACAAGAACGTTGCTACCTTTATCAAGGAATTTGTAGTGCGTCTTCCAGAGGGAGAGCACATGGATTTCGTTCCTGGTAGCTATGCTCAGATTGATATCCCTAAGTACGACCTCAACTACAAAGACTTCGAAATTGATGAGCGATTCCACGGAGATTGGGATAAGTTCAATATGTGGGATTTAACCTGCAAGAACGAAGAAGAAACCGTACGTGCCTATTCTATGGCCAACTATCCTGCCGAAGGAGACGTTATTACGCTAAACGTACGTATTGCCACACCTCCATTTGATCGTAAGAACGGTGGCTGGATGAAAGTAAGTCCAGGTATTGCCTCTTCTTACATCTTCTCTCTCAAACCCGGAGATAAGGTACAGATGAGTGGTCCTTACGGAGATTTCCACCCCATCTTGGATACCAAGAACGAAATGCTTTACATCGGTGGTGGTGCTGGTATGGCTCCATTGCGTGCACACCTGCTTCACTTACTGAAGACACTGAAGGTGACAGACCGTAAGATCTCTTACTGGTATGGTGCTCGTTCTAAGGCAGAAATCTTCTACGAAGAAGACTTCCGTGAATTAGAAAAACAATTCCCCAACTTCTCATTCCACATTGCGCTAAGTGCTCCATTGCCCGAAGACAATTGGGATGGTCCTGTAGGATTTATCCATCAGGTGATTTATGACAACTACTTGAAGAATCATGATGATCCAGATGATATCGAATACTACATGTGTGGACCTGGTCCTATGAGTAAAGCTGTTGAAGACATGCTTTATAACTTAGGTGTACCTAGAGAAAATTTATTGTTCGACGACTTCGGAGGTTAATAGCCCCAAGCCACATAAGCAGAGAGGTGATAGCGCAAGCTATCACCTCTCTTTTTTTAATGCTAACACACCTTCATTTCTGCATCTTCATATCTACACTTTCATGTCTGCGCTTTCATCACTACACCTTCATGTCTGCACCTTCATGTCTGCACCTTCATGTCTGCACCTTCATCACTACACCTTCACGTCTGCACCTTCATGTCCGCACCTTTCATGTCTGCACCTTCCTCTCTGCACCTTCATGTCCGCACCTTCATGTCCGCACCTTTCATGTCTGCACCTTCATGTCTA
>JASLIW010000015.1 GCA_030152865.1 Bacteroides sp.
GCGCCCCACACCTGGTAGTTTGGTCAAGTCGCTGAGCTTTTCGGGCACCTCACTATTAAAATCTTGCACCAGCATCTGAGCCATGCCCACCAAGTGCTTGGACTTGTTCTTGGGAAAGGTTATACTTTTAATATAGTCAAAAACCACTTCAGGAGTGGTGTTGGCTAGTGCTTCTGGAGTAGGGAAGTCTCTAAAAAGTGCAGGAGTAGTTAGGTTTACTCGCTTATCTGTGCATTGTGCCGATAAAATCACAGCTACCAATAGCTCATAGGGGTTGCTGTAGTCTAGCTCTGTTTCGGCTACA
Source organism: Bacteroides sp. (assembly GCA_030152865.1). Classification (GTDB taxonomy): domain Bacteria; phylum Bacteroidota; class Bacteroidia; order Bacteroidales; family Bacteroidaceae; genus Bacteroides_E. Next base: position 305 of record JASLIW010000015.1, read on the forward strand.
GGCTTGTTTTCGAGGAACCAGTCAATTACGTGTTTGTATCTCTCTTTTTTTGTCATGTTATCACAAGGATTAAGTCATATACTCAGCTAGCAATAATCTAGCTATATAGATAAAGGTTTAAACAGAGATATTGTTTAAAAAGGGAGAAGAATAGGGCTTAGATAAAAAAAGAGGCTGCCATTCAGACAACCTCTTTGCTTTTATGTTTTAGTGTGCCGATTCGAACTCTTTCAAGAAACGAGTGTCGTTTTCGGAGAAGAGTCGTAAGTCGCTCACTTGGTACTTTAAGTTGGTAATTCGCTCGATACCCATACCTAGGGCAAAACCACTGTATTCGTTGCTGTCGATGCCATTGGATTCCAAAACATTGGGATCTACCATACCACAACCCAAAATCTCTACCCAACCTGTGTTCTTGCAGAAGGGGCAACCCTTGCCACCACAGATGTTGCAGCTGATGTCCATCTCTGCACTAGGCTCTGTAAAGGGGAAGTAAGAAGGACGAAGTCTGATTTTGGTCTCTTCGCCAAATAGCTCTTGCGCAAAGTGGAGTAGGAGCTGACGTAGATCGGCAAAAGACACGTTCTTATCGATATAAAGGGCTTCCAACTGGTGGAAGAAACAGTGTGCACGATAGCTAATGGCCTCATTTCTGTACACTCTACCTGGGCAGATGATACGAATGGGTGGTTTGCTGTGGTCCATCACACGTGTTTGTACCGAAGAGGTGTGGGTACGTAGCACCACATCTGGATTGGCTTCTATAAAGAAGGTATCCTGCATATCACGTGCAGGGTGATCCTCCGCAAAGTTGAGTGAAGAGAACACATGCCAGTCATCCTCGATTTCTGGACCTTCGGCTATGCTAAATCCCAAACGGGTGAAAATGTCAATAATTTCATTTTTTACCAGGGTGATGGGGTGGCGTGTACCTAGTTCAATAGGATAAGGTGTACGAGTCAAGTCCAGACCTTCTGAGTCTGTATCCTGTGTCTCGTAGGCTGCTTTGAGCTGGTTGATCTGCTCTTGAGCCTTGTTCTTGAGCTCATTGAGTTTCATACCCACCTCTTTTTTCATCTCCTTAGGTACTTCCCTCAAGTCTTTCATGAGCTGAGGAATAGTCCCTTTTTTGCTTAAATATTTAATACGTAAAGCTTCAATCTCTTCTGCACTCGAAGCTTTTAGCGCTTCAACCTCTTTGAGAAGCTGTTCTATTTTAGCTATCATATTTTTGTGTTCTAATTATTTTTCTTTTCGTAAATGCAAATATACAATTTTATATACGATTTTATGGAAAAAGACTTACTTTTCTGCCTCAAATCTCCAGCGCTGCTATTTTTTATGTTTTTTTCTTGTGAGCAGGTGTGGGCTTGCTAGAGGGCTGTGGTAGAGGCTTTGAATGGGTCCCTGACAGAAGCTTGCTCGGGTCCTGATGTAAGGAGCTTGTGAGCTTGTACAAAAAGATTTGTGCAAGACCCCAGCATTTTGAGGCTTGGAGCCGTTAGCTCTTTCGTTTTTCTCTCAAGTCTGTTATTTTTTTTATATCTTTGAAATGCGTAAAAATTGCGATGTTTGATGAATAAATATATCCTCCTTCTAATCGGTTTCTTTTTATCTGCTAGCATTCAGGCACAAACCAAGCTGGATTCGCTTCTGCAGGTGCTCGATCAAGTAGTAGAGCAGCGGCACACTTATGCTGAGCAGAAAGAAAAGGCGCTAGAAGGCCTTAAAAATCAGCTTCAGGCGGCGGGCTCCTTAGAGCAGCAGTTTCAGATATTGGGTAAGGAGTTTGATGAATACAGCAGCTACCAAACCGATTCTGCCTATGCCGTAGTGGCTCAGCGTATGGCGGTGGCTCATCAGCTCGATACGCCTCAGGTGCTGGCCGAAGCCTATATGAACTTAGCAGAGGTGTACCGTACCACAGGCTTGTATAAGGAGACCTTAGAGGTGTTGGAGCAGGTGAGCCACAAAGGCTGGAGCAGCTACGACTTAGCCTACTACTACCACCTCCATCACTCGCTCTATATGCTTATGGCCGATTATGCAGTGCTGGATGCCGATAAAAAAGAATACAACAGACTCCTTTTCGACTATAAAGATTCCTTATTGCAGGTCTTAGAGCCCCAAAGTCTGAGCTATGCCTTGGTAGAGAGCTCCTATTATACCATGCAGGGAGAGTTTCAAGAGGCACTTGACAAGGCTCAGGCTGCTTATGAAGAGTACGGTGGAGATTCTCCTCTGATTAATTTCACCCTCGCCGAGATCTACCACTACCTGGGGGATCGGCAGCAGGAGAAGACCTTTTTGGCTGCATCGGCCATCGGTGACTTAAAGAACAGTGTCAAGGAGTACCTCTCCTTGCACCGACTCGCCACCTTACTCTATGAAGATGGCGATCTGGACAGGGCTTACAACTACATGCGCTGTGCCTTAGAAGATGCGGTGTTTAGTAATTCACGCTTACGTACGCTGGAGGTGTCCAAGATGTTACCTTATATAAATAAGGCCTATGAGGCCAAGATGGAGCAGGAGCGTGATCGTCTAATTATCTCACTGAGTGTCACTACAATTCTCTTCTTTATCTTGTTTTTTACGCTCTACTATATTTATAAGCAGGTGCGGCAGCTCTCGCTGAGCAAGGAGAAACAGCGGCAGATGAATGCCATGCTTCAAGCGAGTAATCAAGCCCTGACTGCGGTCAATGACAGACTTACAGAGGCTGATCACGTGAAGGAGGAGTACATCAGCTACCTCTTTAGTATGTGTTCCAACTACATCAGTAAGCTGGAGGATTTTCGTTTGCATGTCAAGCGCAACTTACAGACCAATCGGGTCAAACAGCTCGAAAAAATGGTGGATACCTCCAATTTGGTGGCCGATGAGCTCAAGGAGTTTTTTGCCAGCTTTGATGCTATTTTCTTGAAAATCTACCCCAGTTTTGTCGAGGAGTTTAATGAGCTCATGACGGATGAAGGAAAGATAACTCCCAAAAAAGGAGATTTGCTCACCCCCGAGTTGCGTATCTTTGCCTTGGTGCGTTTGGGTATCTCCGATAGTGTAAAGATTGCTGAGTTTTTGCATTACTCCCCCCAGACAATTTACAACTACCGCCTCAAAATTCGAAACAAAGCCAAGTGCTCCAAAGAGGAGTTTTTGGAACGCATTTCTGAGATCGGAGCCCTCAATAAAGAGCTATAAAAGGGCGGAATTTGGCCTTAAATCCTCCTCAAATCTCCCTAAAAACTTACTTTTTTATAATCTTTATATTGTCTAATATCCTTATAATTAGATAGATAGGTATTTAAAGAACTTACTTTAAGTCTTTACTAGGTCTGTACATTCTCCTTATTATCTTGTAGCTTTGTTAGTAGAGATAGTAGAAGTGTCGGCACACATAAATAGAAGAGGTGTTGCTGCTTACTACCGTCTTAAGTTAAAGAATTTGTAAACTTTATAATACCCTGAAAACTATGAGTTATACGCGTCAAGTGTACTGGCTTAAAACGAGTCTACTTATCTTGTTTAGTTTTATAGCCTGTATCCAACTGTCTGCACAAAACTCGAATCACATCCAAGTGAGTGGTTCTGTGCAAGACTCTTTTGGCCCCATTGCTGGTGCCAATATCGTAATCAAAGGAACCACAGATGGAACCACTTCCGATTTTGACGGAAACTTCTCTCTACGTGCTCCTGAAAATGCAATTATCCAAATTACTTTTGTGGGCTACAAGGCCCAAGAGTTTAAAGCAACGACTCAACCCGTTCGTATCTTCCTCCAAGACGATACCGAACTTCTGGATGAAGTTGTTGTAATAGGTTATGGTAGTGTTCGTAAGGAAGACCTCACAGGTGCTGTCACTGCCATTAAAGCCGATGAGGTGAATAGAGGTGCAATCAATAGCCCTCAAGAACTAATCCAAGGTAAGGTGTCGGGTGTGTTTGTTCAACCTCCTACAGGACAGCCTGGTGGTGCTACCACACTTCGTATTCGTAGTGGAGCTTCGCTCAATGCCAGCAATGATCCGCTTATTGTGATTGATGGAGTGCCTGTGGCCAATGATGCTGCTCCAGGTATGGCCAACGGCTTGAGCACCATCAACCCCAACGACATCGAGACCTTTACGGTGCTAAAAGATGCTTCGGCCACAGCTATTTATGGTTCGAGAGCCTCTAATGGTGTTATTATGATTACCACCAAGAAGGGAAGCAAAGATCGCATCAAAGTAGCTTATAATGGAACATTTAGCTTAAATGATCCGTACAAAAAAATGAAAACGCTGAGTGCTGCTCAGTATAGAGCACATGCTAAGGACGCTTTTCAAGATAGTCCGGCCAACTTAGAGTTGATCGATGACTACCTCAATCTTTTCCCAGAACAGCGTACAAACTGGCAAGATAAGATCTTCCGTACAGCTTTTGGTACAGATAATAACCTAAGTGTTTCGGGCACAACGCTCAATACTCCTTATCGTGTATCTGTAGGTTACAACAACGAGGCTGGTACACTAAAAAGATCACAATATGAGCGTTATACGTTCAATGTAACAGCCAATCCTAAATTCTTTGATGAGCACCTGAGTGTTAACATCAACCTAAAAGGGGTGCTCAATAAAAACGACTTTGTAGATGGTGGTGTAGTGAGCGCTGCTGCTTTTTACGATCCCACTAAGCCTATATACAATAGCTCTGGTGCTTATAATGGCTATTGGAACTGGACCAAACCAGCTTCTGTAGAAGGCTCTGGTGCTACCAATGGTGAGGCTACAGTCAATCCACTCCAGATGCTTTACGATCAGTTTGACGATGGTAAGACTAAGCGTAGTATTGGTAACATCCAGCTCGACTACAAATTACACCCACTACCTGATTTACGCTTCAACCTTAACTTAGGTTATGACGTAGCTCGAGGTCGTGGAGATAAAGGACCGAATATTGGTTCGTACATGGCACACAAAGATGATTTGTTTAGAGGAGTGGGGCGTCGCTCACACTGGAGCAACTTCCGCCGAAATCAAATCTTAGAGTTTTATACCAGCTTTGATCGTGACATCAAAGAGATAGATAGCCGCATCAATGTGATGGCAGGTTACTCTTACCAGCACTTCTTCTACGAAGATTACACCAAAAACTACTCACCTGTAGTAGAAGGCTTTACAGCTAAGCTCGACGAGGCATGGCCCTTAAATGAAGCAGGCACAGAGTATATCCAAGAGGGTTCGTATGCACACCCCAGTGAAAACTACCTAGTTTCATTCTACGGTCGTTTCAACTACGTGTTCAAAAACCGTTACTTACTTACAGGTACTGTACGTAGAGATGGTTCATCACGTTTCCACAAGGATCACCGCTGGGGCACATTTAGCTCGGTTGCAGCTGCATGGACACTGACCGAAGAGGCTTTCTTGAAAGAACAAGACATCCTGTCCAACTTAAAGCTTCGTGTGGGTTATGGTTCTACAGGTCAGCAAGATTTAGGTAGTGATTTCTATCCTTATTTTGCGGCCTATAATGAGAGCTCTAACCAAGAGTCTATGTACCTAGGAGAGTACCTCTTAAAGCCAGGTAAGTTTAACCGTGACTTGAAATGGGAAACAACAGATACTTACAACTTAGGTCTTGATTTTGGTTTTCTAAACAACCGCATCAACGGTTCGCTAGAGTATTACATGAAGAAGACCAAAGACCTGCTAGGGGTGGTAAACGTACCAGCAGGAACCAACTTTACCAACCGCTTGATTACCAACATTGGTAGAATGGAAAACAAGGGGGTAGAGTTCAACCTCAATGCACTAGCTCTACAGACGAAAGACTTTAGCTGGGATCTGGGTTTCAACCTGACTTGGAACAAGAGCAAAATTACGAAGCTCGTACAAGGCGACAATGCAAACTACCCCGGTATTGAAGTGGGTGGTGGCGGTCGTGGAACAGGCTCAAATGTGCAAAAGCACATGGTAGGCTATGCTCCATTTACCTTCAATCTGTTCCAGCAAGTGTACGATGAAAACGGTCATCCCATAGAGGGAGCTTTTGTCGATCGTAATGGTGACGGAGAGATTTCTGATGCAGATCGCTACTTAAGTAAGAGCCCCATGCCTAAAGTCTATTTAGGATTTAACTCGCTCTTCTCGTACAAGAATTGGGATTTAGGTTTCAACCTACGTGCCAATCTGGGCAATTACGCTTTCAATGACGTAGCAGCTACTAACTATACACTAGCCAATGTCTATGGTGGTCAGGGTTTCTTGACCAACATCCATGAGACTGCGCTCAAAACAGGCTTTACACAGACTATTTCTCCTGAGCAGAGTAAGTCAGACTATTTCTTAGAGAACGCTTCTTTCTTGAAGATGGACAACATCACCTTAGGGTATCGCTTTGATCAGCTCTTGGGAACTAAGCTAAGTGGACGTCTTTCTTTCTCGATGCAAAACGTATTTACAATTACGAAATACTCAGGCTTAGATCCTGAAAATAGTGGGGTAGATGGTAATGTTTGGCCACGCCCAAGAACCTATACGCTAGGTGTTAATCTTAACTTCTAAACAGAATAGCAATGAAACTAAAAAATATAGTATTAGGTCTAGCTTTGCTGCTTCCCTTTCTAGCTAGTTGTACTGGCGATTTAGATGTGAAGCCGCTAGATAAAAATATCAATACGGCAGATCACGTCTATGCCATCAAAGAAAACTACAAACGTGGTCTATTCAAAATATACTCGGCGCTTGCCATGAGTGGTCAAGATGGGGCAGGTAGCTCCGATATTGATGGCCTAGATCCAGGTAATGCTCAGTTTTACCGTTCGTGGTGGAACCTACAAGTGGTTTCGACCGACGAGAGTATCAACTCTTGGCCAGACCCTTGGGTGCCCGAGGTAAATGAGATGAAATGGTCGGCAGTGGGCAATGAGTCCATTGAAGGGACTTACCAACGTGCCATGTTTATGGTGGCTCTAGTCAATGAGTATCTAAATCAGACTACGGATGAGAATATGTCATCACGAGGTATTGAGGCTGATTTTTTTGAAACGGTACATGGCTACCGTGCAGAAGCACGTTTTATGCGAGCCTTGGCTTATTATATCCTCTTAGATGTATATGGTAATCCACCTTTTATTACGGAGCAAAATTACAGTCAGTATCCAACACAAATAGGTCGAGAAAACCTCTTTGCCTGGATAGAGAAAGAGTTGCTCGAGCTCAAGCAATTACTACCCGAAGCGAAGACAGCAGGCTACTACGGTAGAGCTGATCAGGGAGTTGTCAATGCTTTGCTTTCACGTTTGTACCTCAACGCCGAGGTGTACACAGGCACTCCTCGTTATGATGATTGTATTGCTGTGAGTAAGGAGATTATCCAATCTGGAAAGTATGGCTTGACTGCCAATTACAGCCACCTCTTTATGGCCGACAATGATCGCCCTGAGGTAACCAAAGAGATCATCTTCCCGATTGTTTTTGAGGGTACACGTACGCAAACTTATGGAGGTATCCACTTCTTAATAGCTGCTTCTCGAGGCAATGATGAGGTAAGTATTGAGAAGGATGGCTTTGAAGAGGGTTGGAGTGGTAATCGTGCTCTTCCTACCTTGGTCAAGCTATTTGAGTTTCAAAACAACAATGCCCCTAAAGCAGCTGAGATTCTAGATAAGCGAGGTATCTTCTACGATGAAAATCGTACGATTGATATTCAGACGAGCTATATGAAGACCTTTGAAAGCGAAGGTTGGGCCGTGTATAAGTACACCAACATCAAGTCTGACGGCACTGTTGGTTCTAACACCAAGCATCCTGACACTGACATCCCACTCTTCCGCTTGGCCGAAGTGTATCTGAACTATGCAGAAGCTGTGCTTCGTGGCGGACAGGGTGGCTCCAAAGCTGAGGCGCTAAGTTTAATCAATCAGCTGCGCCAGCGTGGCTATGGCGATAACTCAGGAGATATCCGTGAGGCTGATTTGACACTTCGATTCATCCTAGATGAGCGAGGCAGAGAGCTTTATTGGGAGGGTACTCGTCGTACTGATTTGGTGCGTTACGACTATTATACCTCGGGCAAATACGTCTGGCAGTTTAAGGGTGGAGTAAAACAAGGTACAGGCATCGAAGCCTTCCGCAATGTTTTCCCTATCCCTTCTACCGACTTATCTGTCAATAATAATCTTACCCAAAACACGGGTTACTAATCCTAAAACTGACAAAAATGAAACGAAATAAATTAATGGCTGTACTGTCTGTTTTCCTACTGGCTTTGGTGGGATGTAGTGACGATATAGATAAGATTAAATACAATCCAGAAGATGTGGTTTTATCAGAAATAGAGCCAATAAAAGATGCCTATGTTTTAACGAAAGAAGATCAAGAAGAACCTCTTGATGTATTTAAGTGGTCTAAGACGGAGCTCAACTACAGTGCTGCACTTACTTATATTCTACAAGCCGATCTGGCTGGGCAGGAGTTTAAGCATGCACAAGACATTGCTTCTTCCAAAACCAATCAGCTGGAGGTGATTACTGGCAATATGAACCTAGCTATGGTGGAGCTTCAAGAGATTTATGGCTTCCAACATGGTGAGCCCCAAGAGGTGGAATTTCGCATTCAGGCTGTGATAAGCCCTACTTTAGCGCCTATTTACTCGGCCAATACTGTGCAAGCGCAACTTACTTCTTACTCACAAAATAAGTTTGCTGATGCACTTTACATGATCGGAGATAGCTTTGGTAGTTGGGATTGGTCTAGCCCTGGCGTGGTACAAATGACACCCGTCAATGGAATGGCTGGTAAGTTCTGGACCATTAAGTACCTAGAAGCTGACTCGCCCTTCAAGTGGAACTCACAGCTGACTTGGGGTGGTGATTTTGCAAGTCTAGGCAGCTCGTATGGTTTTAAGGAGAAGGATGGTAATGCTGTAGTAGAAGAGTCTGGCTTATATATGATCTTTATTGATCAAGCCGAAGACTTAATTAGCATTGAGCCTGCTCAAGTGTTTGGTATCGGTGATGCTTTTGGCGGTTGGGCTGAAGGAAAATACCCACTAAGCATTCAGGGCAAAGAGGCCAGTATACAAGTCAGTCACGATGGAGCACTTCGACTTTATACGACCAATACTTATGCCAAGGGGATTGATTGGTGGAGAATGGAGTTTGTTCTTCGCGATGGCATCCTCGAGTACAGAGGTAATGGTGATGACCTAGAGCCCGTAGAGGTACATGAAGGAGAGCTGATTAGGCTCGATTTTACAGCCAATACAGGTACGATTGAATAAAACGTGATAGCATGATAGAATACATATATATAACTAAGAACAACATGAAAAGATTATGGACACTTGCTTGTGCGCTACTTCTTATCGGAGGTTTGTCTGCACAAACGATAAAGTCACCCCATGGGGCGTTTGAGCTTCAGTTTTACCTGAATGCGCAAGGAGCTCCTACTTATACACTAAACTACAAAGGTACGCAGGTAATTAAGCCGAGTACCCTTGGATTTGAGTTGAAAAGAAACATCGAAGGTTCACCAGCCTCTTTTGATGATTTTTCGCCCGAGTCGGACTCGGAGATGAATGATCGCTTGACCAATCTGTATGATGGTTTTGAGCTGGTGGATACCCAAACGGCTACTTTTGATGAAACTTGGAAGCCTGTGTGGGGGGAGTCAAGCAGCATTCGTAACCACTACAATGAGCTAGCGGTAACGCTCAACCAACCCACAACAGCACGTAAAATGCTGATTCGCTTCCGTCTCTTTGACGACGGTTTGGGATTCCGTTATGAGTTTCC
>JASLIW010000023.1 GCA_030152865.1 Bacteroides sp.
AGAGCCTTCATTAGGGTTTCCTGTATGCTCTTTCCATTGGGTTGAATCTGCCAGCCATTGTATAAACTGCCATCATAAGCTAAGTAAATGAAGTAGCGATATTGCATAAGTTCTAAATTTTACTGGACAAAGATACAAAAAGGCTAACAACAAAAGTCCTCTTAGCTTATGATAACTGATTCAACTACTATTGGAGACTAAACTCTATTATAGATATACCTTAGAAATGTATTTCCACCTATGCATCTTATATATTTACTTTAGTGTCAGATGTCTTAAATTAGGTTATCTATTAAAATACTCTCAATATGAAATTCAATATCTTTATGGATATATACAACGGCTTCAAAAAGTATTTAATATTATTCTATTCTAACTTACTGCTATTTTCATAACCTCTAAAACTTGGCCTACACTAATTATGCTTACGCACAATTCTAAACGAATATAATATAAGGCTATACTAAGAGTTTTAATATGGTTATTTCACTAAGGTTTAGAAAGATGTCAATACGATAATCTATTCATTATGTCTACCTAAATATTATTACTGCTTAAAGACCCAATCTCTTCATACATTTATTTTCAGTATTGGTAATCCATATTTAAAGAAAGCAATTACATTATACGATTTACTATCTTAATACCTCCCCTGCAACAGACTCACCTCCTGTATTCAGGTCAGAATCTTGAGAGCCTAAAGAAAAGTGGTTCTTTTCATCAAAATCATAAGTCATAAGCTCTTCTTTTCCATCCACATTTATACGTTTTATTTTCAAACCTTTCTTGCCTTGAAAATCAAGCCCTTTTAAGACAAAAGAGTAAGGCTTAGCAAGAGCATAATCAAGCTCTGAGTCGTAAGCATTGTACCTTAACTCTAAATACTTATACCCGTCATCGGGATATTCCATTAAAGTATTGTCAATTAGACTAACTTTGTATTTAGATGAGTAGATAGCTACTACGACATTTAAGTATTCATTTTCACCACTGACCCATATCCCACTAGGGAAACCCTCTGCTACTATAGGACAGCGATTGTTTCCAGCATCACCCAACTCGCCCTCATCAAAAATCTCCTTCACTGCTTTAGTTTCTATATTCCAGATTCTATTCAGCTTAATCATATGATCAAAACCATCACTAGGTCCAGATAAAGGTGTATAATCAATGATAACTCGTTGTCCATCAATAGCCTGGTAATTGTACATAGGATGACCTGCAGCAATCCACAGTTTTTCTCCAGAGTCAAGCTTTAAATACCAGTTAGTTCCTGGCTCATTGACCACAGTAGCTACTCCTACAGCAAACTTCCCTAAAGAGTACTCTCCATCTTTACTACAGCTATACAAAGAACTTAAGCCAAAAATCAATGCAGAAATGACAACTAAATTTCTAACTAATGCTTTCATGGGTACAAAAATTTAATGTGTATAGTTTATAACAAATCCCTTTATAAACTAAACACATTAAACCCCTTAATACTGCATCCCCAAAGTCAATATTAATCTTAATTGAGGTATTCAATCATTTGCTTAGCCGCATGTTGAGGTGCTCCCACTTCGCCTAAAATATGTTCCATTTCATCATAGTCAGCCTTCATTTTTGCCCGATAAGCCTTATCTAAAATCAAACGCTCAAGTTCTTGATTTAAATGAGTCAAAGTCATCGTATCAGCTACTAACTCTTGAATGATTAGCTTGTCAACTATTAGGTTAACTAGTGATATGTATTTAACCTTCAGAACATGTTTGCGAAGAAAAGCTATTAATTTACCCATAGGAGTGTAATAGCAGACCAGCTGAGGAACCTTAAAAAGTGCTGTTTCTAGGGTTGCTGTACCTGAAGTAACTAGAGCTGTATGTGCATGAGATAAGATCGAGTAAGTCTCATCAAAAACAACTTTTAAATCACAGCCTTTTATGTACTCCTCATAATAATCTGGTGCAATACCTGGAGCTCCAGCCAAAACCAGTTGAAAATCCTTATAAGCAGCGGCCGCACGTATCATCAGAGGCAAATTATCTTTGATTTCTTGCTTTCTACTACCTGCTAAAAGTGCAATAATTGGCTTCTCTGAAGACAAACCCACACGACTTGTAAAACCAGCAAAAGACTCTTTATAAGTCGCTCTAAATTGAGCCACCTCATCTACAGTGGGATTACCTATATATTGTACCTCGTAATTATGTTGCTTGTAAAAATCCACCTCAAACGGTAATATAGAAAACATACGATCTACATCACGTCGAATATTTTTAATTCGATACTCCTTCCAAGCCCATATCTTGGGTGATATGTAATAATAAACAGGTATAGAAGTATTTTTCTTTATATACTTGGCAATCTTCAAATTAAAACCTGGATAATCGACCAAGATAACAACATCGGGATTCCACTCCTTGATGTCTCGCTTACAAAATCGCATATTAGACAGAATCGTAGGCAAATTAAGCAAAACAGGAATAAATCCCATAAAAGCCAAGTCCTTATAATGACGAACGAGAGTTCCTCCAACTTCCTTCATTAAATCCCCTCCAAAAAAACGAAAAGATGCAGAGGGATCTTGTCTTTTAAGCTCCACCATAAGTTGAGAAGCATGCAAATCTCCAGAGGCCTCACCGACTATCAGATAATACTTCATTCGTCGAGTTCTTCTATAGTCATACCGGCCACCAACTTTTCAAACTTGTTCATATAACCATAGTCAGTTACATCAACCAAGGTAGGAGTTATAGCGCCATAGCCTTCTGATAGTGCACGGTTGTCACTAAGCTCATTTCCTTTTTTATCGGGCACAAAGCCACCAGATAGCCAATAATAGTTTTCATCAAAAGAGCGTGGACAAGCCTCCCATTCATTAGTCCAGCTGCCCCTTGCCTGCTGACACACTTTCAAGCCTTTTATTTCTTCCGTTTTTGGGAAGTTTACATTTAAACAAGTGTAGTCAGGTAGCCCATTGCGTAGCACTACTCTACTTAACTCTCGGATATACTTGCCTAATGGAGCAAAGTCAGCATCTTGATCATGATCACACAAGGAAAAACCAATAGCTGGAATTTTATTCAGGCAAGCCTCAATAGCAGCCCCCATTGTACCAGAGTAATGCACATTAACTCCCGAATTGTCTCCATGATTAATACCACTCACTACTAAATCTGGCTCTCTATCTAGGATTGCGTGCCTAGCCAGCTTCACACAGTCCACTGGAGTGCCTGAGCAACGATAGATTGATAATCCTACATCTTGGCGTACTTGTTTAAAGTGAACAGGCTCAGTTATCGTTAAGGCACAACCTTTACCAGATCGTGGACCATCAGGAGCTACGACAACAATATCACCCAGAGGACGAACAAATCTAACAAGCTCACTAATTCCTTTTGCTATGATACCATCATCATTGGTTATCAATATAAGTGGTTTATTTTGAATCATTGTTTTCTTACTATTTAATTTATAATTAATATATTACAAATATACTATTTTTATTAGTTTATAAGTAATATCGACGCTTAGTAGATGCTGAAATAAAAAGCTAAACGACTGTAAGCTAATAAAAAACAAATAGTATTGAATATAAATTAGTATATTTGCTCATAATATATTAAGTATTTAGTATACGACTCAAGCCAAGTAGGCTAGGCTCCAGTTATAAACATAAGACATAACTTATCAACAGATATGGTAAACTCTTCTTTTTTTATAAGGAATTCTTAAGCTTTATAACTTATTTCGCTTTTATTAATCGAATAACTGATATGGGAAAAATAATAACTTTGGCAAATCAAAAAGGAGGAGTTGGCAAAACCACCACCACCATAAATCTTGCAGCATCATTGGCTACTTTAGAGAAGAAAGTGCTAGTCATTGATGCAGACCCACAGGCCAATGCAACATCAGGACTAGGTGTAAACATGCGTCAGTCAGCACATAGCATTTATGAATGCTTGATTGACCGAGAAAATGCTTCTATAGAAAACGCAATTCTCACTACTGATATAGACACCCTACAGGTGGTTTCTTCACATATCAACTTAGTAGGAGCAGAAATCGAGATGCTCAGCCTTAACAACAGAGAGAATATCCTAAAGGAAATTCTAACACCCTTGAAAAAAAGGTATGATTATATTTTAATTGACTGCTCTCCTTCACTGGGTTTAATTACGGTAAATGCCCTCACCGCAGCAGATTCAATTATTATCCCTGTACAAGCGGAGTACTTTGCCCTAGAGGGAATAAGCAAACTACTTAACACGATTAAAATCATTAAATCTCGCCTTAACCCAAACCTAGAAATAGAAGGATTTTTACTTACTATGTATGATTCTCGGTTAAGACAAGCTAAGCAAATTCATGACGAGATAAAGAAACACTTTCAAGACTTAGTTTTCAAGACTATTATACACCGTAATGTAAAACTCAGTGAGGCTCCAAGCTATGGACTCCCTACTATTTTATATGATGCAGATTCCACTGGTTCTAAGAACTATTTAGCATTGGCTAGAGAATTAATTCGTAAGAACAAGTAATTAAATTTTTGTATGGCACAGAAGAGAAATACATTAGGTAGAGGATTAGATGCTTTACTTTCAATGGATGAAATAAAGACAGATGGTTCATCCTCAATCAATGAAATTGAAATATCTAAAATTTCAGTCAACCCTAATCAACCCCGTAGAGAATTCAATCAAGAGGCGCTAGAAGAGTTAGCTAGCTCTATTGCTGAAATTGGCATCATTCAGCCTATCACGTTGAGAGAACTTTCAACCGACAAGTATCAAATTATTGCAGGTGAACGTCGATTTAGAGCTTCTCAACTAGCTGGGCTGAATACAATACCAGCCTACATACGCAAAGCAAGCGATGAAAATGTTCTAGAAATGGCCTTGATTGAAAACATTCAAAGGGAAGACCTCAATGCCATAGAAATAGCTCTAGCCTACCAACACCTTATTGAAGAATACAACCTAACCCAAGATAAACTCAGTGAGCGTGTAGGAAAGAAGAGAGCAACTATCGCGAACTACGTACGCCTACTCAAGCTACCTGCTCCTATCCAAGTAGCCTTGCAACGTCGCAAAATCGATATGGGACACGCCCGAGCTCTATTGCCTTTAGAAGACCCTAAAGTGCAAATACAGATGCTAAACGAAATCACAAAAAATCACTACTCCGTACGTAAAGTAGAAGAACTAGTAAAAACCATCAACGAGGGTGAAACTGTTAAGTCTGCAAAGAAAAAAACTAATAATAAGCTCCCTGAAGAGTTTAATATTCTTAAACAACATCTCTCTGGTTTCTTCAATACAAAAGTTCAACTAACTTGCAATCAAAAAGGCAAAGGTAAAATCAGTATCCCCTTTTCTAGTGAAGATGAGCTAGAAAGGATTATCGAAATATTTGATTCACTCAAAAAAGCAGATGAATAACGCAAGTAACTTTATAAGATACTTCCTTCTATCTGTTGTTTTCATGATTTGTGGCTCTATCCACTCTTATGCTCAACAACAGCAAAAGAATGAAAGTACCGAGCTAAAGAAAATAGAGAGTCAATTAAAAATTGATTCGCTATTAAGCACGATAGACACCATTAGTCTGGGAGATAGACTACCCCAAGATAGCCTCATCTTAGCCGATAGCATTCAAGCAGTCAATCAAGCAAGACTAGACAGCTTAAATCAAGCTATCCCTAAAACTCCACCTCCTCCCAAGCTAAATGAAAACCTAAGCAAAGAGTGGAAGCCAAATCCAACAAAAGCCACATGGTATGCTATTGTTTTTCCTGGTGGTGGACAAATCTACAATCGGAAATACTGGAAGCTCCCTATATTTTATGGCGGGTTTGCGGGCTGTATGTATGCCCTAAACTGGAACAATACGATGTATAAAGACTATGCACAAGCATACCGAGACCTGAAAGACAACAACCCTAACACAAATAGCTACCTTGAGTTATTGCCTCCCAATGCCAATATAGACATGAGTCGATTAGAGACAATTCTTAAGAACAGAAAAGATAGGTTTAGACGATACCGAGATTTAAGTGTTATTGTCTTTGTGGGAGTCTATGTGTTATCTATCATTGATGCCTATGTCGATGCAGAATTATCCAACTTTGACATCACACCAGACTTAAGCATGAGTATTGAGCCCACACTTATCAACAGTAATGACTATACACAAACCAGTAAACAAAATAAATCTGTAGGCTTGCAGTGTAAGTTTACATTTTAATTTAAATAGAACACGCATCTATGAATAAGACCATTTTAAACCTAGCCTTAATTTCTTTCTTCTTACTTATTTCAATCACAGGAAAAGCTCAAAGCCCTGAAGTTCCAGAAACAATGATTTGGTCTATTGATAGCCTACTCAGTGATTGGAAAACGCAAGAATACTTAAACTTAGACAAAAAAGAGTGCAAGACATCTGCTGTAAACCCTCACTTTCCAGATTCTGTATACATCAGCAGACTCTCTCGGATACCAAGCGTCATGGAGATGCCATACAATCCTATTGTTCGAAAATATATAGACTTGTATACAGAAAAGCTTCGTACACAAGTATCTATTATGCTAAGTAGTACGAACTTCTATATTCCTATTTTTGAAGAAGCACTGGATACTTACAACCTCCCGATTGAACTCAAGTACTTACCCATCATCGAATCAGCATTAAATCCTACAGCTGTATCACGTGCTGGAGCCACTGGTTTATGGCAGTTTATGCTGCGAACAGGCAAGAAGTACGGGCTAGAGATAAGCAGTTTGGTAGATGAACGCCGAGACCCCATTAAATCGAC
The DNA here is from genome assembly GCA_030152865.1 of Bacteroides sp. Lineage (GTDB taxonomy): Bacteria > Bacteroidota > Bacteroidia > Bacteroidales > Bacteroidaceae > Bacteroides_E. The sequence continues at coordinate 6,803 of JASLIW010000023.1, forward strand.
ATGGGCTGCAGCTCAGTATCTAAAAGACCTACACGACATGTACAACGACTGGAACCTAGTTATTGCTGCCTACAACTGTGGCCCAGGCAATGTCAATAAAGCCATTCGCAGAGCAGGAGGCAGTACAGACTATTGGGCTATCTACGATTATCTCCCAAGAGAAACCCGTGGATATGTGCCTGCCTTTATCGCGGCTAATTATGTAATGACCTATTATTGTGACCACAATATTTGCCCTGTTGAAGGTGTCTTACCTACCCTAAGCGATACCGTCCTTGTTAACCAAGATCTACATTTGGACCAAATAAGTGCTATTTGTGATGTAAAGAAAGAAGAACTCCGTAGCCTAAACCCACAATATAAACGCGATATTGTGCCCGGCAACACGCAATTATCTTCACTACGCTTACCTCAAGATGTAATAGCTACATTTATTGAAAACCAAGACACTATCTACAACTACAATAGAGATTCTATTTTCAAGAAAAGAAAAACAGTGAAAGCTGGTAGCACAGCTGTACATTCAAAGCCCTCAGCCAAAACTACCTATTACAAAATACAAAGAGGTGACAACCTCTCTACCATAGCACGTAAACACGGCGTAAGTGTAGCTAAACTTCGAGAATGGAACGGACTCAAAAATGATAATATTAGAGCAGGAAAGACGCTAAAAATTATTAGATAATCATTTTGTTGCATACGTCCCTTTATTCGCTATTTTTGTACTAGACACAAATCCTAAGGCATAAGTTACATGAGTAATATGACAGAAAAAGAATTAGCTGAAGAAAAAATGATTCAAGAAGCTTTCCAAGAGCTGCTAAATGATTATTTAGCGACAAAGCACAGAAAGCGAAAAGAAATCATAACCAAAGCATTTAATTTTGCTCATGAGGCACACAAAGGCATACGTAGACGTTCTGGAGAGCCCTACATTATGCACCCCATAGCTGTGGCCAAAATAGTATGTAACGAAATAGGTCTTGGTTCTACATCCATCTGTTCAGCCCTACTTCATGATGTCGTTGAGGATACCGACTATACCGTAGATGACATCGAAAATTTATTTGGGCCCAAGATTGCTCAAATTGTAGATGGACTCACTAAGATATCTGGTGGCATATTTGGAGATAGAGCTTCTGCACAAGCTGAAAACTTCAAAAAACTACTACTTACGATGTCTAATGACATTCGTGTCATACTCATCAAAATAGCAGACCGTTTACATAACATGCGTACACTAGGATCTATGCATCCTAGAAAGCAGTACAAGATTGCAGGTGAAACGCTCTATATTTATGCTCCCCTAGCTAACAGACTTGGACTATATAAAATAAAGACAGAGTTAGAAAACCTCAGCTTCAAATACGAACACCCCGAAGAGTACGAACACATCAGACAGCTCATCGAAGCCAATGCTGATGAGCGCGATGTAACATTTACAAACTTTACCACTCCCATACGTAAAGAGCTTGATAAAATGGGCTTGAAATACCGCATCATTGCACGAATCAAGTCTATCTACTCCATCTGGAAAAAGATGGAAACAAAACACATCCCCTTTGATGAGGTCTATGATATCCTAGCCGTCCGAATCATCTTTGAACCTAGGAGTAAAGAAGAAGAACTCAATGACTGCTTCAACATCTATGTAGCCATTTCTAAGATCTATAAGCCTCACCCCGATCGAATACGAGACTGGGTAAGCCACCCTAAGGCTAATGGCTATCAAGCACTCCACGTCACACTCATGGCCAATAACGGACAGTGGATAGAAGTTCAGATTCGGAGCGAACGCATGAATGATATTGCTGAGCAGGGATTTGCAGCACATTGGAAGTACAAAGAAGGAGGAGGTAGCGAAGACGAGGGAGAACTTGAAAAATGGCTCAAAACCATTAAGGAAATATTGGATGATCCTCAGCCAGATGCAATGGACTTCTTGGACACAATTAAACTCAACCTCTTTGCTTCTGAAATTTTTGTCTTCACGCCTAAAGGTGACATTAAAACAATGCCACAAAACTCAACAGCCTTAGACTTTGCTTTCTCTCTGCATACAGATATAGGCATACACTGTATAGGTGCAAAAGTAAATCACAAGCTCGTTCCCTTGAGCCACAAACTACAGAGTGGCGATCAAGTAGAAATACTCACTTCACAGCAAGAGCGAGTAGAACCTTTTTGGCTAAAGTTTGCCACCACTGCCAAGGCAAGAACTGAACTACGCTCCTACCTGCGTAAAAAAGAAAAAACATATCAAATAGAGGGAGAAAAGCAGCTCAACACCTTCTTCAAAGAGTTAGACCTAAAACAAGAACCCTCCGAGATAAACAAGCTACTCAAACTGCATCAGCTCAATAGTAAAGACGAGCTCACCCTAGCCATTGGTGAAGGAGAGATAAGCTTAGGAGAAAGAGATAAGAATACATTACTAGGTAAACAAGCCCCTTTATGGAAACGCTACCTGACTTTCAACTTTACCAACAAACAAGATGAATCAGCACCCATGCTTATCCATGAAGAGGATAAGCAATCTATTGACAAGAAAGAGATCAAACCCCTTCTTGAGAAAGATTTAAATACTAAATACTTTTTGTCAACCTGTTGTAAACCTATACCTGGCGATTCTGTCTTAGGCTACCTAGATGAAAAGGGTCAATTATTTATCCACAAACGTCAGTGTCCTGTGGCTACACGTCTAAAGAGTAGTTTTGGAAATCGTATTATAGCCACTAAGTGGGTAGAAAGCTTTACCAAAGATTTTCTTGTTACAGTATACATCAGGGGTATTGACCGAATAGGCTTATTAAGCGATATTACACACGTTGTATCTAAGGACCTTCAAGCCAACATTGATAATATCAATATCAAAACGAATGATGGAATATTTGAGGGCAACTTACAACTATTTGTACACCATGCTAGTGAGATAACAGACTTATGCACAGCAATAAGAAAAATACTTGGGGTCAACTACACCTCAAGAATAGAAGATCAATCCTAAAAACGCAAAAATCACCTGCGATCTAACTCCTCACGCATAGAGAGAAGCTCTGCTTTAATGGCATTCAGCCGACTCAGTAGCTCCGCACGCTTTAAGGTAGTTTCCTTATTGACAGTCAGCTTCTTACGCGCACCCTTGAGCGTCATACCTTTTTCTTTTACTAAGTAGTAAATCAACTTGATATGTTCAATATCATCAAGGGTGTACTTTCGCACCCCAGCTCTGGTCTTTTGGGGCTTCAAACTAGGGAACTGATACTCCCAATAACGCAGCAAAGAAGTATTAACCTCAAACATATCTGCCACTTCACGAATAGAATAATAGAGCTTTGCTCCTTCTTTTGTGGGCAAATTCAACTTCGTACTTAAAACAACCTTGTTTTTGGAACTCATACTTAATTGGGGGTAAACGTAAAATACTACTAACTAAAAACAGCCTTAAAACTCTGCTAATAAGTGGAGAATAAGATACACAATATACTGTTCTAAACTTTGCTTCTTAGAGAATTATTCGCTATTTACAGCTCAAAAGTAATAAAATCAAGCTATCTTTGCACATCCTTTCAATAGATTATTAACAACGAAGATAGAGATATATAGATACATATGATGACTGCGAAAGAAACAAGAGAATCATTCAAGAAATTCTTTGAGTCTAAAGGACATCAAATCGTTCCTTCGGCTCCTATGGTAATAAAAGACGACCCCACATTGATGTTTACCAATGCGGGAATGAATCAATTTAAAGATATTATTCTTGGTAACCAGCCTGCCAAACACAAAAGAGTCGCCGATTCTCAAAAGTGTCTTCGTGTCAGTGGAAAGCATAATGACCTCGAAGAAGTAGGCCACGATACCTACCACCACACCATGTTTGAGATGCTAGGAAACTGGTCTTTTGGCGACTACTTCAAGAAAGAAGCTATCGAATGGGCCTGGGAGTATCTTGTAGATGTCCTAAAGCTCAATCCAGATAGACTTTATGCCACTGTATTCGAAGGCTCCAAAGAAGAAGGGCTAGAACGCGATGAAGAAGCAGCAACCATCTGGGAGCAATTTCTAGCTAAAGATAGAATCATTAACGGCAACAAGCACGATAACTTTTGGGAAATGGGTGAAACAGGTCCTTGTGGCCCCTGCTCCGAAATACACATTGACTTAAGAAGTGATAAAGAGCGTGCTGAAATTGATGGAGCAAACTTAGTAAACCAAGATCACCCACAAGTAGTCGAGATCTGGAATCTGGTGTTCATGCAATTCAATCGTAAAGCTGACGGTACACTCATCGACCTACCACATAAAGTAATAGATACAGGTATGGGCTTTGAACGCTTGTGTATGGCACTTCAAGGTAAGACATCCAATTACGACACCGATGTATTCCAGCCCTTAATTAAAAAAATTGCTCAATTAGCAGGAAGCCAATACGGAAAAGAGGAGAAAGAAGATATCGCCATGCGTGTAATAGCTGACCACGTACGTACAATAGCCTTCTCTATTGCAGATGGACAACTTCCCTCCAATGCAAAAGCAGGCTACGTAATCAGACGTATCTTGCGTAGAGCAGTGCGCTATGGCTACACTTTCCTAAACCAAAAGGAAGCCTTCTTATACAAACTCCTTCCTATTTTGAATGAAAGCATGGGTGAAGCCTATCCTGAGCTCATTGCGCAAAAAGAGCTAATAGCCAAGGTAATAAAAGAAGAAGAAGAATCATTCTTACATACACTCGCTACAGGTATTCATCTCCTAGAGAAAACTATGGCTGAAGCCAAAAAACAAGGTAAAACAGTAATATCTGGCAAGGAAACATTCACACTTTATGACACCTTTGGTTTCCCTCTAGACTTGACAGAGCTAATCCTAAGAGAAAATGGCATGACTGCAGACACAGCTGGCTTTAATGCAGAAATGCAAAAACAAAAAGATAGAGCAAGAAGTGCTGCTTCTATAGAAGCCACAGATTGGGTTGAAGTCAAGCCAGGAACTACTGAGTTTGTAGGCTATGACTTTACCGAATACGAAGTATCTATCTTACGCTACAGACAGGTCAAACAAAAAAAGAAAACATTTTATCAGCTTGTGCTCGACAAAACACCTTTCTATGCAGAAGGTGGAGGTCAGGTTGGTGACACAGGAGTGCTTATCAATGACACGGAGACCATTGATATTATAGATACTAAAAAAGAAAACAACCTACCTATCCATATTAGTACCAAGCTTCCTGAGAACATAGAAGCTACATTTATGGCTTGCGTAGATACAGACAAGCGCTCGGCTTGTGCTGCCAACCATAGTGCTACTCACCTCCTAGACCAAGCTCTTCGAGAAGTATTAGGTGATCATGTTGAACAAAAAGGATCCTTAGTGACTCCAGATATTCTTCGTTTTGACTTCTCTCACTTCCAAAAAATGACAGAAGAGGAAGTTCGTCAAGTAGAGTTACTGATAAACAGACGCATACGTGAGAATATACCTCTAACAGAGCATAGAAGCATCCCTATTCAAGAAGCAAAAGACATGGGTGCAATCGCGTTATTTGGAGAAAAATATGGCGAAGAAGTGCGTGTCATTCAGTTTGAGGATTCCATAGAATTTTGTGGGGGAACACACGTGCCAGCTACAGGAAGTATTGGTATGTTCAAAATTATCTCTGAGGGCTCTATTGCTTCTGGCATCCGAAGAATTGAAGCCATAACAGGTGAAAAGGTAGAAACCCTAATGTATGAGGTAGAAGATACCGTGCGTAAATTACGTAGCTTATTTAACAACACACCAAATCTAGAAGATACTGTAATAAAATTCATCGAAGAAAATACAGAGCTGAAGAATAAGGTGGAAGGATTTATGAAGGAAAAAGAGATAGCCGTCAAAGACGCTCTACTCAAAAACATAAAAAACACCAATGGAGTCAATGTTATTCAATCTGTAAATCCGCTACCCGGTGAAATCGTAAAAAACATAGCATTTCAGATTCGAGGAGAAGTGACAGAAAACCTCTTCTTCGTCGTAGGTAGCATAGACAAAGGCAAACCGATGCTGACCGTTATGCTATCAGATGACTTGGTAGAAAAAGGAATGCAAGCAGGCAAGCTTGTACGCGAAGCAGCTAAAATCATCCAAGGTGGTGGAGGAGGTCAACCTCATTTTGCTACAGCAGGTGGAAAGAATGCAGATACACTCCCTGAAGCCGTACAAAAAGTATTAGAACTAGCCGGTTTAGTGTAGCTAAAACGTGCTAAATAACACATAAAAAATGGAACTCCCTTCTTAGAGAGTTCCATTTTTTTATAAATTCCACCTATATTCTAGTGCTGAGGAGTAAAACCTTTGGCCTTTGCTTTTTCCAGCAAATAAGCATAGGCAGCCTCATACTCATTGGGAATAATTCCATCTAAGATTGCATCCTTGATAGAGGCTTTTAGGGCACCTACCTCTTTGGAGGGAGGAAGATTAAACAACTCCATAATCTCAGCCCCATCTATGGGTGGTTCAAAGTTTCGAATCCGATCCTTCTCTTCTATGGTTTTGAGCTTTTGTCGCACCAAAGCAAAGTTCCTTAGGAAACGTTGCTTACGCTCTAAATTCTTCGAAGTAATATCAGCCTCGCATAGCGTCATTAGATCTTCTATATCATCCCCAGCCTCAAACAAGAGTCGTCTAATCGCAGAGTCTGTTACCTCATCATCGGCTATCACGATAGGACGCATATGCAAGCGAACCAACTTTTGAACATACTTCATTTTCTCATTCATGGGCAGTTTCATCCGACGAAATATTTTAGGAATCATCTTCTCTCCAATAAAATTGTGATTGTGAAAAGTCCAGCCCACACGAGGATCCCAACGCTTAGTTTGGGGCTTCGCAATGTCATGAAGTACAGCAGCCCAGCGCAGCCACAGATTATCTGTTTCCCGACTGATATTATCTAAGACCTGAAGCGTATGGTAGAAATTATCCTTGTGCCCTCTGCCATTGACAGTCTCTACACCTTGAAGAGCAGCAAACTCAGGAAAAATCAGAGGCAACAATCCACATCTATCCAGATCTACAAAGCCTTTGGAAGGTATAGGTGATAAAATAATCTTGTTTAACTCATCAGCTATTCGCTCCTTCGAAATAATATTTATACGCTCATGGTTACGACATAATGACTCAAAAGTATCATCATCAATGTAAAAATTGAGTTGAGTAGCAAAGCGGATACAACGCATCATGCGCAAGGGATCATCACTAAAGGTTACATCAGGATCTAAGGGAGTGCGAATAATCCCCTCTTTCAGATCTGACATACCTCCAAAAGGATCTATTAGCTCCCCAAACCGATCTTTATTCATACAGACAGCCATGGCATTGATTGTAAAATCACGTCTGTTCTGATCATCTTCTAGGGTTCCATCTTCTACAATTGGCTTTCTAGAATCTCGCTGATAAGACTCCTTACGTGCTCCAACAAACTCTACTTCATAATCTTTATATTTAACCTGAGCAGTTCCAAAATTCTTAAACACAGATAAATGAGCTCCCTTACCTAGCTTACGAGCTAATGCTTCTGCTATCTGTATTCCACTTCCTACCACGACTACATCGATATCGGTAGAGGGTCTTTCTAAAAATAAATCGCGCACATAACCACCTACTACATAACACTCCAGCTGGAGCTCATCTGCAAGGGTGGATATTTGATGAAATATTGAACCATCAAACTTTTTCTTCAATTCATCATTTGTCAACTCTTTCATCTTCTTTCTTTTAAGTTTCAAGTGGCAAAGGTACTAAAAACTGATATTATTTGTATTTTTGTTTCTAGAATAAAACCATTTTGACCTATGCGTAGATTAAATAGCATCATTTTCGTCTGCCTTTTATTGGCGGCTTGTGGCCCTTCTGATGAACAAAAGGCTCAAAAATTTTTAGAGGCAGCTAAGCTGTCTTACCAAGAGGGAAACTACACACGTGCTAAGACTGAACTAGACAGCATTAAAATAAAGTATCCCAAGGCTTTTGATACACGTAAAGCAGGTATTCGATTTATGCTAGAGGTAGAACAAGCCGAACAAGAAAGAGGTTTGAAGTATTTAGATAGTTTAGAGATTGCCAAGCAAGAGGAGTTTCAGACCCTCCAGAAAGACTACCTACTCGAAAAGAACAAAGAGTACCAAGAAATAGGTTATTACATTATTCCTCAGCAAAAGTTAGAACAGAATCTAAATCGCTCCTACCTTCGATTTCAAGTCAACGAAAAAGGCATAATGAGTGTAACAGCGACCTATGCTGGTAAGAAAGGAATAAACCTACAAACTGTAAAAATAGCTGCTCCTGATGGCTCTTTTGTAGAGATTCCTATTTCAGACAACAACTTTGTATCCCAAAATCTAGGTATTGTTAGCGAGAAGTCCGACTTCAAAAGAGGCAAAGATGGAGATTTAATTCCTTTTATCTTAATGCACCATGACAAAGACTTAAAGGTGAGTTATTTGGGTGACTGGACCTATCAGTTCAAACTGTCTGCTGTTGAAAAAAAGGCGGCTATTGAGATAGATAAGCTAGCTAAAGTACTTTATACACTTACCGAAATCCAGAAAGCCAAGGAAGAGGCGCTATTAAAACTCAGTTTTATCGCTTCGAGAAAGCAAAAGAACGACTCGATAGATCATCCTGAGCAAAATAATTAAGACCCTGATCCAGGGCCCAAAGATCAGGACCAAAGGACCCTCCTTTCAGGGACCTTTTGGATTAAGAATACAAGCAAATAAAAACGAGGATATATCAGATATATCCTCGTTTCTATTTTAAGGTAAATCGAAAGCTTAGTTCTCTTTGCCTTTTTCTACATAACTCATATCTCCAAAAGAAATCAGTTGAAACTGACCATCCTTATATACTACTTTACAAACTGCGGCATTGCCCATATGGCCGCCCTCAGGTTTCACCCCTTGGCTATCTAGATCGGATAGAAATATACCAATAGACATTCCATGTCCAACAACAAGTACGTTTCCTCCGCCATTTTGAGCCTCAGTTTCAGCTATCGTACGAAGAGCTTTTTGACCTCTGGCTTTTACTGTCGCATAATCTTCACCTATCTCTAGGGTTTCTAGAGCAGCAAAGGAGTTTACAAGTTTCTCCATCAAGCTACGATCCGCAGCCAAGGCTTTAAAAACCTCTTTACTAGACTTGTAGCCTAGGTATAAGGCTGCATCATTCCACATACGCTGATTGTACTCACCCTCATAACTACCAAAACAGGTTTCTCTTAGCTGTGGCACTTCTGTAATCGGCATTTCAGCTTGGCCCTTCGTATCTAGCACGATACGTGCCGTCTGCCGTGCTCTACCCAAATCGCTAGAGTAAGCAGCGTCAAAACTAATCTGCTCCTTTTTCAGGCCCCGTCCCAGGTATTCTGCTACCTCTACACCAGCAGGCGTAAGAAATGAGTCTGACCAACCTTGTACACGATCCACGGTATTAAGTATGGTTTTGCCATGGCGAGTGATGTAAAGCGTTACTGTATTATCTTTTACACGCTTAGTCTGTGCGAAAGAAGAGGTGTTAAACCCAACTAAAGCTAGTGCTACCCATAAAATATATTTCTTCATCATCTTTATTTTTTAATTTTTAGAAGGATAGGATAATGATCTGAATACACATCGGTAAACTCATCCTTGATTACTTCACAACTCACCAATTGGTCTTTCATATTACGACTCACATAAAGATAATCATAACGAACTGGGTAGTGAGACTGGTCGTAGAACATCTTAGTTGGAGCTGTTGCTACAAACTGAGGATGGAACACCTTAAGGGCATCAACAAAACCAGCATCTAAAACTTTTTGCTGAATAGAAAAATCCAACTCATCATCTTTTCCCAAGTTTTGGTTGTGAGCTCTTTTCTTTCGGTCTTCACGTATAAAGTCACGTAACTTATTATCTGCATAGGCTTCCTTATCGAGCGGAGATACAGAGTTCAAATCACCCATCAATAACCATTTCTGAGCAGCAGGCCGAGATGCTATTGTCGCCAATATCTGACCAATCTCAGTGCCCCTTCGTTCGGATGAAAAAGGATGCAAATGAGTTACTAAGAAATGAAAGCCCTCTATCTCTGCTTCTAAAAATCCATGTACCGTATTTTCTAGTACTCGACGCACATTAACGATAGGGTATTTAGAAGTAATAGCTACAGGAAAGCTGACTGAACCATCAGCTGCTGGCTCTCTGACTATGAAGCAATAAGGATGCCCATAACTACGGGCCAACTTAGCTAGGTTGTTCTTATATTCGGTACCTGCGGGTATGAAATCAGGATCTGTTGCTGTGAACCCATTCATTTCTTGTAGGGCCACTACATCAGCATCTTGATTTCTTATCCACTCAGCAAATTTAGCCTTGTTCTCAGAGCTATCTTGCTTCATTCCCCAGTACACATTATAACTCAATATCTTTAAGGTCTTCTGTTGCGCAAAAGCACTCGTCGGACACAAGATACCGATACAGAGTAAAATCTTTACAAGTGTGTTTTTCATAATCATTAGTTTACAGGTTAAAATTTAATTTTAGTCTTAAACTCTAGTGTGAAAGGACGAATATAGGTTCCCACTAAAGGTTTGTCATATAAGGCTGTAGCCTCTTCTGCTGTCGTTGTATTTGTTCCTGAAATAGAGCCCTGAGCACCATGCTGATTCAATAGATTGACCGCACTGATACTAAACTCTATATTCTTATCGTACTTATAATTCAGACCAGCAAATGTTTCCCATCTTTCTTTGAAGATTAAGGTGTTTGGATAGTTGGCATATTCTTTACTAAAATAACGTGCACTTGCCCAAATTTTAAATCTTCCAAAAGTATAGCTCGGATCGATTTCGATAAGAGTCTTGGAAACACTTCGAGCCACATTGTCATTATTATTCACTTCTTGTCCCCAGCTAGTAGTAAACTCATAGTTCTTATACTTAGGGTTTTGAAGTGTCATTAAGAAGTGTAGGTCAAAACCCTTGAATGGACGGAATAATAAGTCAGTGGTCCAACCAATTGTACTCACATCATAACTTATTGTTTTTTTATCTACTGCTCCTGTTACAGGGTCATTGAAGGTAGAGTTATTCTTGAAGTTGGTACGTCTGATGGAGGTAATTTTTGATACCACACTCAACATAGGGTGATTAAAATAGACTCCAGCAGCAAATCCTGGAATGATGGATTTGTCTATTTGTGGATCATCGGCTCCGGCATACATACTAAGCTTACCAGCTTGCTGCAAGTAATAGGCATCAGCTAGGAAACCAAAGTTTTCGAAAGCTTTCCAAGTAGCACTTGCTGTTGCGCTAAAATTAAACCAATTTTTGGCTACTCCCTTTGTTTTACCTGATACCCAATTGGTAGCTGCTGCTTTACGATTTTCTGCAGGATACCAATCTCCATTGATACGTTGCCATTCAAAACGAGCACCACCATCTACAGAAAGTCTATCATTGATTTTCCACTTGTCAGTCGCTACTACAGCCAATTTGTTTTCCCAGCCGTTGTAATATTGCATCGCAGCATTGTGACTTCGATTGCCAAACTCGTCTGTTTTCCGAACCCATTGAGGTGTGATAGCATTTCCTTGAGCATCTTGTGTCACCCACTCATCATAAATTAGAGCTTTAGGATTTGGATTAACTTCAAACTGATAAGAATAAGTAGCTGATCTAGCCTTGTCTACATCATAGAACCAATTGTGTAAACCTACCATCCAGTGGTGCTTCTCTGACTCTTTGCTTAACTCAAAACGAGCCATTAAGGTGTTTTTCTTTGACTTGGGTGTGAATATCATCATGCCGTTTTGTACATAGCCCTCATAGGGTGCATTTGGATTATCAGCATAGTAATACCGCTTATCACCAGCTTTAAGATTGGCTGGATCTGAATTGGGATCTACTCCTCTTGAAATCGCTGTTAAGTAAGGATTGTACAAGCCTGATTTGGCGTATTTATAGCGCACCGTATAGTCTAATACCACTCCATTACCAAGCTTCTGATCGCCCATCAAGTCAATGACATGCGAGGTGCTACCTGCGTCTTTAAGGCCATTCCACGTCACAGCTTCTCCCGTTAGTGGATCAATAGCATGGATTAAGCCCGACTGCTCTAAATAAGCATCACGACCAATGCGGAAGCCTGGTAGTGCTTTTACACTACCATCTTTATGGTAGATATAGGGACTTTGCTTGGCATTAATTGCTTCACTATTGGCAAATTTATACTGTAGTCCTATCTGACCACTTCTATATTTCTTGTTGATTACACCTTTATAGATCTGAGTTTTATC
>JASLIW010000080.1 GCA_030152865.1 Bacteroides sp.
AAATAAAGTAAGCTGATGGATAAGTTAGAAAAAGAGGAAATCAGACAACTGAAGACTCAAACTATTCACCACTTAAGCCAGATTGATGTCAGTTCCTACAATTTAAATAAGACAGATAAGCGTCTTGAAGAGTATGCTCAAGAGCTAATAAACAAGCCTGAATGTCATAATCTATACGAGCTTTTAGCTCTTAAACGCTTCTTTTACTTCATGGACACGTACATATTCAAGCCTAAAGAAGTAAAGAAATTCATAGTGTTCTATGAAAGCTTGAAATTCTCTGGCTTGAAAAGAAGACAGCGTTACAAGCTTACTCCAGTACAAGTCTTCCAGTTTACTAATATTATGGGCTTCTATAAAACAGAAGCTAAGCGACTATGTCGTGAGGCCCTACTCTTTGTACCTCGTAAATTCAGTAAGACTACCAGTGTATCATCTCTGGCTATTTATGATTTACTGTTTGGTGATGCTAATGCCCAGTGCTACGTAGCTGCAAATAGTTATGATCAAGCTCAAATTTGCTTTGGAGAAATAAAGGAGATATTAAAATGCCTTGATCCAAAACTTAGACACTTCAAAATCAATCGGGAGCAGATATTTAATCTAAGAAGAGGTAAAACCTCTTTTGCTCGATGTTTAGCATCATCTCCTGATAAATTAGATGGATTGAATGCAAGTACTGTTATAGTAGATGAATATGCTCAAGCTGATAGTGCAGAACTAAAAAACGTATTAACCTCTTCTATGGGAGCTCGGATTAACCCTCTTACTATTATAATAACTACAGCTAGTGAGAAGTTAAACGGTCCATTTGTGGAATTATTGGAGGCCTACAAATCCATCCTCAGAGGTAGCTTAGAAAACGATACTGTCTTTGCCCACATCTTTGAGCCTGATGTGGATGATGAAGAGAATGATCCTGCTACCTGGAAAAAAGTCCAGCCACACTTGGGCATTACTGTGCAGTCTGACTTTTATGAGAATGAATATCAAAAGGCATTACTCACATCTGAGGATATGATGACTTTTAGAACTAAGCTGCTAAACATATTTGTTCAAGACAAAACAAATGCCTGGTTAACTCAAGATGATGTTTCAGCTCTAGCAATAGACTTAAATCTAAAACGGATTACCGGCTATCCCAATGCCATGGTTTCAGTAGACCTCTCTGTAAGTGATGACTTTAGTGCCGTAACTTATACTATTCATGACAGCTCTACATACAAGTTCTATTCATACACAGATTACTACATTCCTGAAGTACTATTGACCACTCATCCCAATAAAAACCTATATCAAAGATGGGTGGATAATGGACATCTAAAAGTCTGTCCGGGCAACGTCATTAACTATGATATGATTTCTGATGACATACTAGAAAACAATCAGTATGTAAAGATTCTACAGATTGGTTATGACCCCTATAAATCTCTGGAGTTTGTTAATCGAATGTCCGCTTTGGGTAATAAAAAATCCTTAGTACCAGTATCTCAGCTGTATGGCACCTTTACTTCTCCAGTTGAGTCTATGGAGTATGCAGTGAAAACAAGCAACATCAATTTTGCCAACAATCCTATTACCTGGTACTGCTTTGGGAATGCAATAATTGATGAGGATAGGATGGAAAATAAGAAGCCTATCAAGAGAAGTAAAAATGCCAAGATAGACGGTGTTATTACCAATCTGATGAATTTATACCTATTCAATAATTTTACACGATTTAGTTAATATGAAAAATAGATGGTGGAGCTTTTGGAAGACAAAAAGCAAGAAGGAAAAGCGAGGTTATTTTGACGAGGCTGTAGACTATTTTATACCTACTGGTAACAACAATAGTCGTGTCTATGTAGGGAGTCAGGAAAGTGCTATGAAGCTAGCTACAGTGTTTAGATGTACTTCTATTTTAAGTGGTTCAATCGCCTCCCTTCCTTTACAGGTCAAGAGAAAAAAGAATGGTTACTTTACCATAGCTGATGATGATCCTTTAGATTACATTCTGAATAAGGTTGCTAATCCTAGAATGACTTCTTATGACCTTATTGAGAATGCTGTTATACAGATGGTTAATAGTGGTAATGCATACATTCTACCTAAATATGATGTAAATGCTGACCCTGTGGAGCTAATTTTACTAGCTCCAAACACAGTAAATTACGACCTAAGTTCAGACACTTACACTGTAAATGATTTTATCAATAACGTATATGGCAGCTATCTTCCAGAAGAGATTATACACTTAAAGAATTTATCTCTAGATGGTGGCTACACTGGAGTATCTACCATTCGGTACGCCTCTACAGTGATGTCTGTTGGAGCTAGTGCAGAAGAGCGTACACTAAGTTCTTTTGAAAACGGAGCTACTATGAGAGGATTTGTATCGGGTGACAATGCTGGTGTTACGGGCTTCTCTCCTATACAAGACAGTCAACTCAGTTCAGTTACTGAGCGAATAAAAAAGGAAATACAGTCTGGAGAAAACATATTCCATCTACCTGGAGCCATGAAGTTTAACCAGCTTAGTATGTCTCCTGCTGATATTCAGCTTCTGGAAACAAAAAAGTTTAATGTCTTAGATATTTGTCGTTTTTATGGAGTTCATCCAGATAAAGCATTCGCAGGTCAATCTCAAAACTACAAAGCCAGTGCTATGAGTCAAGTCCAATATTTGACAGATACCTTACAGCCAATTCTTCGAAAAATTGAAAGTGAATTCTTTGCAAAGTTAATTCCTAAATCTCTATCCAATAAATACAAAATAGAATTTGATCTTAAGGCCTTCTTTAAAACTGATTTGGAAAGTATGGCCAACTACATGGAAAAGAATATTCAATATGGAGTTTACACGGTAAACGAATGGAGAATGGAGCAAGGGTTACCTCCAATTGAAGGAGGCGATGAGGCTATGATATCATGTAACGTTGCTCCTATTAATAGTGAAAAGATACGTGGAGAAAAAAAAGTTATTGAAAAGCCATAGAAAGTGCCACCAAAACACCCCATTAACCCAGTTATATAAAAGGGATATCATATGAGTAAAGAGATAAGAAGTTATAGCGAAGAGAGAGCCATGCCCAAAGTGCTTGATGATACAAGAACCATTGAGGGTTATGCTGTAGTCTTCGAAAAGGAGAGTCGAATGATGTTCGATTTCTGGAAAGGTAAAAAGTTTGTTGAGGTTATTAAAAGAGGAGCTGTCTCTGAAGATGACTTGAAGAAATGGGATATCAAAGCTCTTGCAGAGCATGATAAGTCTAGGCTATTAGCTCGTTCTTTTAATGGAGTTGGTTCACTCCAACTTAGTGTGGATGATTATGGTGTAAAATACCGCTTTGATGCACCTAAAACTGTTGAAGGAGACAATGCTTTAGAACTAATTAAGCGTGGGGATATCTTCGGCTCTTCCTTTGCTTTTACTACAGATGAACAGGCTCACGTAAAGTATAGCAAAAGAGAAGATGGCTCACTGCTTAGAGAAGTCACTAAGCTGGATAGGATGTATGATGTCTCTATTGTTACAGACCCAGCCTATTTCGGCACCAATGTAAGCGTTCGAGATTTACAAGAATTTATAGATCCTCCCAAAGATGAGTCCTGGAAAAATGAGGTATCACAGTTAAGAAATTTAAT
>JASLIW010000100.1 GCA_030152865.1 Bacteroides sp.
TCACATTACTTTTTGCCTTAGCTTGCCTAACAAGTTGGGGCTATGCTCAGAAAAAACCTTTAGACCATAGTGTTTACGATAGTTGGCAACGCATTCGGCTCAGCACTATCTCCGACAAAGGAACTTACGCAAGTTATTTGATCAGCCCACAAGAGGGCGACGATGTATTTTATATGCACAACACGGCCAAGAAGAACCAAACTTTTACGATTGATCGCATTCAGCGTTATTCTATTACGCCCAATGAAAAATACTTTATAGGCGCTATCAAACCTAAGTTTGCCCAAACCAAAGCGCACAAAGAGAATAAAGGGAAGAAAGAAGATGCACCCAAAGACACATTAGTAGTAGCTACACTTCCTTTGCAAAGACTAGACACGCTAGGAGCTATCAAATCGTATAAAATAGGAAAAGAAGGAAACCAGTTTTACGCCTATCTCCCTGAAGATGTAAGAACCCAAGAGGAGAAAAAAGACTCTATTGAGTTCAACAAACCCTTAGTCATTAAAGAGTTTGGCAGCAGTTGGTGTGATACGATTGACTATGTGGATAGCTACTATTTTAGTAAAAATGGCACACAGCTCGCCATTCTTACCCAGCCCGAAAAGAAAGACTCTATTACTCCCGATAAGGAATTGATATTCTATGACCTCAGTAAAAAGGAGAAGAAAACAATCTCAAAAGGCTACTTCAAATACCTCACGCCTGAGTTTAACGAAACGGGAGACTTGTTGGCTTTCTATGCTGCCAAAGACACGGTGCTGCCTACCGATAAGAGTTTTGAACTCTTCCTCTATAAGCAAGGGCATGAGGAGGCAGACCTATTAATTGGGACTGATTACACTCAGAATCTGCCTGAGGGGTGGTTTTTTACCGAAAACAGTACGCTTTCTTTTAGTCATAAAGGAGATAAGCTATTTAGCTCAGTAGCTCCTCTTACACTTCCTAGCGATACGATTACTTACAAGGAAGAGAAAGCAGCACTTGACATCTGGCACTACCAAGACCCTGTTATCCAACCCGGGCAGCTTGTCAATCGCAACAGAGAGGCGAAACGCACCTATACAGCTGTTTTATATCTCGACCAAGCCAATAATTTAGTTCCGATTAGCCAAAACCCATTTGAAAGTGTTTGGCGTGTAAATCGTGGAGATGCAGATTTTGCAATTGTAACAGATAATTCTAAAAATATCATAGCAACTCAGTGGGAGGGCTCTACAGCCAAAGATATTTATCAAGTTGATTACAAGACAGGCAAGCGTAAACTCTTACTAGAAGATTTCAAGGGATCTGTTTCACCCTCACCCCAGGGCAAGTACTTACTTCTGTATCAAATGGAAGATTCCAATTGGTACAGCTATAACTTGGCTACAGATCAGCTCACAAATTTGACAAGTCAGTTAGACGTCAACTTTTGGAACGAAAAA
The DNA here is from genome assembly GCA_030152865.1 of Bacteroides sp. GTDB lineage: Bacteria > Bacteroidota > Bacteroidia > Bacteroidales > Bacteroidaceae > Bacteroides_E. The sequence continues at coordinate 1,428 of JASLIW010000100.1, forward strand.
GAAGACTACCCCGGCAAACCCTACCCTTATGGTTCAGCAGGATGGACAGCGGATGATCAGAAAGTGCTACTATACGATGCCTATGACATTTGGGAATTTGACCCTACAGCACAACAAGCTCCTCGTTGTTTGACACAGCAAGCAGGTAGAAAAAACAATTTAAAGTACCGCATTGTCAACCTAGATAGAGAGCAGCGCTTCTTTTCACCCAAAGAAGAACTTTTAATTGAAGTATTCAATACAAACAATAAAGATGCAGCACTAGCTAGTTTGAACTTAGGACGCCCTGCTCAGCCCAAACTACTTACTGCACAAGAACCCATACAGTATAATAGCATAATTAAAGCCAAAGAGGCTCAGAGACACCTCTTCATCAAGTCTAACTTTGAGATTTGCCCAGATATACATTTTACCTCCAACCAATGGAGAAGCTCAAGCCAACTCAGCCACATCAACCCTCAAAAAGAGGAGTACAACTGGGGAACAGCCGAACTCTTCCACTGGCACGCCTTTGATGGAAAAAAGCTAGATGGTATCGTGTACAAACCTGAAGATTTTGACCCGAGCAAGAAGTATCCTGTGATGATTTATTTCTACGAAACTCATTCGGATAATTTAAATGCACACCACATGCCTCAGCCCAGCTGGTCTATTATCAATATCTCATTCTATGTGAGTAGAGGTTATGTCGTCTTCTCTCCCGACATTCATTATACCACAGGTATGCCTGGAGAGTCTGCCTACAACTGCATCGTTTCTGGTGCAGAGGCACTGGCTAAAAACAGCTGGATAGATAAGGATAATATGGCTATTCAAGGTCAAAGCTGGGGTGGCTACCAAGTGGCCTACTTGGTGACCCGTACCAACCTATTCAAGGCTGCTGGCTCAGGTGCTCCTGTTTCAAATATGACTAGTGCCTACGGAGGAATTCGCTGGGGCACTGGCTCTAGCCGTCAGCTGCAATATGAAATTGGTCAAAGTCGTATCGGTGGTACACTTTGGGACTGCCCAGAGCTTTACCTACTCAACTCTCCTATCTTCCGAGTTGATAAGATAGAAACACCCCTGCTCATTATGCACAACGATGAAGATGGAGCTGTGCCTTGGTACCAAGGGATTGAAATGTATATGGGCATGCGCAGACTACAAAAACCTGTTTGGATGCTTCAATACAATGGAGAGCAACACAACTTAGTGAAACGCGTCAACCGCAAAGATCTTAGTATTCGTTTGCAACAGTTCTTTGACCACTACCTCAAGGGAGCACCTGCTCCAGAATGGATGGTAAAAGGTGTCCCTGCTATCCGCAAAGGAAAAACATGGGGCACAGATTTAGTCGAATAATAAGAACTCCATATCTATACCTCTCATGTGATTTTAAAGAGTCTAAGTAGGTCTGCCTATTTAGACTCTTTTATTCTACACTAGGAATAAAGCTAAGCCTGTCAATTCAAAAAGACTTCCTTTTAACCTAAAATACTTAAATATCCTCATTTGTTAGGATTGATGGCTGAGCTTGCTTTTTCTTTCTTTGTAGTCAAAATAATAAGCCAACTATGAACAAGTATCTATTTACCTTCTTTTTTTGTTGTATCTGTGGAGCCACGACTCCCAGTCAAGCCTATTCTAAAGTCAAGTCTTCTCCTGTCCAAGAGAAAAAGACAGACAAATGGACAGATACAGACTTAGACTCTCTTTATCAGCACAATCCCTTTTTTCTCAAAGAGATTGTAATTCAAGGTTTTAAACAAGACAAAGAGTTCAAGCTATCTCCTGTTGCTGCCTCTTCTTTCAGCTCAAACTTACTTCAGAGAGAACGTGTCACAAGTATTAAGGAGATAACTGGGCTTGTACCCAATTTCTTTATGCCCGACTATGGTGCTAAAATTTCCTCTCCTGTATATATTCGAGGTATTGGCTCTAAAATCAATTCACCCTCTATCGGACTTTATATAGATGGTGTGCCCTACTTTGAAAGTGCTTCGTTCGACTTCAACTTCAGTGGCATCGAGAGTATCGATGTGCTGAGAGGACCACAAGGCACGCTATACGGACGTAACACCATGGGTGGTATTATCAATGTATATACCAAATCACCTCTTCACCACCAAGGTAGCTCAGTGAGCTTTAGAGGAGGTAGCTACAACCAATACGACCTCTCTGCTGCTCACTACCTGCGTATCAAAGAGGGTATGGGCTTAGCTTTATCGGCCAATTACAACCACTTTGGGGGGTTCTTTAAGAATCAATACCTCAACGAAAAAGCAGATGAATCGGATGCAGGGGCAGGAAGAATCCGTTTTGATTGGGAAATAAACCCACAATGGAGCTTAAAGCTGATCTCTTCTTTGGATTACTTAGATCAAAATGGATACCCGTTTGGCAAGTACGATCCAGCCACTAATCATACGGCAGATGTCAACTACAATAGCCCTACTACCTACAGACGTTTAATGTCAAGTTCGGGTGCTAATGTAGAGTACCAAGGAGATGGGTTTAAACTAAGTAACCAACTTTCATTCCAATACGTAACAGATGCTCAAAAGATAGATCAAGACTTTACAGAGCAAGATATTTATGCCGTTCAGAAAAAAGAAATTCAACGCATGTTTTCTGAGGAGTTGAACATCAAATCGAGCAATGACTCGAAGTACCAATGGCTCTTCGGGCTCTTTGGCTTTCATCAAAGCATCCACCGAGATTTGAATATGGATTTGAAACAAAAAGGAGCACTGGATTATAAACGCTACGAACTACCCACCTATGGATTTGCTGTATTTCATCAGTCAACGCTCAATGACCTTATCTGGCAAGGTCTTTCACTCTCTGCAGGTGTACGCTTCGATTATGAACATACAGACTTAGACTACCTACATCAAGTCACAGCCCAAGCAAACACACAGCTCATGAATGACTCCAAGCAATCACTAAACTTCAGACAGCTAACTCCTAAGTTTACACTTCAATATACGAGCCCCAATGAGCAAAACATCTATACCTCAGTCACTAGAGGGTTCAAAGCAGGAGGATTCAATACCTCCTTTGATACCAAGAGTGACAAAACATTTGACCCCGAATACAGCTGGAATTACGAACTGGGTGCCAAACTTAATTTCTTTGATCACAGACTTACGGCAGATTTAGCCCTTTTCTATATAGATTGGAAAGATCAACAGCTCCACCAACCCCTACTTTCTGGACAGGGTAGAAAGCTTAAAAATATAGGAAAATCAGCCAGTAAGGGGGTGGAAGCTAGCATCACTGCACACCCTGTCGATGCCCTTACGCTTCAAGCCAACTATGGTTATACCAAAGCCTATTTCAAGAAATATGATGTAAAGGAAGGGCTAAGCTTAAAAGACAAGCGACTGCCTTTAGTACCCGATCATACGCTAGCGCTACATGCTGATTATACCTTTTATGTCCCTCGCTTCTTCTTTGATGAGATACAGCTTGGACTAAGCTATTTAGGAACGGGTAAAATCTATTGGGCTGACAACAACCTAAACCACCAAAGTTATTACGACCTCTTAAATGCACAACTAACAGTTCGAACAAAACAGATCGATGTCTCTGTCTGGGCTAAAAACATCTTAAATAAAAAATACCAGGCCTATGTTGTAGCTACAGGTCCAAATCATTTTGCCCAGAAGGGAAAACCCTTTACCATAGGTGCTTCTATTTCTCTCAACTTATAAACTAGATTATGAGCAAGCAAACAGCTTCCCCACTCTTAGATGAGATAAATCCGAGCAGCAGAAGGTTTAACTTACTGACTTTCTTCTTCCTTTATATTGCACAATCCATACCCAAGAGCTTTTTCTCGACCCTGATACCCGTAATCATGCGTCAAGAGAATTTTGAGCTCTCCACCATTGGTATCATGCAATTGATTAAGCTCCCTTGGATCTTAAAGTTTCTGTGGTCTCCCTATGTCGATAGAAAATGTCAAAGCGTAGGAGATTACAAACGCTGGATATTGGGTTCAGAACTCATTTATGCCCTATCTATCTTCTTGGTGGCGTTTATGGATTATACGGTAGATTTTAAAGGAATTATTTTTCTGATTTTTATCTCCTTTGCTGCTTCGGCCACACAAGATATTGCAACAGATGCCTTGGCTGTACTCTCGTTCAACCACAAAGAAAAGAGCCTGGTCAATAGCATGCAGTCTATGGGTAGTTTTGGAGGAGTGATGATAGGATCGGGCTTGCTTATGTTGTTATTTCAACAACTAGGCTGGTCAACGATACTCCCCTATGTGGGGCTCTTTGTTGTTCTGGCTATCATTCCTCTACTCTGCAATAAAGGACTGCGAATAAAGGAAAAAAAGCCACAACAGCTAGCTAGTCGGAGAGATATTCTCTATTTCTTTACTCAAAAAGAGCAGCCTATTTGGAAGCAAATTGTCTTTTTATTCCTATTTTACTCGGGCATCATCGGGACCTTGGCCATGCTCAAGCCCTACTTAGTAGATCAAGGCTATCAAACCAAAGAGATTGGTTTTATATTTGGTATCGTGGGCACAGCTGTGGGATTTATCGCCTCATTTGCAGGTGGCTTTATTGTTCGTAAACTAGGACGGTATCGCTCCAGAATACTTTTTGCAAGTTTGATTTTAGCTAGCACCATTTATTTTAGAATTATACTAGCCATTCCCCACAGCACAGCACTCTTATACCTGGGAGTTATTCTCCTCTGGAGTAGCTATGGCATGGCAACAATTATAGTTTATACTACAGCTATGGATTTTGTGCGTCCAGGCAAGGAAGGCACAGACTTTACCATACAGACTGTTATCACCCACCTCAGCTCTATGCTTGTCGCTATCGGCAGTGGGTTTGTAGCTGAGAAATTGGGCTATTTAAGTCTGGCTAGTTTTGAAATAGGCTTAGCAGGACTCTCGCTTCTTTATATTTTAATTGCATTCAAAAAACCACAATATGACTAAAATCAATTTAGACAAATACAATATTCCAGTACC
>JASLIW010000130.1 GCA_030152865.1 Bacteroides sp.
AAGAGCTGTAAGTAACCTTGCTTTTGCATAGTTTCATAGATGAGCCAAGGAGAAAAGATGATAACACGCTCTTGGGCCTCTCGAAACATCCTACGCAAAAAAGCATCGTGCTGCTCATGATCTTTAAGGAGCTGAATGGGCTGCTCTTTAGAAACTAAGTCTTCACGCACAAAGGCATCTGAATATTGATGCTCATAAACTACCTCCTTGTCTGGATCATCTAATAGGTATCGTGCCAAAATAGCCGTAGGTGTATTCATGCTCGGGTTGAAAAGACTCATATCACCAAATACAAGAAAGCTATCTTTTGCCCTCGAAACAGCTACATTGAGCATGCTAGGATCTGAATCAATAAAGAACCCTTTGTTGTGACGAGAATAAGTAGGCGAAAATAGCACAACATCCCGTTCGGCTCCTTGGAGTGAATGAACCGTACCTACTGTTATTTGTGCTAACTCCCCTTTAAGATTTGAAAATCTTGGATTTGGCTTTCTCAGGTAGGCAGAGATGCACTGAGCCTGAGCTCTAAATGGAGTTACTACAGCTACGATTTCTTGAATGGGCTTAGCTCCATACTCTTGTTTCAGCCGCTCACAGTTGTTTATGATCCAGCCAGCAATAAGCTTAGCCTCTAGTTTATTCCTCTTGCTGCCTTGTGCATTTTGACACTGACCATCAATATGAAGGTAGCCCATTGCTGGAATAAACTTAGCCTTGGCTTTACCACGCATGGGTTTAAGCACCCCTTTGTAGCAAAGCTCATTGCAATAACTTATGATATCATCATAGCATCTTCTGTGTTCGTACAGATATAAGCCACGCTCCAACTCTTTTTCAGGATAGTACCTAGACCTGGCTTGTGCCATTCGCATCACACTCCCTCCATGGGTACACAAGCCTTTTGCTTGTAGCTGGCTGTAAAGTTTATCTAACTCATCAACATTAGTTTGTGTCTCTATCAAACCGCTCTGCTGTAAGTTGCCCACATCAATACTCTTACTCAGGGTGGCTATGGGTGGAATCTGTTGTGTATCGCCTATTACCAAGGCTTTCTCTGCGAGGCTGAAGCCCGCTCCAGCCACTTCTGGTGATACCTGCCCAGCCTCATCAACAATGAGTAGGTCTATAAAACCACAGAGGTAATGGTCCTTCTTATCTCTCCGATACTTAAAATACTCGGGTAGCATATAAGAAGTCATCACTGCACAGGGCATCAGCTTCATGCGCCTATGCCAGTTGGCCTCACGTATGTTCTTATACATCCACTGGGTACGCTCTAGTCCGTTTTTATCGATAAGCTCTTCCATATCCAGAAGCCATCTACCCTCCCAGTAGTGTGTAGCTAGCAAAAATAGTTCAAAACGCAAACTTGTATCTAAGGCTCTGTCTATCTCGAGTAAATCTTGGTTGGGATGAAGCTCCCTACTTATTTCTGTAAGTACATCTGCACATTGCTGATAGGTCTGCTCCAAGCTCTTTATAGCATCAATCTGCTTGGCTAGTGCTGACTTCTGCTGCATCAGTTGTTTCTCAAAGGTAGCAGAGTCAAAATCATCTAAGCTGAAATACTTAGCAAACCCCTGCTCCTGTGCAAATACTTTAGCCTTTAAATCTCTTCTTTGCCGCACAAAAGGAAGAACAGAGCAAGCAGAAAGCAAGATATTTTCTGAAGCTCTATAACGATCCCAGCATTGTTCTATCTCTTGAATATCCTGCTTTTGTGCTAAGCCCAGTTTCAGGTAGTGAGCGCGCTGCTCTGCTACTTTATAATCCAAGCCAAGACTCTTTTGTAAACGCTGGCCCAAACCATGATAGCCCTGATAAGCCTGTTCAAATGCTTCAAGCTGCTGCTTTCTATCCTGCATCATCTGGTGTAGCTTCTCAACGATTTGTTTCACATTTAGATGGGTATTTCTAAATGCCTCCTGGGCCTTTTGAAGATAGCATGATAGGGCCTCTTGGTAGAATCCTTCTGTCTCTAAGCCTTCAATATATTGCTCCGTTTGATAGCCTTTTGCCAAAGCCTCCTCTCCTTTGCTTTGTGAGGAAAAATAACTACCAAAGCTCTCTAAGTCCACAATCCACCTACCGGCAAACGTGCCATATCCTTTGGAGAAATCCTTGGCAAAAGCATCTATAATATTAGTAACTGCCTGATTGTTGGTTGAGCTCGCAATAATAATGGGAGGCTCTGCTTTTTGGAGGGCTCGTTCTACCCATAAGCAAGATACTACGGAGAGCAGCATCGTTGTCTTACCTGTACCTGGAGGACCATTTACTGCGAGCACTTCCCCTTCTTGGGCATCCAATAAAGCCGAAACTGCCTGCCGTTGTGCATCGGCCAGGGGATATAGGTTGTTATTGTGTCCCAAGCGCTTAGTGAGTGCTGCTGTAGGCAGAGGCACCTCATCTTCCGTCTGCTGGGCTAAGCTTGTAATGTTTAGTAATAGACTTGAGTTTGTTTTTAGTGGATTAGCCAGTATGTAGTCATAAAGATCAGCGATGCGACTAACCATATCTGTTTCATTGGCAGCAAAATATGAGCCCCACACTCTTTCGTAATCCTGGAGCTGATTAGATGAAGCAAGAATAGCCCCTATAAGTTTGTCGATATAGCTCACATAGTCAGCCCAGTAGGCTTGGTAGCTGTGGAGACTACGCTTAAATGCCTCATCTTGCGCAATACAGCTGTTTTGGTTCCACTTATCATTGTATCGCTGACGTAAAAGGATGAACTCTCTAGCACGCTGCCTATTCTTTAGTAGGGTTTCTGTCAGTTGCTGAAAATCAGTTTTTGATTCCTGCTTACTAATAAGCTTAGCATCCAAGAGCTCCTTTATCAGTCCTTTTCGGTAGTTATTTGCAATGTTGTTCTGATAAAAAACCTCCCACTCACTCGTTTCATCACGGGCTAATACTGGTGCTGGATGATGTTTTAGATAGCGGTCATACACCTCCATAGCCCCGATGTAAAAAGCTTCTCTATCTAGAGGTAGGAGTACATCTCTGGGTACAATAGGATTATCTATGGGATAAATAAACCCGTGCTCCGACACCTCCACCTTGAGCTGAATGAGTGCTAGTATTTCTGGTTTGAAGCTAGTTTGATATTGATTGTGACGCATAGCCCTTTTCCAAACAAAGGGTAGATAGGCTACTTTCGCATAAGTTTTTCCTTCAAAAGGTAAACTCTGCAATAGATTCATATCGTCAACTCTAAACTCTATTGTGGTCTCATTTAGGCTAAATGCTTTTCTAAATCCTGAAGATTGATATTGGGCCTGCATAAACTGCCTATCAGCCAATGAGTTCCTCCAGTACTGAACCAACTTCCTACCTTGCTTCATATACACAAACCGCTTTTTAGTATTTATATGCTTTTTACAAACTTACGATAAGTTTGTAATCTTCCTTAATTTTTAGTTACAAAAAAAGCAGAACTCCCGTTCTGCTTTTTGTATCATTAACCCTCCAAACTAAGCCTTTAGTTGATATACTTCGATACGATATCGAAATAGGTCGAGTCTAGTTTATTTTGTTCTTGACAGTTGAAGTGTACCTGGATCTGTGTGTCAAATAGTCTATCTGAGAAATTGCTCAGATACTCTTTGAGGTACACCAGCTCTTGAAGCAAGTCATGGTGCTTCTCAGTCATCCATCTACAGATAAAGGGGCACTTCTTGTGGCTGCATTCAAAGTCATAATCCTTTAGCTCAAAATGAAGGGAGCTGCCCTTGTTTACCATCTTATAGCCTGTACATTTTTTCTTACCGCTGATCAGTGTCCTATTGGC
>JASLIW010000096.1 GCA_030152865.1 Bacteroides sp.
AAAGGTGCAGCTATTGAGCTGGTGCTAGATAAGGTATATCTTGCAGAGCAATTGGCTATCGACTTAAGTGAACAAAATTTACCTGCATGGCTAGAAGTTGCTATCAGTAGCAATGGCGAAAACTGGAAGAAGATAGCTTACAATCAGTCGAAAAATCGTGTAGTTATTGATCTAAAAGATAAACCTATACTTCGTGTTAAGTTGATAAACAAACTAGAAGATAAAGAGGTGAAATTTAGACAGATTCAACTACAAATTAAGAAATAAGATTAGCTCTATTCTAAGCAGTACAACTTTATTTTATTAGATTTCATTCCGCCCCTGACCTTTGCCAGCTCCCTCAGGGCCAAAAAAAGTTTTGATCTTGATCGAGCAGGGGGCTGTCAGGGTCTAAAGTGGTGGGGCTTAGGAGGCCAATAAAGAGGGGAGTCCATAATTATAGGGATGTGGTGGGAGCGAAATGGAGTGTTTGGGCTTCGAAATCACTAGTTTTAGGTATTGCTTGGGGGCTAAATCTGACTTATCTTTGTAGTGTTCCTAGCAGCTAATTAGCTAAGGTGAATAAAAAACTAGATGTAGTTTATTATAGATTTGATTTTAAATCTGTATTTTTTATTATTTAATTGAAATTTGAGTGATTGATAATAGGCCAAGCAGTGATGCTTGGCCTATCTCATTTATGGGGTTTAATCTTTTACTTCTGTGTATTTCTGATACACCAAATCGAGCGATAGTTCTTCTACTCTAGTTGCTGCTATGAGCTCTGCAAGCTCCTCTTCTGTTCCCGACTCGGGTGCATAGCGCAAGAGGTGTTCTAGTAGCTCAGGAAACAGCTCTGCATCGGTGTGCAAGTGAAGCTTTTTGTGCTGCACATAGAAACGAAATAGGGGCGTCTGTACCCAATCTCCTTCTATAAAATCCTGCTCCTGCTCTTTCTCCTTTTCAGAGAGCTCCTTAGAGAAGATTTGTAGCTTATCTCTGGAGATGTGGTATTTCCAACGTACTTGCACAGAGTCAGCGTTCATGGCCCACAAGTCATACTTATTGGTCAGCTCCACACGGCTAAACAAGCCATCGTTTTGGAAGTAGGTATCAATCACTGCTGTAGCCCAGCTATCCACTTGAGCATGATCACTCTGGAGCTGGAAGTGAACTTCACTGAGCTCCCAGTCTTCCCAAAGTTTGGGTGGGTAGATGTTTGCTTTGTCTTCGTCGTCCTTGCAGGAGCAAAAGACCAATAGAAGGGTGAGAAGTGGGAATAAGCTGCGTTTCAACATATACTGTGTTATATTATTTAAATGTGTACTAAGGAATCAAGCTGCAAAATACAGAAAAAAAATGAAACTAGAGTTAGATTGCACTTGAAGATGGAATTGGAGGGCCTAGCCTGCCCTTAGCCCTGCTAAGCAAAAAAAGCCACTCCAAATGCTTGGAGTGGCTTTCAAACTTAAAAAAATGGAAGTAACATCCTCTTAAACATAAAGAGCTAGGGTTTGAGGGACTATTTCTTTAAATCCTCAAAATCAGCATCTTTGTTGAGTACATTGTGGACCTGCTCCACCACGAGGGCTTGATCCAGCTCGAAGGTAGCCGTTTGCTGAATCTGCTTAGAAGAGCTACCTACTTTGACCTGATAAGTACCCTGATCGGCTACCCAAGCCGATTGAGTCGGCACAAATGAAGCGAGGTCTTTGGCTGTAAGGCGAAGGAAAACAGTTTGGGTTTCTCCGGGGGCTAAGAGCTTAGTTTTGGCAAAGGCCTTGAGCTCCTTGCTGGGCTTATCCATCTCTGATGCTGGCGCACTCAGGTAGACTTGCACCACCTCTCGACCTGCTACTTGGCCTGTATTCTGCACATCGACACTCAGGTAGAGCTCGTTGTGGAAGTGAGTATGGCTGAGCTGAAGCTTAGAAATCTCGAAAGTGGTGTAGGAGAGTCCATAGCCAAATTCATAGGCGGGCTGTACTTCAAAAGTATCAAAGTATCTGTAGCCTACATAGATACCCTCTTGGTAAGACACCTCTTTGGGGTCTTCCTTGGGCTCACCCGGGAAGTGTGCAGCAGAGGGGCAGTCTGCATAAGTCTGAGGGATGGTCATGCTGAGCTTGCCCGAGGGGTTTACTGCACCCTTGAGTACATCTACCACCGAGTTGCCTGCTTCTTGTCCAGGCATCCAAGAGATCAAGATGGCATCGACCTGATCTTGCCAGCTTGATACCTCTACGATACCTCCCACATTGAGCACCACCACGACCTTTTTACCTTGTGCATGGAAAGCTTCTGAAACATTGGATATGAGGTTTAACTCATCTTGAGTCAGCCTAAACCCTCCTTCTTCTTGTCGGTCCTTGAACTCTCCTGTAATGCGACCTAGTGTGATTAAGGCGATATCTTGTGTTTTAGCCTTTTGCTTTATTATCTTTTTGCTGAGCACCAATTCTGAAGGAATAAGCGCCTGCGGCATGGCTGCTTTGGCATTGATAGCATCTATTTTGGCATTTTCCTTATTTAGGTGCTTTTGATATATCTTCTCCAAGTCAGCATCTACCGTGTAGCCTGCATTCTTCAAGCCTTCTAGAAGTGAAACCGTATAGGACCTATACACATAACCACTACCTATTCC
>JASLIW010000062.1 GCA_030152865.1 Bacteroides sp.
CAGAGATGTATGCACAAAGTGGTCAAGCTGGACCTCAAGCAGGTGCAGACCAAGGTCAAGCCGGTCCTCAAGCAGGAGGTACTGACAACAAAGACCAAGGTGACAATGTGCAAGATGCAGACTTCGAAGAAGTGAAGTAAGAAAATAGAAACGATAGATTTAGATAAAATAGCCTGTAAGCATTAAGCTTACAGGCTATTTTGTTATGTTCCACTTAAATAATAAAGACTAGCTTACCTAAAACAACACATTTAGTTTTAACATCAGATGACCAGGTATCTGTCGATAAGACCTTTCTAAAATATAGTTTTCTCTATATGAGCTTGAGTACCAAGTCTGCTTCTTTAGATTCAAAAGATTAGATGCAGAAACAAGCAATTCAAAGTTTTTATTGAATTTATACTTGACAGAGCTATTGAGGACATAATAATTCTTTGTACCAAATTGTGATGTCTTGTTCTTTAAGTATTCAAATTCCACATCAGCATGAAGCTTAGATTTGAAGTCAAACTTAAGTTTTCCAGCCAAGCCCTGAATGTTTTGACTATTTTTCGTTAGCAAGCTGGTCTTCGTTTTAAAGTGCTGTACTCTATACTTTAATTCATAATTCAGTAATTGCTTTGTGTAGGTGCTCAAAAGCTGCACCTCATTATCGTAGTTGTTGGTTTGAATGCGATTGGCTAGACCACTTTGCTCATTATAAATCTTGCTGTAAGTTACGCTATTTAGAAGTTTGAAAGTCCAGGGTATAAAATTAAGACCTTTACTGAGGTTGGACTTCAAGAAGAAAGATTGAGAAGGCTTTGAGCTTATAGGTGTCAGAACCGATAGCGGGCGAGAATACTCATAGTTATTGGTAAAGCTATTCTTGATGTAATCGTGTCCTCCAATTACAATAAGCATGGTGTTCGAAAACAAATCAAAATAGCGGTAGGTCAGATTAGTCTTATAGGTGTTAGCTATACTTTTACTTAATGAGCTAGCCGTAAGATAAGATTGAAAATCATTGATGAGTGTGTTTTGAATAAATGATTCGAGATTAATCGGAGCATTGGTTTGAACATGTTTCACACCTAAAACATGTCTATTACTAAAGTGCAAAGATAAATCAAGAATGGGATTGAATCTACTTAAATTCTTTTGTAAGTCTGCTCCTGCCAACTTATTGTAATGATACCTAGCATACTCCACCCCCAGCTTAAAGCGTAGAAACCCCTTACTCTTGATCAGGAGAACACTAGGGGTGTAAGACATATAGGAAGTTTCAAGACTGTTTTTATCATCAGGGGTATGGATGTAATTATAGAAGCTCTGAGAGAAGTAATCAGTCTTCAAAGAAGATACCAATAGAAACTCAGGACTAAGCTTGTAGGCATGCGAAAGATGAAGTGAGGCTATCTTTTCTTTGGTCTGTTTCTTCTGACTGAGGTAATACAAATCCTCCACTTCTTTATAAGCTAAAGGGAGTAGCATGGTGTCTGTTTCTAATCGATAATCAGAGGGCTTTTGGGCATAAGAGAAAGCTCCATTTACTGTAAACAAGTTCCTGTTCAGCTCCTTGAGCCAAAGAATATTATGGCTAGTTTGTGTCGTTTTATTTGTCCAATCTTCTGTTGCAAATAAACTAGAGCGATCAAAGTACTGCTCATTTGTGCTCAGTAGCTGGTAGTTGGTATGCATAAAAGAGCCTGCATATGTCAATAAGCTAGAAGCCGTAGGAGCGTAGTCTATTTTGAGGTTCCCATTGTACAGCATATTTCTCGCTTTTTCGCCTTGATTTTCTTCTGTACGAGCAGCAGATTCATACAAATAGCGATTGAAGTTATCGGAGTGGTCTTTATTGTGGTTCAACAAAAAATAAGAGTTAATCTTCAACTTATTAGTTGGCTGCAAAGCCATATTTAGAGCTGTTATCCCATTGGTTTGCTTATAGATATCTTGCCGAGGGATGAGCATTTTCTTCTCCTCTGCAGACAAACTAAAGCTATTGATACTGCTATAGTCATTAGAAATTAACCCCTTCAAACCTCCCTGCAAGCGAATATAGTCTTCAATATTAAAGACCTCTGAGCCTGTGTTATTGACTGATTCTATGACAGATAACATCGATTTAGACTTTAAATACATCAGGTTGCCCTTCAGTTCGTATTTATTTTCTATCCCTCCACCCATCGAGACATGGCCCGACAGCTTATCTAACATATGCTTACCCACTCCAACATTGAGCACCGTTTGTTCTTTCGACTGGAAACCCTCTAAAAGAGAATACTCACTGTAGTTGTTTAGTATCTCTATACTTTCTGCATAGTCGGCCGAGAGATTTTTGGTAGCAACTTGTGTACTCCCACCATAAAAATCTTGACCGTTTAGTAGAATCTTTTCTATGTTTTTACCTTGAGCCTTTACCCCACCCTTTTCATCGACCTCAATGCCTGGCATTTTTTTGAGGATATCGCCTAAGACCTGTTCACTTCCATCCGTGAAGTGCTTGACCTCATAGCGTATCGTATCTTGACTATAGGTGATGCCTGTTTTGCGAGCTTCTATAGTAATTTCGTCCAATAAAACTTGGTCTTCTTCTAACATAAAATCAAGGTACAAGTCCTCTCGAAGCTCTACAGCTAACTCTTGAGATCCAAAACCCAAAAAACTCACCTTCAAAATGAATGAGCCAGCCTGATAGTTTAGGCTAAAACTCCCGTCTTCTTTTGTTGTGTCATAGGTTAGTATAGCAAGCGTCTCTTTATCAAGCAAGGTTACATTGGCAAAAGAGAGCGGCTCGTGAGTAGAACTAGTAACTTTTCCTTCTATCTTCACAGCATAAACAACAGTAGTAAAAAGGCTCAGACCTATAAAAAGTAATATGCGCATACTTACATTTTAATAATTCTAACTCCATTTTTAGCTTCTCCACCTAGGTTCTTCAACTTCTTTTTTTGAGTCTCTCTGAATTTTTTCCTAGAGAT
>JASLIW010000083.1 GCA_030152865.1 Bacteroides sp.
CGCGACACCACAGCAAGCTGTAAGGAGTACAAACAGCACAAATTATTTTGAAAACAACTTTCAAGGAGTGCGACGCTTAAATAATGACAAAACAATTAAGCTCCACTCATTCTTTCGGTACCAGACTAGTAAAGATAAACTCCTCACCAAACGAGAGAAAGCTACGGAACTAGATGAACACTTTCAGACAGATTACTTGGTTCAACGAAACAGAATTAGCAGCACATTCAATCTGTTTTCGAATCCATTGGATATTGGATTTATGACGACCTACAAACAAAAGAGTAGCAAAAGTGACTTAGACATGGAGTTAATCAAGCTCCCAGAATTAGACATAAAGCCTTCTCAAAAGGTAAAAGCACAGCATTTTCAAGTAGGTATAGACCCTGATTATCAAATTCGTACGGCGAGTAATCGCCTCAGCATTACACTTAAAACTCCCTTACTCTATAGCAGATACAAACTTAGGAGTAAAGAAAGTAAGAAACAGACCGATGAGAAAGTTATTTTTACTCCCTCACTAAGTACTAACTGGATGATCAACCACCAATGGGAAACCTATGCTAAGCTCGGTTATACCTTTGACTATGCCTCAGATTTATCTCTTCTAAATTCACCCTTTTTCACCAACTACAGAACTCTTTATATTCCAGCTAACAGCTTCAACAATAACAAAAGTATATACACCTCAGCAAGTCTACGCTATAAGGATATAGTTAGTCTACTCTTCTTTAACTTAAACATACTCTTTCGTTCGAGTAAACATAATTATACACCTACTTCATACAATACAGAAGACTACTCTTACATTTCCACGGTCCAAGAAGCAAATCGGAGCAATACGTTCTTTATCTCATCAGATATTTCTAAAACATTTTCTTCTGCTCGCCTGACTTTATCCCTTACTCCTAGCTATACTCGCCTAAACTCTTCACTCATACAGCAGGATATAGCGCTAAAAAACACGCATAATCAAGTAAGCTTAAGCACGAAAATAGAGTGGAAAGGAATCCCAAAAGTCAGCTTAAACCACCAAGCCCTTGGTAAAATTACTTGGAGTGATAACAAGCTTAGTCCAAAAACATACTTAAAGAGCTTGACTCAACAATTTGGACTCTATTTCTTCCCAACCAAAACCATAGATTTAGCTACTACAGCCGACTATATCATCTATGAAAAAAGTAAGGGTAGCTACTCCAAAGATTTCTTTCTTGATTTGAAGGGGAGCTATCACCTGAAGAGTATAGAGCTGGGATTTCGCTTGACCAACTTATTCAACCGCAACTTACTTTCTACCACTCAACTCTCTTCAATCAATCTTTTTAGGCAGCAAACACCTCTACGCAAAAGAGAGTTCCTTTTCTTTTTCATGTTTAAAATTTAATCCATCAAAAGCTCTTTAGCTAGCTTATGAGTGGGTTTTTGCCTCAACTTATTAGGTCCCTGACAGAGCACTGCTCTGCTCCTGATTGAGCTAGCTTTTGTCCCTGACAGAAGAGCCATCTGTCAGGGACCTTTTAAATGCTGGTACTTTTTACTCTCTTTTCCATAAAATATTACTATTTTAGCACTCAAACATCATTAACACTATTTTAAGAAATCTATGAAAAAGACACAGATACTGGCAACATTGGCCTTATCGCTTGGTCTACCCTTGTTTGCTCAAAAGGAAGACCCTAGGATACCCTCTGCGAAGGAGTTAAAAACTTATCAACTTAAAAACAAATCTATCTATAAGAAAGGTTGGATAGACTTCAACAAGAATGGCATTATGGATGTCTATGAAGATCCTACTGCACCCATCGAAGACCGAGTAGAAGATTTGTTGAGTCAAATGAACATAGACGAGAAAACCTGCCAAATGGTTACGCTCTATGGCTACGGCAGAGTGCTTCAAGACGACCTCCCTACCCCAGAATGGAAAAACAAACTTTGGAAAGATGGAATAGGTGCCATAGATGAGCACTTGAATGGCTTCCAGCAGTGGGGCTTGCCACCTTCAAGCAATCCCTTTGTATGGCCTGCCTCAAGACACGCTTGGGCACTCAATGAAGTGCAGCGTTTTTTTGTAGAAGAGACGCGCTTGGGTATTCCTACTGATATGACCAATGAAGGCATACGAGGTGTGGAGAGCTATATAGCTACCAACTTCCCCACTCAGCTTGGCCTGGGACATACTTGGAACAGAGATTTAATTCATAAAGTGGGTTACATTACAGGTCGTGAAGGACGACTGCTGGGCTATACCAATGTATATGCACCTATCTTAGATGTAGGTAGAGATCAGCGTTGGGGGCGTTATGAAGAGGTGTATGGGGAGAGTCCTTATCTAGTGGCCGAACTCGGCATAGCGATGACCAAAGGTATGCAAACCAACTACCAAGTAGCTGCAACGGCCAAACACTACATTGCCTACAGCAACAACAAAGGTGCTCGTGAAGGTATGGCTAGATTAGACCCTCAAATGTCGCCCCGCGAAGTAGAAAACATTCACGTTTATCCTTGGAAAAGAGTAATCAAAGAGGCTGGTTTACTAGGCGCTATGAGTTCCTACAACGATTACGATGGCTTTCCTATTCAAAGCAGCCGGCACTGGCTTATGGACAAACTACGTGGCGAAATGGGTTTTAAGGGCTATGTAGTTTCAGATAGTGATGCTGTGGAGTATCTACATGCCAAACACCACACATCCGAAAATATGAAAGAATCGGTGCGTCAAGCTGTTGAAGCAGGTCTAAATGTACGCTGTACGTTCCGTTCACCTGATTCTTACGTTTTACCTCTTCGTGAGCTGATCCATGAGGGAGCAATCAGTATGGAAACTATAGATGAGCGTGTACGTGATATTTTACGGGTTAAGTTTATGGTCGGCCTCTTTGATGATCCCTACCAAAGAGACTTGGCCCAGGCTGATAAAGAGGTCAATAGCCTTGAAAACCAAGAAGTAGCACTTCAAGCCTCTCGCGAATCTCTTGTTCTCTTAAAAAACAAGGATAATATCCTTCCCCTAGACATCAATAAAATTAAAACCATAAGTGTTACAGGACCTAATGCTGATGATGCTGCCTATGCACTCACACACTATGGCCCCCTAGCAGTAGAAGTAACTACTGTGTTGGAAGGTATTCAAGAAAAGGCTAAGGGAAAAGCAGAAGTCCTATACACCAAAGGTTGCGAGGTCGTTGACCCCAACTGGCCAGAATCAGAGATTATTCCTAG
>JASLIW010000020.1 GCA_030152865.1 Bacteroides sp.
AGGTATTAGGATAAGACCTTGTAAATAAGTCTAAATAATTCCTGTTCGAACTAGCTCGGCTGGGCTGAGAAAATGAGGCAGGGATCTTTGGGTCCTGATACAGGGAACTAATCTTTTTTGGCCCTGATCCATGAGGTAAAGCACAAGGGCAAAACACAGCGCATAGAAAATAGGATGTTGCAGCCTAGATCATAAAGAGTCAAAATGCTGAATTCTTGATAGATAGTAAAATATACTGCCCAGCTCTTTTGGTTTTTTAACGGGTGGGCGAGATTTTTCTTTTGAAACAAGCTTAAAAAATAGCATCTTTGCAGATAGGTTTCTAGTCATTAAGGGATTGAATAGAATATTAAATTACAATTACAATAAATGGGACGAACAAAACAACTCGTATGTGCTTTGCTTTTTACTCTAATATCTGGAGTAATGTATGCACAAAATAACACAAACTCTCCCTATACTCGCTATGGCTATGGTCAGTTAAGTGATCAACATTCTGCACGCAGTAAAGCCATGGGGGGTGTATCTTATGCTTTACGTGATAACTCTCAGATAAATTTTGCAAATCCCGCCTCTTACACAGCCATGGATTCACTGACGTTCATGTTTGAGGGAGGAATGACTTTTCAGAACACAAACTTTTCTGATGGAGATACTAAGTTAAATGCCAAAAACTCAAGTTTTGATTACTTGGTCCTTCAGTTTCGTCTCAAAAAGTGGGCAGCCATGAGTATGGGAGTCTTACCCGTAACCAATCGTGGCTATAACTTTTCAGACTCACGTATTAACGATAATCCCGAAGCCTCTCATATCGTAAATTATAAGGGTAGCGGTGGCTTGCATCGTGGCTATATGGGATTCGCTATCAACCCTATGAAAAGACTGTCAGTAGGAGCGAACGTGTCTTACTTGTGGGGAACATTGAAACACGATATAAACATCTTGTTTCCTAACTCTATCTCATCCAACTCGAATACGCATCGCAAAAGAAGTATCATACTCAAAGGTGTTAAGCTAGATTTTGGAGCTCAGTACATTCTTCCTATCAATGAAAGACATGAGTTGACTTTTGGAGCTGTTTATTCACCTAAATTAAGCATCTCTAATGATATTGAGGTTGAGAGCTTGGATAATACACTAGAATTTGATAAATACTCTTCTAAGTTCGATCTTCCTACAAGCTACGGCTTGGGAGTAGCCTATAATAAAGACAAAAAACTGTTGGTGGCTCTTGATGTAATGAGAGAAGAGTGGAGTAAGGCTAGATTTAGAAATGAGTACAGTATGCTCGATCAAACCCGTGTGTCAGTTGGTGCAGAATACTTACCTGCTCTATTTTCTCGTAATTACTTTGCAACAATTAAGTATCGAGTAGGTTTTTACTATTCTACTCCTTATTATAAGATTAACAATCAACGTGCTGCTAAAGAGTTTGGTGTGAGTGCAGGTTTTGGTATCCCTATACCAAAGGTGAAATCACAGCTCAATATCTCTGCGCAATATGTACGAGTGAGTGGAAAAACAGATGACTTCTTGTCTGAAAACCATATTCGTATTAACTTAGGCCTTGTCTTTAATGAAAGATGGTTCTTTAAACGCAAAATTTAAAACACTTAGAATACGTAACTTAATATAATATAAGATGAAAATTACAAGACTATTTGCTGTTGTAATGCTGTTATTAGGATTTGCAGCAATGCCAGCGTCGGCTCAAGTAAATGAGGAGTGTGCCTCAAATAGTAGTATTTCTCATGAGGCTGTAAAGGCAGGTAATTTTAAAGCTGCATACGCACCATGGAAAGAAGTACTAAAAGCATGCCCACTTTTACGCTATTATACTTTTACTGACGGATTTGAAATTCTAACTCATTTCTTAGGCGAAGTAGAACGGGGCTCTGATGATTACAATAAGTACTTTGATGAGTTAATGGCCTTGCATGATACTCGTATGAAATACATTCCTGACTTTAAAGAAAAAGGTTTAGGAGGCATTCCTAGTCAGGCAGAAGCTATCGGATTGAAGGTAGTAGATTACCTAGAGTATTGTACTAATCCTGATGTTGAACAAGCTTATGCTTGGGCTAAAGAATCTGTTGAGAATGAGAAGGACAACTCACAGCCTATCGTACTTTTCCAGTTCATTAGCTTATCACAAGCAAAGTTGCAGATGAGTGATTCTCACAAAGAACAGTTCATCAACGACTATCTATTAGCTGTATCGAGTGCACAAGGAGCGATTGATCAGATGACTGATGAAACCTACAAAAACGTGTATGAAGAGGTAAAAAGCAATGTGACAGCTATGTTTATCAACAGTGGTGCTGCAGATTGTGATTTCATAGAGTCAACTTATGCTCCTATTGTTGAGGAAAACAAGGACAACCTAGAACGCTTACAAGAAATAGCAGCTTTGATGAAAAGCTTAGGTTGTAGAGATCAAGACGCATACGCACAAGCCAACTACTACGCTTATCAAATAGAGCCTACAGCTGAAGCTGCTTTAGGATGCGGTGTAAGAGCTTATAAAAAAGGTGATATTAATGAGGCAATTAAGTTTATTGATGAAGCAATTGAGCTAGAAACAGATGTTGCTAAGAAAGCAGAAAACTCTTATGCTTCAGCTACTATTCTGTTCTCAGCCAAGCGTTACAGTCAAGCTAGATCTTATGCATTAAAAGCGCTTAGCTTTAATCCAAACTATGGATCAGCTTATATCTTAATAGCTAAGCTTTATGGTTCAAGCCCCAACTGGAGTGATGATCCGATCATGAATAGATGTACCTACTTCTTGGTACTAGACAAGCTATACCGTGCAAAAGCAGTAGATTCTAGTGTAGCTCAAGAAGCGAATGAATTGATTAACTTATACTCTCAACACACTCCATCTACCCAAGACCTATTTATGATGGGTTATAAGAAAGGTGATACAGTAAAGATCGGTGGCTGGATTGGAGAGTCTACTACAATAAAATAATGTATGTTTTTTTGTAAAAAAACGACAATAAAACCACTTTTTAAAAGCATTATAGTGACTCTAGTGGTCACTATAATGCTTTTTTCTATCGCTTTGCCCTCCTCCTGCTCTGGAAAGAAAGACAAGTTGGCCGAAGTGGTAACTAATCGTGACTCCTTGCCTGTTTTGCGTACCTTAGGTATGGAGTCATTGGTGTCAGACTCAGGTGTGATACGCTATCGTATAAGAGCTGGAGAGTGGTTGATGTTCGATAAGATGGAACCTCCCTACTGGGCTTTTGAAGAGGGTATACACATGGAACGCTTTGATAGCCTCTTGCGGGTAGATGCAGATATCAAGGCAGATACAGCTTACTTTTACAATAAAGAGAACTTGTGGAAGCTGATTTCTCAGGTAGAGATTGTCAATTTAAATGGTGAGAAGTTTCTAACAAATTTGCTATATTGGAATCAAGAAACAGAAAAAGTGTATACTGACGACTACATTACCATTATAAGTGGAGATAATATCCTACATGGTTATGGGATGGATGCCGACCAGCGCTTAGAGAATTTTGTAATTCGCAAGCCAATGGGGGATGGGTATATTGATCTTAATGCTAATAAACAGAATACTGACTCAATAGAATGACAATTCAACTCTTATTATTTCTTCTTGTGACCATGTTTTTCTCCGCCTTCTTTTCAGGGATGGAGATTGCTTTTGTTTCCATCGACAAGCTTCGGTTTGAGATGGAAAAAGGGACAGGAATAACTTCTAAAATCCTATCCTTATTCTACAAAAGCCCCAACAATTTTATATCGACCATGCTGGTGGGTAATAATATTGCTTTGGTAATATATGGTATTCTAATGGCGCTGGCACTAGACCAGTTATTTCTGAATGCTTTAGTTTCCAACTCTTTCCTACGGATGTTGATTCAAACGCTTGTATCAACAGTGATTATCCTTTTTACAGGTGAGTTTCTTCCTAAGGCACTTTTCAAAATCAACCCCAACTTTGTATTGCGGCTATTTGCTATACCTTTGTTGTTTTGCTACATCCTGCTTTACCCTATATCACTGATAGCATCTTCACTTTCCTATCTTATCCTCCGTATTTTTGGGGTAAAGGTGAATAAGGAAGTATCTAATAAAGCCTTTTCCAAGGTTGATTTGGACTATTTTATTCAATCGGGTATAGAAAACTCAGAGAGCAAAGAGGATATAGAAAATGAGGTGCAGATCTTCCAGAATGCCCTGGATTTTTCGGATGTTAAGATTCGAGACTGTATTGTTCCTCGTACAGAGATTGTTGCATTGGATGTAACAGCCTCTAGAGAAGAGTTAATGAATCTCTTTGTAGAGACCGGCTTATCTAAAATTATAATTTACCAAGAGAGCATTGATAAGGTGATTGGTTATATTCACTCCTCCGAGATGTTTCGTAGTAAAGGGGATTGGAGAGAGCGTGTACAAGAGGTTCCGATCGTGCCTGACACCATGGCTGCGCATAAGCTTATGAAGCTCTTTATGACACTGAAGAAAACAATAGCTGTTGTTGTTGACGAGTTTGGGGGTACCTCAGGTATTGTCGCCTTGGAGGATTTAGTTGAAGAGATTTTTGGAGAAATAGAGGATGAGCATGATACCCCCTCCTTTATATGTAAGAAAATAAGTGATACGGAGTACATTCTATCAGCTCGTCTTGAGATAGAGCGTGTGAATGAAATGTTTGACTTAGACCTGCCAGAATCAGATGATTACTTAACGATCGGTGGGCTTATTTTACATATTTACCAGAGCTTACCCAAGTTGCACGAACTCATCACGATTGGCAAGTTTGAGTTTAAGACCTTGAAAGTTACAACGAATAAAATAGAGCTCGTGCGCTTAAATATAATAGAATAAGCTTTTTCTTGAAATTTTTATTGGATTTCGCTTAGATGCATGTTTGCTTTTTTTGTATCTTCGTGCGCTTATACATATGAATTTAAATAAAAAATCAAAAATAGTATAAAAATAAAATGGCAACACTACAAAAAATTAGATCTACAGGACCACTCTTAGTTGGGGTGATCGCTTTAGCGCTTTTTGCATTCATCGCTGGTGATGCATTAAAAGTATTCCAACCAAGACAGCCACAAGATGTGGGAGAAGTAGATGACACAACACTATCTATTCGTGAATATCAGCAGCTAGTTGATGAGTACTCAGACATCCAAAAAATGATGTCAGGTGGTTCTCTTTCTGAGATGGAATCCAACCAAGTAAAAGACATGGTATGGAATAGCTTTGTATCCAATCAGTTGATTTCTAATGAGGCTGAAAAACTTGGTTTAGTAGTAACAGTTGATGAGCTTAACTCTATCTTAGATCAAGGTAGCAGCCGTATGCTAGGCTTAGCATCTATGTTTGTAAATCAGCAAACAGGGATGTTTGATAAAGATCAGCTGTTTATGTTCTTAGATGAATATGCAAGATTAGAGCAAGCAGGCGGTAATATTGATCCGAATTATGCTGCTCAGCTCCATCAGGTACATGCGATCTGGACTTTTGTAGAGAAATCCATCATCCAGGAGAGATTGGCACAAAAATACACTTCATTGGTGAGCTCAGGTATGATTTCTAACAAAGTAGAAGCTGAATCTAGCTTTGAAGGTAGAACAATACAGTCAGATCTATTAGCTGCTTTAGTTCCTTTCAGAAGTATTGATGAATCAAGCGTAGAACTATCTAATGCTGACTTAGAAAACTATTACAAAGAAAATATAGAGCGCTTTAAGCAAGAGAACGAATCTCGTATTATTAAGTACATCGATGTGAAGGTAAATCCTAGCGCTCAAGATGTGCAGGACTTGCAAGAAGAGGTTACTGAATATGCCGACTTACTTGAAGACAATGAAGCAGATTACGAATCTATCATTAATGGAACATCAGGTTCTATGCTTCCCTACAATAATGGATACTTTAGCTTAGAGCTCTATCCAGAAGATGTAGTAGCGAGAGTAAAAACACTTCAAGTGGGTGAGGTTTCAACTGTTTATACCAACTCTCAAGATGCCACTATCAATGCAGTGAAAGTCGTAGATAAAAAGAATCTTCCAGACTCTATCCAGTTTAGAATGCTACAGGTATACTTGCCTGATGCAGAAGCTATGGAGTCAAAGACAGATAGCATAATTACAGCCCTAAGAAATGGTGCTGACTTTGCTAGCATATCAGAAGAAGAGAATCAGCCAGCTGAAGCCTTTTGGTTGTCAGAGAAGACAATTACTTCTAATGAGCAATTTATATTCTACAATGAGCTCTTAGATATGAAGAAGAATGAAATTAAGAAAGTACCTTTCCAAGGTGGCAATATTATTCTTCAACAGCTAAACAGCAAGAACTTTGGTGAAAAGTATAAATTAGCAGTCATCAAACGTGAAATGGAGATAAGTTCAGAAACAGCAACTAAAGCTTACAACGAGTTTAGTCAGTTTGTTGCTGAAAACGGAACCATTGAATCTATGGTAAATAATGCTGAAGATGCTGGTTACCAAGTAGTAGAATACGAACTCTATTCAGCGATGCATAATATTGCTAATATCGGTTCTACTAAAGAAGCTTTAAGATGGGCCTTTGATGCTAAGAAAGATGAGTTATCTACGATCTATGAGTGTGGTGCTGACAATGATCACTTGCTGGTACTCGGTGTAACTGAAATTATACCAGAAGGATATACACCCATGCATCGTGTAATGGATCAAGTTCGTGCAGGAGCCTTGAACAAGAAGAAAGCAGCTTATATTGAAACTCAATTTGCAAATGCTAATCCTTCTACTATAGAAGAGGCTGCTCAGGTGGAGTATGCTGTATTAGATACTATCAAACACGTTAACTTCGCTTCTCCTGCCTTTGTAGCTAAAACAGGTACCAGTGAAACTGTGATCAGTGGTTATGCTGCAGGTGCAAAAGAAAACGCATTAAGCAAACCTATTACTGGTAACCAAAGTGTCATGATGCTTAGTGTGATCAAACGTCAAAAGAGCGATGAAGAGTTAGATATAGAAGCAGAAAAGGCAAAGGTGATGAATGAAAATCGTTATTACTCAGGTAATACAATTTTACTTGACCTAGCTAACAAAGCCATAATTAAAGATTATCGATACCTTTACTTTTAAGGTATAATCTATACAAATAGGTAAGGGGGATTAGCTAGCTAATCCCCCTTCTTTTTATATTGGTTTCAGCTCATGAAAGGAATAAATGTATTTTTGTTTATCTTTGTGAGACTGCACAAAAGTAATATTGTAGATATGATGGAGAAGAGACCTTTATTAGGTATGACCCTGGCTGAGCTAGAAAATATAGTCAGTGAGCTAGCTATGCCTAAGTTTACAGCTAAACAAATAGCAGCTTGGCTATACGATAAAAGAGTTCACACAATTGATGAAATGACCAATCTCTCTAAAAAGAATAGAGAGGTACTAAACAAGCACTTTACAGTTGGTGTAGAAGCACCTATCGAAGCAGTTCGCTCGGTCGATGGAACCATAAAATATCTTTTTCAGGCAGGTAAGAATCACTCCATAGAGTCTGTCTATATACCCGATCAAGACAGAGCTACACTCTGTGTGTCTTCACAAGTAGGCTGTAAGATGGGCTGCGTTTTTTGTATGACTGGCAGACAAGGTTTTTCGGCACAGCTCAGTGCACATCAAATTCTCAATCAAATCCATGCTATACCCGAATCTGAGAACTTGACTAATGTTGTCTTTATGGGCATGGGTGAGCCCATGGATAATATCGATGAAGTGTTGAAGGCACTCTCTATACTCACTGCTGATTATGGTTATGCTTGGAGTCCCAAGCGTATTACGGTATCTACAGTTGGGCTGAGAAAAGGTTTTGAGCGATTCTTACAAGAAAGTGACTGCCATTTGGCCATTAGCCTTCATACTCCTGTTGCTAAACAAAGAGCCTCTTTGATGCCAGCTGAAAAAGCCTTTGCGCTAGAAGAGATGGTGGAAATCTTAAAAGATTATGACTTTTCAGGTCAGCGTCGACTATCTTTTGAGTATATTATGTTCAAGGGTGTCAATGACAGCCTAGGACATGCCAAAAAACTGATCGACTTATTAGCTGGATTAAATTGTAGAATCAATCTAATACGCTTCCATGCTATACCCAACTCAGATTTAGAGGGTTCAGATCTAAATATTATGACATCTTTTAGGGATTATTTGACTAAACAAGGTATATTTACTACTATAAGAGCATCTCGAGGCGAAGATATTTTTGCTGCCTGTGGGATGTTGTCCACATTAGAGAACTCCAAAAACTAATCGATATGAAAACGCATAGATTTTATTTAATGATTGCCTTGCTGTTAGTGGCATTGACAAGTTGTAAGGACTCTGGTAAGAAAGGCATCCTTACTCCTACTTCTAGTGGTTTACCTTATGAGTTGATGTTGGTTATAGATGACAGCCTTTATGAGGATGAAGTGGGCCAAACGATTCGTGAAGTTCTGACTACTAACGTACCAGGTCTACCACAACCCGAGGCTTCTTTTAAGCTTATGCATATTGACCCATCTCGTTTTGATCGGATGTTAAAGCCTATTCGTAATATCGTTATTGTGGATATCGATAGACAGCAATATACAGAAGCTCGTTTCAATGGTGCTAAAGACGTGTATGCTTTTCCTCAGTCTATTTTGACTATACAGGCACCAGACAAAGCGAGTTTTATCGAGTTTGTTCAGCTCAACGCTCAGCAGATTATCGATTACTTTACTAAGGCTGAAATGAATCGTCAGTTTAGCATCCTTGAAAAGCATCACAATGTGATGGTATCGGATAAGGTACGTGAAATGTTTGCTTGTGATGTTTGGCTGCCTGGAGAGCTGAAGTCATCCATGGAAAAAGAAAACTTTTATTGGGTTGGTACGAACGAAGGAGCCGCAGATCGCTACTTTGTGATGTACACGATACCTTATGAAGATAAAGACTCGTTTACACAAGAGTATTTTATACATAAGAGAGACTCTGCCATGCAAAATATTCGTGGCACTAATGAGGAAACAATGCATATGATGACTGTTCCTGGTCATACTCAGACCCAAGTGATTTCTGTGCAAGGTAGCTATACGCTTGAAGCAAGAGGTCTTTGGCAGATGAAAAATGATATGATGGGAGGCCCTTATGTGTCACACATGCGCTTGGATGAGCAAAATAAGAGACTGGTTATAGCAGAGGTTTTTGTTTATGCTCCCGAAAAAATGAAACGTAATTTACTACGACAGCTAGAAGCATCTTTATATACACTAAGGCTCCCAGCTGATTTAGCAAAGCATGAAGCAAATTTAGAAAACGATAAAACGGATGAATAATAGAAAAATAAAGATTGGTATAACCCAAGGTGATATCAATGGAGTAGGCTATGAAGTTATTTTTAAAACTTTTGCAGCCTCAGGCATGTTTGAATTTTGTACACCGATCATATACGGCTCGCCCAAAGCAGCAGCTTATCACCGCAAGAGCTTAGAGCTAAGTACTAGCTTTAGTATAATCAACTCGGCAAACGAGGCTGAAGAAGGTAAGCTGAGTGTGTTGAACTGCACGGATGATGATATTCGGGTGGAATTTGCCCAAGAAGACAAAGATGCAGGCAGAGCAGCCTTGCAAGCCTTAGAGGCCGCAGTAGAGGATTATAAGAAAGGTGCAATTGATGTGATTGTGACTGCTCCGATTAATAAGCATAGCATTCACTCAGAAGAATTCAACTTTCCAGGACATACTGAATACCTAGAAGAGCGCTTGGGTGATGGAAATAAGTCTTTGATGATCCTGATGAACGAGACAATTCGTGTAGCTGTGGCTACTGGTCATATTCCTATTACTCAGATTGCTACACATTTAAGTCAGGCACTCATTGAAGAGAAAATAGCAAGCTTTCACCAGTCTTTGGTTGAAGATTTTGGTATAGCACGACCTCGTATAGCTGTATTGGGATTAAATCCTCATGCAGGTGATAATGGCCTAATCGGCGAGGAAGAGATTAAAATTATCAAACCCGCTATTGATGCCATGGCTGATAAGGATATCTTATGTTTTGGTCCTTTTCCTGCAGATGGATTTATGGGTGCTGGAAGCTTTAGTAAGTTTGATGGTGTCTTAGCCATGTATCATGATCAGGGGCTTATTCCTTTCAAAGTTTTGGCTATGGACGAAGGAGTCAACTTTACGGCTGGTTTGCCTGTTATTCGTACTTCGCCTGCCCATGGAACAGCTTATGATATAGCTGGTCAGGGTGTTGCTGATGAGTCCTCTTTCCGTCAAGCTATTTATGCAGCTATTGATATCTTTAGGTATAGAGTCTTACAAGAGGATGTATTGGCCAATCCGCTTAGAAAGCAATATTTTAACCGTCGAGATGATAGTGATAAGTTAGATTTACAAAAAGAAGAAGATTAGGAGAATAATAGAAAGTTTATTATGACAAATGCTGAAGTACAACGTGTCAAACTGCGATTTGAGATAATCGGCAACTGTGAAGAGTTACATCGAGCTATTGATATAGCCATACAAGTAGCTCCTACAGATTTGTCTGTACTTATTACAGGTGAAAGTGGGGTAGGTAAAGAAAGCTTTCCTCAGATTATCCACCAATACAGCAGCCGTAAGCATGGAAAATACATTGCTGTAAACTGTGGGGCTATTCCAGAAGGCACCATAGATTCCGAGCTTTTTGGTCATGAAAAGGGCGCTTTTACAGGGGCTATAGGAGAGCGTAAAGGGTATTTCGGCGAGGCCAATAAAGGGACTATTTTTCTGGATGAAGTCGGGGAGCTCCCGCTATCTACACAGGCAAGGTTACTTCGCGTATTGGAAAGCGGGGAGTTTATCAAGGTAGGTTCTTCTAAGGTGGAAAAAACCGATGTTCGTATCGTTGCAGCAACCAATGTGAATTTGCGTCAAGCTATAGCTGATGGACGGTTTAGAGAAGATTTGTATTACCGCCTCAATACCGTCCCCATTCAGGTACCTCCTCTGAGAGCCAGAGGGAATGATGCAAGCTTGTTGTTCCGCAAATTTGCTGCGGATTTTGCTGAAAAATATCAAATGCCAGCCATTCAGCTGACAGAAGATGCTAAGAATCTTCTGATTTCCTATTCTTGGCCTGGAAATGTGCGTCAACTAAAAAATATCACAGAACAGATATCTGTCATAGAAACGAATCGAGAAATAGATGCAGATTTGTTGAGAAAGTACCTTCCGGAACAAATCGTTCAATCTAATCTTCCTAGTTTGCTTGGACGTAAGGCTCATGAGTTTGAGAACGAGCGCGAAATCTTATACAAGGTTCTTTTTGATATGAAGAAGGATATTACCGATTTGAAGAAACTCGTTCATGATATCATGAATGAGCAAGGATCTTCTTATTATACGCCTTCATCTCAGCCTATTGTATCTCATCCTAGCACATTACCAGCTACTATTAATTTAGATAATTCACCACTCC
This sequence comes from Bacteroides sp., assembly GCA_030152865.1. Classification (GTDB taxonomy): domain Bacteria; phylum Bacteroidota; class Bacteroidia; order Bacteroidales; family Bacteroidaceae; genus Bacteroides_E. Next base: position 11,464 of record JASLIW010000020.1, read on the forward strand.
AAGCCGAACAACATATTCAGGATACGCAAGAATATGTAGAAGAATCACTATCTTTGGACGATGTAGAGAAAGAGGCGATAAAAAAAGCACTTTATAAGCACAATGGAAAGCGGAAAAGTGCGGCAAAAGAGTTAAATATATCAGAGCGCACACTCTACCGCAAAATAAAAGAATATGATTTGGACTAAGTACACTAAACGGCTTGCAGCAGGAGTTTTTTGCTTGTTGATTTCAGCCTGTACTATATCTTATAAATTTAACGGCTCATCGATCAATTACGATAAGGTAAAGACGATTTCTATTGCAGACTTTCCTATAAAGTCAGCCTATGTGTATGCTCCTCTAGGGACCAAATTTAACGAAGAGCTGAAAGATATCTTTATTCGTCAGACTCGCTTGCAAATGGTCAATCGAGATGGTGATTTAGATATCGAAGGAGAAATCACAGGTTACAACCAATACAACCAGGCTGTCAAAGCAGACGGATATTCGTCAGAAACAAAGCTGGTGTTGACTGTAAACGTTCGCTTTGTCAACAATACAGATCATGAACAAGACTTTGAGCAGCAGTTTTC
>JASLIW010000041.1 GCA_030152865.1 Bacteroides sp.
TAGACTAGCTTTAAGCCGCTTTAGCACAAAGGCTAATCTGAAGAACAAACTAAATTAGCCACAGCTATGAGCAGACTAGTAAGTCCATTTTATTGGCACCTTGACACAACACCCAAACATCAGGATACAAAAGTTTTTTCACCCTGACAGAAGGGGCATGGGTCCTTGACCTATTGAGAGGGGAGTATTTGAGTGAATATCAGAGCTTAAAAAGGCCCACTTCAAAAAGAAGTGAGCCTTTTTAATCACTTTATTTACTAAGGTACTAAAGACCTACATGCTCTTTTGTTCTTAGTTTGGGCTGATTACTATTGGAGTTTACATCGAAATCTGGAGAGTAATTCCAAACAACCTTATCGCTAAAGGTCTCACCCTCCTTATTTACTTCTACCTCGATGATGTTTTCACCTTCGCTGAGTTCTACACCTTTAAAGATGTAATGAACAGCTGTTGTACCCTGTTCGGGCTGAATGCTTAATACCTGTCCGTTTACCTTAAGCGTAGGAACCCCTCTATTGGAGTAAACAGTAACAGGAGTTACTTGCTTACCTCTGTAGATTAGACGACGCTGTGTAAGATAGACTACAGGCTCCTTACTCCAGTTGGCCTTATACCAGTAGAATCCATCTTTTTTGACCTTACGATCAAAGGTTACTAAACCTTTCATATTGCGTGATTGCACCCCTCCTTGCGAAGACATCGGTGTAGCAAAATCGAACGTATTCCAGATGTATGAGGCTAAAAGGGTTTTCGATTTAGCAATATAACCCCATTGAATTTCATGGAATTTAGTGGCAAAGGTTTCGTTGTAATCGTTGTTGTAACCACAGCAATCTCCCCACTCGCCCACTTCTTCGCGTTGTTGGTCTATGTTGGCTTCAGTTCCATATTCAGAATAGATGAGCTTTACATCTGAGAACTCTTTCTCTACCTTCTCAATCCATGGTCCAATATCAGAGATTTTACCGCCATACCATCCAAAATAATGGTTGATACCCTGTACGTCGGCATTTAGGTTTGAGGCTTGATCAACGGTATTGTGTCCATTTACTGAGCCTGTGTAGCGATAAGGATCTTCTGTTTTGGCCAAATCATGAAGCTCGGTAGTCAAAGCATTGGTAAATTCATAAGGGTTATACACCTCATTGTGCAAGCCCCAAATATAGATAGAGGGGTGATTGTAGTTTTGACGAATAAGTTCAGTGAGCTGTTGCTTGGCATTCTCACCCTCTTTGGTAGTGACGCGATTGACAAAGGGAATCTCTGCCCAAACAAGCAGACCTATACTATCACACTTCGAGTAAATATAGTCAGCTTGCTGGTAGTGTGCCAAGCGAATGGTAGTTGCTCCAATCTCTTGGATGATCTCCATATCTATGTCATGTTCTTTTTTGGTCAAAGCACTACCTTTGTCTAACCAGTCTTGGTGGCGACAAACTCCATACATCGGAATCTTCTTTCCATTGAGGTAAACTCCATCACTGGCCTTCAACTCTACAGTTCTTAAACCTAAAGGCTGAACAAGCTCGTCTATCACTTGATTGTCTCGAATGAGCTGTGTTACCACCTTATAAAGGTAAGGGTCTTCTAGCCCCTGCCACAAGTGAGGCTTACGTACTGTGATGTTTTGCAGTTCAATCTGACGTCCTTGCACGGGTAAGTCCAGTTTAGTTTCAGACTTAGTCTTTACTCTGCCATCCATCTCATAGATAGTGGTGCGCAAACGAACATCTTGTTTCTTCTTAGTTTTATTGTCTATTTTGACTTTGACTTCTAGCTCTGCCACATTTTTAGATAAACTTTTCTGGCTGATGTACACTCCTGAAGAGGCATAATCTGTTACGGCAATATTTACATCTTCTGTCACAATTAAAGAAACATCACGGTAAATACCTCCGTACACCCCAAACAAGGTGTTATTGACGGGGATGATATCTTCACGAGCTGTATTATCTACCTTGACTACAATGGTATTCTTCTCTCCATACTTCAAGAGTGTAGAGAGCTCTACGGCAAAAGCAGAATAAGCTCCCTTGTGGCTTCCTGCAAAACGATTGTTTACATAGACCGTAGCTACTGTGCCAACTCCCTCAAAGCGCAAAAACACGCGTTTGCCTTTCAAATCGGCAGCTGGGGTATATTCCTTTTTGTAATAAGCCTCACCTGTATAAAACCGCTCCTGCGGTGTACGCATGCCCAAGCCAACCATGGCCGACTGCATATCTTTATTATTCCAGGTATGTGGCAGTGTAACTTTCTGCCAATTACCAGCCAGATTTGTGGTTTCCAGATAAGCATGGCTAGGATTAAAGGGACCCTTTTTGAACTGCCACCCCTCATTAAATACAGATACATCTCGGGCCTGTACGACAAGCGCACAGACAAAAGCCAGCAATAAGCTTAAATTAATTCTTTTCATGTTTCTTCTCTTCATTAGTCAGTTTGTAAATTTCATTTCCTGCCAGTAAAAAGGCACCAACACCATACACCGCAGTCATATCTTCCGTAACCTTTTTGGGATCGGCTCCAATGGGTTGCACAAAGCCGAGCTTGCCTTCGTCACTGACTACAGCGACTAATGCTTGCCAAGACTGCTCAAGGGTAGGCAAGTAAATCTCCTTATCTAAAATCCCTTTATTAATTCCATACGCAAGCGCATAAGTTATCATAGCTGTTGCACTGGTTTCTGGCGCAGGATAACTGGCAGAATCGAGCAAGCTAGCATGCCAATACCCTTGCTCATCTCTAAGTTCGAGTAATCTATTCATCATCACACGATACAGGTCTATATAAAACCCTCGACGAGCATCCTGCTCGGGCATCCAATCTAAAATATTGCAGATTCCCGCAACTACCCAGCCATTGCCTCTGCCCCAAAACACCTTTTCTCCATTGGCCTCTCTCTGATTAAAATAGCTGCTATCTCTAAAGAATAACTTTTCATCAATATCATAGAGGTGATGATAAGTCTGTAAGAATCTTTTATGCATATAGCTTAGGTAGGTCTCATCCTTATAAAGCTTGGCCAGAGCTGCATAGACAGGAGGTGCCATAAATAAGGCATCACACCAACTCCACATTTGCTTATTATGCGCAATCATTGCTTCATTGGGCTGACTGCTCATAATCCAATCTAAGCGTTCTTTGGTGGCTTTTAGCATCTTATCTTCTCCATACTTTAGGTACATCCTAGTATAGAACTGAGCTATAGCCAGTTCATCGGCATGATATAAGCTGTATTTGGGATAATTCTTGAAGTTGGCAGGAATCTGCCATTGGTTCTTCTCACCGATGTCTTGATAAAGCCAAGCGTAGATCTCATCAGACTTTGGTGAGTGTTCTGCCCACTGAGCCAAGCCTAAATAAAGTACACTATTGGTCCAAGCATCTAGGCCATAATCGTGAAGATTGCCTTTTTCCTTATAGCTAAAATGTGCAATTTGCCAATCTACTACCTGATCCAAAGTCTTGCTTAACTCTTGCTGGTTGATACTAGACCTTACTTCTGTCTGCGCCAACTGAGGCGTAACACAAGCAGATAGGCTAAATACTGCCAAAAACGAAAGAATTGTTTTGAGTGACATATTATAATACAATCGGTTTAAATTTAGGAACTAAAAGCTTCATTACTCCCCAAGCGATGATGTATGCTAAGGCACAGAAACCAAAGACGATGGCATAGCCAGGAGCTTTACTCCCCCATACCTCTGCGCTGTAATCAAAGAGCATACCACTTCCTTTGTTGAGTAAGAAAGAACTCAAGCCTCCTGCCAAGCCTGTAACACCTGTAATAGTAGCTACTGCTTTTTTGGGGAACATATCGCTACCAGCTGTAAAGATATTGGCAGACCAAGCCTGATGAGCTGCCGCCCCTATTGCGATAAACAAAATGGGGACCCAAAAAGCATAATTGCCCAAGGCACTAATATGTCCTAATGGCTGAGCCAACAAGACAATGAGTGGGCACAGAGCAATGTAAAACATCGCTTTCATACGTCCATCATAGGCATTGTAGCCTTTGTTGAACCAGTAAGTAGGTAGCTTACCTCCAAACACTGAGCCGAGCACAGTAATAGAGTAAAGCACTCCAATAGGTAGAGCTATCTCTGTTCCACCCATATTGTATTCTGCTTTTAAGTAGGCTGGAGTCCAGAAGAGGTAAAACCACCAAACGCCATCGGTTATAAACTTACCCAGGAAGATGGACCAAGTTTGACGGTACTTAAAGCAGCCCCAGAATGAAATGGTTTTGCCTTCTCCGCCAGACTCTTTTTCTGCATCTTCTTCATCTTCCAAATCTTGATTGATGTAGGCCAACTCTGCGGCATTGACTTTGGGATTCTTTTCTGGACTCTTATAGAGTAGGAGCCAAAATATAAGCCAAATAAATCCTAATCCTCCCACTAGGATAAAGGCCAATTCCCAACCCCAGCGATCTGCAATAATTGGTACAGATAGAGGAGCTAATATAGCGCCTACATTGGAGCCTGAGTTAAAGATACCTGTAGCAAAAGAACGATCTCGTTTGGGAAAATACTCAGCTGTAGCCTTCACTGCCGCAGGAAAGTTTCCTGCTTCTCCCACAGCCAAGACAATACGAGATATAATAAAGCCCACCATACTCACACTGGTAATGGTGGGGATAAGAGCTGCTGAAGCGGTAAGTAGCTCTTCGGTAGAGTCTAGTCCTGTAGCATACTCAGCTGCAATTCCACAAAAGGCATGCAGACAAGCTCCCACCGACCAAATTCCGATAGCCCAAGCATAGCCTTTTTTAGTACCTACTTTATCTACAAAGCGGCCCACAAAAATCATGCTTAACGCATAAACGAGTGAGAAAATAGCCACAATAGTTCCATAGTCATCATCTGTCCAATGGAATATTTCTTCTAGGCGAGGCTGCAACAAAGCGATAACCTGCCTATCCATATAATTAATCGTAGTGGCAAAAAAGAGTAAAGCACAGATCACCCACCGATAACGGGTCATCACTTGACCTCCAACTGTTTTATGACTCATAGTATTAGATTGTTTGTTTTATTTAAGGTTGACCAAGAATTGATGTAAGGAATTAAAATCCAAAGAAATTCTTGGCGTTATAATAGCATATATTTTGCAGCATCTGACCAATAAACTCCAACTCGGTATTGGGCAGAAGACCTTCTTCGATATCTTGACCTACTACATTACAAAGTACTCGCCTAAAATATTCATGTCGAGGATAAGATAAGAAACTTCTTGAATCGGTTAGCATACCTACAAAACGACTCAGCAAGCCATGATTGGAAAGTGCATTCAACTGACTTTCAATGCCCTGCTTTTGATCTAAAAACCACCACCCAGATCCAAACTGTATTTTTCCAGGAATAGTGCCATCTTGGAAATTAGCTACCATAGTCGCAACCATATCATTATCTTTAGGGTTGATGTTGTATAGAATGGTCTTAGCGAGTTTGTCTTGTGAGGCTAGCTTATCTAGGAACCGCGACATAGACGCTGCTGTACTCCAATCTCCCATTGAGTCATAACCTGTATCAGGACCTAGCTCTTGATACATTTTGGAGTTATTGTTACGCAAAGGACCAAAGTGAAATTGCTGCGTCCAACCTTTCTCGTAATCCATAAGCCCTCCTTCATATAATACTGCAGATTTAAACTTTGCAATTTCAGTGGAAGATAAGCTCTGTCCTACAGATACTTTTGTGAAAATAGCGTCTATTTCATCTGGGGTATAATCTTCAGCATAAAAATAGGATAAGCCGTGATCGGATAAGCGACAGCCCATCTCATGAAAGAAATCGTGACGCTTGCGTAAGGCTTTGATAAAGTCGGCATAGCTTTGAATAGGAGTAGCAGCGACTTCACTGAGCTGCTTCAGGTAAGCAATAAAGTCTTTCGGGTTTTCAACAGCGATTGCTTTGTCGGGTCGCCAAGTAGGTAGCACTTTAATTTCAAATCCTTCCTCTTTGAGTTGTTTATGGTAGGCCAAAGAATCAGTTGGATCGTCAGTCGTACACACAACCTCAACGCGATAGCGACGCATGAGATTCCGAGCGGAGTAAGCCTTGGTCTGTAAGAGCGCATTGCATTTTTCGTAAATAGCAGAAGCACTAGAGGGCTTAAGCAAGTCACGAATACCAAAAGCTGTTTGTAACTCTAGATGAGTCCAGTGATACAAGGGATTACGCATGGTGTAGGGTATCGTTTCAGCCCATTTTTCAAACTTTTCCCAGTCCGAAGTATCTTTACCCGTGATGTATCGCTCATTTACACCATTGGCTCTTAGTGCTCTCCACTTGTAGTGATCACCACCTAGCCATATTTCGGTGAGGTTTCTAAACTGTTTATCTTCTGCAATCTCTTGTGGGCTGAGATGGCAGTGATAATCTATTATAGGAAGACCCTCTACGTAGTCGTGATAGAGCCTGCAAGCTGTCTCAGACTGCAATAGAAAGTCTTTATCCATGAAATTTTTCATCGTATTACATTTTAAGGTTTTGGTTCAAAGTGACTTGGCAATGCCGAGTTCTAAACCACGGAGCTCTGCTAAACCACGTAAGCGCCCAATGCAGGAATAGCCTGGATTAGTCTGTTTATCTAGGTCATCTATCATTTGGTGCCCATGATCAGGTCGGAAGGGTAAGGACACGCCTCTTTTATTTTGTACTTCTAGAAGTGCTTTCATCACCTCATACATGGGAACATCCCCTTCTAAGTGATTGGCTTCATAAAAGTTGCCTTCCTCATCGCGTTGGGTAGAACGCAAGTGCACAAAGTTCACGCGATCCCCCCACTCTCGAAGCATAGCTGGTAAATCATTGTCCGCACGCACACCAAACGAGCCTGTGCAAAAGCAAAGTCCATTGGATACATTGGGGACAGCCTCCACCAACTTTTCAAAATCAGTAGAAGTACTTAGTATACGGGGTAAACCAAATAAAGAATAAGGAGGATCATCAGGATGAATAGCTAGCTTAACTCCAAGCTCATCGGCAACAGGAGCTATAGCTTGTAAGAAATAAATCAAGTTAGCACGTAGCTTTACAGCATCTATATCAGCATAACGGTCTAGCTGCTCTTGAAACTCTTGCAATGTAAAACTCTCTTCGGCACCCGGCAAACCTGCTATCATATTCTTGATTAGTAGCTCCTTATCAGCTGAACTCATCTGATTGTAATAAGACTTTCCACGCGCAACTTCTTCACGGCTATAGTCTTTTTCAGCCTGAGGTCTTTTTAATATGAATAAGTCAAATGCAATTAAGGCTGCACGCTCTAGTCGTAGTGCTTTGGAACCGTCGGGCATGGTATAGGCTAAGTCTGTACGTGTCCAGTCCAAGACAGGCATAAAATTATAAGTCACTATTTTAATGCCACAGTGTGCCAGATTTCGAATGCTCTGTTTGTAATTAGTTATATAGTGTTCAAACTCTCCTTCTTGAGTTTTGATGTGTTCATGCACTGGAACACTCTCAACTACAGACCAGCTCAGGCCTGCATCTTCAATAATCTTTTTCCTTTTTTGAATTTCTTCAACGGTCCACACTTCTCCATTTGGAATGTGATGTAGGGCATGAACGATGCCAGTTGCTCCAGCCTGCCGAATATCGGCCAAGGACACAGGATCATTGGGTCCATACCAACGCCAGGTTTGTTCGCTTAGTATCATACTTGTTTGTTTTAATTAGATAGAAAAGGCATTAAATCCGCCATCAATAACCAAAATAGTTCCAGTTACAAACTTAGAAGCATCACTAGCTAGGTAGTGTAAAGATCCGAGCAGCTCTTCTGCTTCTCCAAATCTATTGAATGGAGTATGAGCTAAAATAGTCTTTGCTCGATCGCTATAAGTTCCATCTGGATTGGTCAATAGTGAGCGGTTTTGATCGGTCAGAAAGAAGCCTGGAGCCAAGGCATTTACTCTAAATCCCTCTCCAAACTTAAGCGCTAACTCACCCGCCATATATTGAGTAAAGTTAGATACTGCAGCTTTGGCTGCTCCATAACCTGCCACTCGAGTGAGCGGACGAATGGCCGACTCGGAAGTAATGTTGATAATGTTTCCCTGCTTATTGGGGACCATAGCTTCTGCAAAAACGATGGTGGGTAGAACAGTTCCCATTAAGTTGACATCTACTACCTGGCGAAAATCATCAGTAGCCAAATCGAATATTGTTTGGTCTGGGCCAATAGTTGCACCAGGCATATTTCCTCCTGCTCCATTGACTAAAATATCTATACGACCGTATTTTTGAAGTATAGCCTCTCTAGCAGCTACTAACTCTTCTTTCTGAACAACATCTGCCCGCTGAAAAAAGGCTTCATTGCCTTCTTTTTGAATCTCTTCTACCAAGGCTTCTCCCTTGGCTGTATTTCGACCTATTACAACTACAGAAGCACCTTCTGCTGCTAAATACTTGGACATCTCAGTACCGAGTATGCCATAGCCACCAGTAATGACTATCACCTTTCCTTCTATACAAAAAAGATTATTTTTCATAGATTAGATATTTACCTAGCTCTCTGCCCTTCAGACAAATAGCTAGCTAATTATTAGTATTAATATTCCAATTATAGGGAAGCTATCTATGAATAGTGTGTTTAGCCTATTCACTAGATTCCTTACAATAAGTGTTTGTTGTTTTGTTCTAAACAAATATAACAAACACTTATTTCATTTCCTAAGAGAAACCAAATCTCTTGTCAAAATAAAATCAACCATTCTGGATCACATCTTGCTTGGATGGGCCCCAAGGCTCTTTGCGTAAGGCAGGGTCTAAAGGATTGAAGTAGTAGATTGACAAACTGTCTAAGTAGCGTAAATAGTGCGGAAGGCTCATCATAAATAAACTGTAAGACTTCTTGCTCTCCACAGTCCAGGCTGACTCGGCCACACCTATCAAACGAGGAAAAGTCATATAATCCAAACGTTTGTTGTCTGCTACTCGCTCTGTCCATAGAGACATTTGCATTCCTTTTATTTGGGTTGGATAATCTGTATAATAATGTTCTAGGTCTTTGGGGAAATTTAAGATATCTTCTATGGGATTATATCCATCCCAATATCTACCGATGCGATGTGTGCTATGCTGAAAGAAATCTGCATACATGGGACGGCGAGGCGTTAATACTACCTCGTAACCTGACTCTAGCGCTTTAAGTAGTTGATACTTTCTATCGTGACGCCACCACATAACAATTACCTTTGAGGGAGAGACACCAGCATCTAAAACTTCATCCCAGCCTATCATTTTACGCCCTTTAGAGGCAATAATATCGGCCACTCGGCGGACAAAGTAGTGCTCTAGCTCCTTTTCATTGGCCAGCTTTTTATCTTTAATGAATTGCTGAATTTCAGGATCTGTAAACCAGCTTTGATTACCATAGTGTACTTCATCTCCTCCAATATGGATGTAGGGGAAAGGGAAAAGCTCCACAATCTCACTCAAAACATCGTCTATAAATTGGTAAGTACTCTCTTTGGTAGGATGAAAAGTAAAACCCTCCCAGCGACCTTCACCTCCTCCAGAAAGCTCTGGATAGGCTCGACTAGCAGCAGAAGCATGTCCTGGCATATCAATCTCAGGTACAATCATGATGTTACGCTCCTGTGCATACGCTACAATTTCTTTGATATCTTCTTGGGTATAGAAACTTGCTTCGGCATCTGCCTCGTGCCAGTTTCCAATTCCTCCAACCGTTGTTAGCTTAGGGTATTTTTTTATTTCGATTCTCCAGCCCGGTTCATCAGTTAAGTGCCAATGGAAAACATTTAAGTGCAAATT
>JASLIW010000066.1 GCA_030152865.1 Bacteroides sp.
TTGTAATAGATTAGGTAAAGACCGTTAGCCCATAAGTTTTTGTTGTCTGGGCTCACTTCTCTAGCCTTTAGGTAGTATGGAAGAGCTTCGTTGTAAAGTGCTTTAGCTTCAGCTGTAGCCTTTTGGTACTCTTCATCGCTAGGAGTTAGCTCTACTGGGATCGCATCTAGAATCTTTTGAGCTTTGATGGTAAGCATCAATGCGTAGTTTGAATTGGCTTCCGCATTGTTTTCATCTAGTTCGATGGCCTTTAAGAAGTACTTAGCAGCTTCGTCTAGTTCTTCTTTGTGGTGATAGATGAAACCCTTAATAAATGCATAGTAGCTATTTTCTGGGTCCTTAGCAATCATCTCATCTGCTAGTGCTAGTGCACCGTCTAGATTTTCACTTTTGATGAAGTGTTCTACAAGATTACCAAAGAAGTAAAGATCTTTAGGGAATTTTTCCACACCTTGTTTCAGTGTAGCTAAGAACTCATCAGTCTTATCTTGTTTTTGGTAGCTCAATGCAAGAATTTCAAGTGCCTGCATAGCCTCTTCAGTTGTATCATTTACAGCTAGAGGAGCCACTTTTTCGATCGCAGCGTAATCTTCTAGGCGTAAACCTGCTAGCGTTGCGTAGTAAGCGATTGTTGAGTAATACTGATCCTCACTAACTAGGTCTTTACCATCAAACATAGGATAGTGTGCAGACTCTAGGTAAGTGCTGAACGCTTCGTAAGCTTCTCTGTTTTGGTTGTTGTTGAAGTAGTAAACACCCGCATTAAATAGCTCAAGACGATTCATTTCGATAGTCTTCGCATTGTTCTTGCGGAACTTGTTTTTGATTTTACCCTTGCTATTAGGGATTTGTGCTAACTCATCACACTTGTTGTAGTACTCGCACATCTTTATGATGCTATTGTACACACCTACAGTGTCATAAGCTTTCTTCAAGTATTGCTTTTTTTGCTCTTCTTCCACATATCTTTGCTTGATAAAACCAGCTACGTCCCAAGTTTCTGGGTCATTCATGGTCTCACCATTGGTCATAGCAGCATTGATAAGTTGTTCTGCTTGGCCAAAGTCAGGATTGCTTTGATTAGCTAACTTCTTTGCATCTTTCACATTCTTCGTTTGTGCGAAAGAGAAGCAAAAGGCACCTGCTAGCAGCGCTACTGATAATAGTACTCTCTTCATAATTGTTTCGTATTAATTTTAGTTTTAAGTTTATATCAATCTTCGTGTTGATTCTATGCTATCTATAGTTAATCAAAAAGCGTGCCAGAAGTAGGTTCCTCATCAGAAGGCTTGTTAGCATCCGTTTGATCATCTACCTGAGTAGACGCATCATTTGTGCTTTCAGCATCCACTTCAGCTTCCAAGTCCACATCTTCTGTTTCCTCTTCTTCCACCTCTGTTAAGACCTTGCAAATAGAACCAATTTGGTCATTGCGCTTACCCAAGTCTATGAGTTTTACTCCTTGTGTAGCACGTCCCATCACACGAACATCTTCTACATCCAGACGAATCGCAATACCCGACTTGTTGATAATCATTAAGTCGTGTTCATGCGTAACCGACTCTATACCTACAAGCTTACCAGTCTTAGCAGTGATATTCATGGTTTTTACACCCTTACCACCTCGATTGGTTATGCGGTAGTCTTCGATATCAGAACGCTTACCATAACCCTCTTCTGAAACCACCATAATAGTCTCTTCTTCAGGATTACGTACAGCAATCATACCTACTACCACATCATCTCCATCGTCGTCTAGGCGTATACCACGTACACCTGAAGCTATTCTACCCATTGGACGCACATTGCTCTCATGGAAACGAATAGCACGGCCACTACGGCTTGCAATCAGCAAATCACAGTTACCGTCGGTCATACGTACTTGGATCACCTTATCGTCCTCACGAATGGTAATCGCATTAACACCATTTTGACGTGGGCGTGAGTACTGTTCAAGTACCGTTTTCTTAATCACACCATTTTGTGTACAGAACACCACGTAGTGACTATTGATAAAGTCTTGATCTGCCAAGTCTTCCACTCTAAGATAAGCATTTACTGCATCATCCCTATCAATATTTAATAGATTTTGGATGGCTCTACCCTTCGAAGTTTTACTTCCTTCGGGTATTTCATATACTTTTAGCCAGTAGCACTTACCCATTTGAGTAAAGAACATCATGGTGTTGTGCATCGTAGCGGGGTAGATATGCTCGATGAAATCTTGATCACGCGTATCTGTACCTCTTGATCCTACCCCACCTCGGTTTTGAGATTGGAAATCAGATAGTGGAGTACGCTTGATGTAACCCATATGAGATATGGTAATAATCATCGGATCATCTGCGTAGAAGTCTTCTGGATTGAACTCCTCAGAAGAATAAACAATCTCTGAGCGACGTTCGTCACCATACTTATCTTTTACCTCTTGTAGCTCTTCGCCTATCACCTCACGACACTTCTCGTCGTTGTTTAAGATCTCTTTGTACTCAGCAATGCGAGCCATCACCTCGTTGTATTCAGCATGTAGCTGATCCTGCATAAGTCCTGTAAGCTGACGCAGACGCATCTCCACAATAGCACGAGCCTGAAGCTCTGATAGTTCAAAGCGAGACATTAAGTTTTCAATAGCCTCGTTTGGATTCTTCGCAGCACGAATAATCTTGATTACCTCATCTATATTATCTGAAGCAATGATCAATCCCTCAAGGATATGTGCACGCTCTTCGGCCTTGCGCAAATCAAACTGTGTACGACGTATCACTACCTCGTGACGGTGATCCACAAAATTGGCCACTAAGTCTTTAAGATTCAGTGTATGTGGGCGACCTTTTACGAGCGCTACGTTGTTCACACCAAATGAAGTCTGCAAAGAAGTCATCTTGTACAGCTTATTAAGCACGACATTGGCATTAGCATCTCGCTTACAATCTACCACAATACGCATACCCTCACGGTCCGACTCATCATTTACATTGGCAATCCCTTCTATGCGTTTTTCGTTGACAAGATCAGCGATATGTTTAATAAGGTCAGCCTTATTTACGTTGTAAGGAATCTCTGTTACGATGATTTGATCGTGGGTTGGGCCATTTTCTATCTCAGCACGAGCACGCATAACTACACGTCCACGGCCAGTTTCAAAGGCCTCTTTCACTCCTTCCATACCGTAGATGTATCCACCTGTTGGGAAGTCGGGAGCCTTCACGTGCTCCATCAAGCCAGCCACATCTATCTCAGGGTTGGCTAGGTAAGCCTGACAGGCATCAATCACCTCTGACAAGTTGTGTGGGGGCATATTCGTAGCCATACCCACCGCGATACCCGAAGCACCGTTTACCAAGAGATTCGGGATACGAGTAGGAAGTACCGAAGGTTCTTCGAGTGTATTATCAAAGTTGGGAGTAAAGTCAACGGTTTCCTTATAAAGATCCTGCATCATCTCCTCACCTGTTTTGTTCAGACGAGCTTCTGTATAACGCATAGCTGCAGGACTATCACCATCGACAGAACCGAAGTTACCTTGACCATCAACTAGTGGGTAACGCATGGACCACTCTTGGGCCATTCTCACCATGGCAAGATATACTGAAGAGTCACCGTGTGGGTGATACTTACCGAGTACCTCCCCTACGATTCTAGCTGATTTCTTATAAGGTTTGTCTGAAGTATTACCCAATTCTGTCATACCATATAAGATACGACGGTGAACGGGCTTAAATCCATCTCTAACATCAGGAAGGGCACGAGAAACAATCACCGACATCGAATAATCGATGTAGGAAGACTTCATCTCGTCCTCGATGTTAATTTTTATAATTCTGTCTTGTTCAACCATTTAAAAGGATTGTTAATTAATTACATTTTTAGCATACAAAAAGTTAGGTAAAAGTACTACTTTTTTAGAATATACGAAAGTTTTTACCAGACAAACTTCAGCTACTCCTAAGCCTTATACATCCTATTTTATAAGCTTTTATCTTTAGCTACAGAAGTGAAATGAATAGGTTTGAATAAACCAAAGAAAAACCTTTTTATTTCCTTAAATAATCCTATTAATTACTGATTAAAAAAGCAGACAGTTTAAGAGCTTTGCTGCCCTATCCCAGCTCAATTTGCTCCAACAGCCTTTGGCAAACAGTTCGCAAGCCAAGCTGCAAAGTGCAATACCTACTTTTGGGTATTTATTATTTTGCAGACTGCCCATAATGTTCTACTTTTAAGAACAATAAAACCGATATAGCTATGCAAATCAATCACGTACATTTAGTTTATTACAGTGCTACTTATACCACTAAGACAGTAAGCAAATTAATATCGAGAACCTTAGCTCTGCCAACTACAGAATATGATGTTACCTCAGACTTGCCTCAAACATCTGTCACCTGTGGGCCACAAGACTTGTTGGTTGTAGGTGTGCCCGTTTATGCAGGTCGTGTACCTCAAAAGGCAGCACTAGCCCTACAGCAGTTTAAAGGCAGCCACAGCCCTGCCCTCTTAGTAGCTGTTTATGGCAATCGCCACTATGACGATACCCTATTAGAGCTCAAAGAATTAGTCAGTGAGCAAGGATTTATTCCCACAGCAGCTGGAGCCTTTATTGCCCAGCACTCCATGTTTAGACAGGTAGGTGCACATCGACCCGATGCCTCGGACGAAAAAATCATAGGCGAATTTGCTGAAAAGTGTAAGCAGCAGCTTCTGGCGTGTCCAGACTTCAGCCAGCTTGGCGAACTAGCTGTCCCAGGACAGAAACCCTATAAGGTACCTGGCTCCATGCCCATCTTTCCCCTAGGCGATGAAAAGTGTATTGATTGTGGACGTTGTGCTAAGCTCTGTCCCGAACAAGCCATACCTGCCGATAAGCCCACAGAAACAGATACAGATTTATGTATCAAGTGTGGTCGCTGCATCTTGGTTTGCCCTACAGGCTCTCGTCACTTGGAAGCTCAGGGAGTAGATATACAAGCCATTGAAGCGAAGTTTACAGCAGCCAATGCAGCACGCAGAGCACCCGAACTCTTTTACCTAGAGTCGTAAACCTCTCTTCGCTTTATTGCCAACAAAAAGAGACTGCAAAAGGCAGTCTCTTTTATTTTATTAGGTCTATCTACTGAATAATCTCACTCTCCTTCAACTTCTCCCTGTTGTATTGAAACAAATAAGGCTTGGGATAGGTATTAACCTCTTTTCGCTCGTCTAGCTTCTCCACATAGCCCGAAGCCAGCACCTTCTTTTGAAAATTACGGCGGTCAAGCTCCATGTCTAGCAGCGACTCATGCACCTTGCGTAGCTCCGAGATGGTAAACTTTTCGGGCAGTAAGTCAAAGCCTATGGGAATAAGCTCATTGAGGCGGTGGATATGCGTCAGGGCTTTTTGGATAATCAAGCTGTGATCGCCAATCAAATGGGGCAGCTCATGTATGCCAAACCAAGCATTCACATCGTCATCTTTTTCACCTAAGGCTATTTGCTGGTAATCTACAAAAGCATAATAGCCCAAGCTAATAAAACGCCCACTCGCCCACTCGCTCACTTCGCTTGGAATCTGATAGCTCTTCCACAGGCGAGCCACCTTTGCTTTATCCACACGATTGATGTCAGAGAAGAGGTGAAACTGTTTGAGGAAAACATCTTTAATCCCTGTACGTTGCAGAAGAATTCGCTGTGCCGCAAAGTCTGCATCGGGATCATCCGAGAGCATATAGCCCCCCGGTAGAATCCACTCATCTACCCCTTGTAGCTTGTTCAATAGGATCTTAAGCTCATCCTCGTGAAAGCTTATGATGACACAGTCGATGGAAAAACCAGGATGAATCTTGGTTCCCATCTCAGAAAGATACTTGATGACGGCGTTTTTTCGGGTCTGCATGACAGGCTTATTAGGACGTACAAATTGCTGTTTAAATCTCGATTACAAATGTACTTATTCCACCCTGATCCTGCAAGAAAACTAGAATATTAGCGTTAATATGTTTTAAAACATAGTTAGTGCGTACATAGATACACACTAAAAGACATACCTTGCAAACATTATCAAATGAATGTTAAACCAAAGGCTTGAATCGAATCAACCTTAAACCCCATTTTATGAAACTTAAACTAGTGATTACTACGGCACTCTTGTGGCTAGCACAAGCCTCCATGCCGAGCTTTGCTGAGTCTGTCCAAGATTCGGTAGAAGATAAAGTAGAAAACCTATTGGCTCGGATGACCCTACAAGAGAAAATAGGCCAAATGAACCAGCAGACCTATTTTGAAGTGACCGAAGCCATGGTCAAATACCTGAGTGAGGCCGACCTCAGCGGCTTGCTCAAGATGCTAAACCCCACAGGAGCAGGCTTTCCCAAACCCTTGGAAGAGATGAGCCGAGATGAAAAAGCAGCTGTACTCTATGGTATGCGTCAGGTAATTCAAGAGCAGGGACTTCTGCAACCCATCAAGGCAGCTAAGATAGGCTCCTTGCTCAATATCGTAGATCCTCAAAAAATAAATGAATTGCAGCGCGTAGCCGTAGAAGAGAGCCGCTTAGGTATCCCTCTAATCATCGGGCGTGATGTGATTCATGGCTTCAAGACCATCTTCCCGATTCCACTGGGTCAAGCCGCCTCCTTCGATGCAAAGCTAGTCGAAGAAGCCGCTGCTATAGCTGCTGTAGAAGCGAGAGAGAAAGGAGTCAACTGGACCTTTGCACCCATGGTCGATATCTCACGCGATGCCCGTTGGGGACGAATCGCCGAAAGCTTAGGCGAAGATACCTACCTAACAGCTGAGCTCGGTGCAGCCATGGTACGTGGATTTCAAGGCAAAGACTTAACAAGCCCTCATGCCTTAGTGTCTTGTGTCAAACACTTTGCAGGTTATGGCGCAGCTGAGGGAGGTCGAGACTACAATACCACTACTATACCTGAGTTCCTACTACATAATGTTTACCTGCCACCCTTCCAGCGTGCCCTAGAAGCAGGTGCGCAAACCATCATGACCTCTTTCAATGAAAATGATGGTATTCCAGCATCTGGAAGTAGCTATCTACTCAAAGAGGTGTTAAGAAAACAGTGGGGCTTCGATGGCTTTGTTGTATCCGACTGGGCCTCCATGACCGAGATGATTCCCCATGGCTATGCCCAAGACAAAAAAGAAGTAGCTGAGCTTGCTGCCAACGCAGGCGTTGATATGGAGATGTTTAGCGGTACCTACCTCAAGCACCTCGAAGAGCTCCTAGCCGAAGGCAAAGTCTCTCAAGCGAGCATAGACAATGCGGTACGCAACATTCTTCGTGTCAAGTTTCGCATGGGTCTATTTGAAAACCCCTATGTAGACCTGAGCAAGCCCTCACAAGCCTATAGTCCAGCTCACTTAGCCAAGGCTCGTGAAGCAGCAGTCAAATCGGCTGTTTTGCTCAAGAATAATGGCATACTACCCCTGAAGAAAACACAGAAGATTGCCATTCTAGGCCCCCTAGCCGATGCGCCACACGATCAGATGGGTACTTGGGTGTTTGATGGCGAGAAAGAACACAGCATCACCCCAGTGCAAGCGCTAAAGACAGAGTACAAGGATGTTGACTATGTCTATGAACCCGTTTTGGCCTACTCAAGAGATACCAACACCGCTCAGTTTGAAAAAGCCAAACAAGCTGCTGCAGCGGCTGATGTAGCTGTAATTTTTGTTGGAGAAGAGTCTATCCTCTCGGGAGAAGCCCACTCGCTTTCCAACCTCAATCTAATTGGGGTACAATCCGACTTGATCAAAGCCGTAAAGAGCGTAGGCAAACCCGTAGTAGTGGTAGTTATGGCTGGTCGTCCACTAACGATAGAAAGAGACCTCGCCTTTGCTGACGCCATGTTGTACAACTTCCACCCCGGCACTATGGGAGGCCCAGCCATCCTAGACCTACTCTTTGGCCAAGCCAATCCGAGTGGCAAGCTGCCTGTTACCTTTGTCAGAGAGGTAGGACAGATCCCCATGTACTACAACCACAACAATACAGGACGTCCATCGGTGGCTGAAGTCATGACTCTGGATCAAATTCCCCTAGAAGCTGGACAGACCTCACTT
>JASLIW010000101.1 GCA_030152865.1 Bacteroides sp.
GCTTCATAAATAGCATAAGCTGTACCTACGTTTTGTACCACAGCTCCTGTTGCAATAGGAAGTGCACCACTAGGTACCTGACGACGAATCACAGCATCAATTAATTGCTTTTCACCACCTTGTGGGTATTTAACTTGTAGAGGCACCACCTCAATTCCTGCATAGGTAGAAGCTACTTTAGTCATCAGCTCAATAGCATCTGCCTTGTTGTTTTCTATACCTATGAACGCCTTATTTACTTTGACAGCCTTCATAATAATAGAAACTCCTACTACAATTTCTTCGGCTTTTTCAAGCATAAGTTGATGGTCTGCAGTCAGGTAGGGTTCACACTCTACTGCATTTATAATAACACATTCAGCCTTAAATGAAGGTGGAGGTGTCAGCTTGACCTGCGTGGGGAAGCAAGCTCCACCCAAGCCCACAATACCACAGTCTGTGATGCGCTGGATAATCTCTTCAGGAGTCAAATCGCAGTTTTTGACTAGGTCTTTGCTACGATCGATAGACTCTTCCCATTCATCTCCATCTACATTAATAATAACAGCAGGCTTGGGATAGCCACTAGCGTCAATTACTTGATCTATTTTGGCCACTGTACCACTTACAGAAGAGTGAATAGCAGCAGACACAAATCCACCTGGCTCGGCTATCTTTGTACCTACTTTTACACTGTCGCCTCTTTTCACTATCGCTTTGGCTGGAGCTCCAATATGCTGGCTAAGTAAGATAGCCACTTGCTTGGGTACTTCAGCCTGTATGATAGCTTGACCTGCTGACAGCTTATTTTCCTCTGGGTGAATACCACCGATTGAAAATGTCTTCAACATATATCTTGTGTTTTTATTTTCTCTATTAATTTTCCTTAGTTGTTGGCTGCTCGGCTGCCTTCTTGGGTTCAGCACTTGGTGTAACTTTTGAGGCTACTTTCTTAGGAGCAGCATCTCCTTCCACTTTCTTCTTACGTGGAGGGAAATTGACTTCAATGATAGAGCCTTGTGGACAAGCCTCTACACATTTGCGACAAGATTTACACTTGTGTGGATCAATGTAAGCCAAGCGATCCTTGAGGGTAATTGCCTCAAATGGACAGGTTTTCACACAGATACCACAACCAATGCAGCTTACATCACAAGCTTTACGTGCCGCAGCCCCTTTGTCTTTGTTGACACAAGAAACATAAACTCTACGTGATCGCTTACCAACAGGGCGAAGCTCAATGATATCTTTAGGACAAGCCTCTACACAAGAGTTACATGCTGTACATTTGGCTTCATCTACTTCGGGTATCCCTGTCTCTGGATTGATATGAATGGCGTCAAACTGACAAACACTCACACAATCACCACAACCTAGACAACCGTAACTACAAGCTGTTTCACCACCATACAAGGAGGCTGCAATAGCACAACTTGGTGCACCATCATACTGATTGATACGAGGGCGATTGGCACAAGTACCATTACAGCGCACTACAGCAACTTTTGGATCTACAGCACCTGCATCTCTACCTAAAATAGAGGCTACCTTACCCATTACATCAGCACCACCGACAGGACAGTTCATTCCGTCAAGCGTATCTGACTTTACACAAGCTTCAGCAAAACCTGAACAGCCTGGGTAGCCACATCCGCCACAGTTTGCCTGAGGGAGCACTTCTGAGACCTGAGCAATTCTTGGATCTTCATACACTGCAAATTTCTTTGAAGCTAGGTATAATACGGCAGCTAAGACCAACGCAATAGCTCCAATAGAAATAACTGCAATTAGGATCGAATTAGTCATAAATAGTTATTTTATTAGTTTTATTTTAAATGTAAATTCGTGTTTCAATCGATTTTTGAGTGCCCAGAGTATACCATAATAAGGTATTAAAGAAATGAGGGCCAATACAGCAGCATAGAGCTCATTACCCCACAGCTGCATAAATAAGAACAAGGCCAATATAAGCCAGACGAAAGGGATAACGAAAGCCAGCAGCACCGCTTTTAGCCCCATACTCGTCTGTCCTTCTAGCAGAACAGACTGTCCTAGTTCATAGCGATTATGTTGGTCAACTACATCTATTAATTTCTCCTTACTTTCGGAGGAGGAGCAAAATCCCTTAGCACTACAGGCAGCGCATGCAGTAGTTTGAATGATGCGCACTCGAATGTGAGCACCTTCAATTTTCTCTACGATGCCTTGATGTTGAATAGTATTTGTCATGATTGCAAACTATACCTTACAATTTCAAGCAAATTTAATCATTATTTGTGAACAAATAAGTTTTATCGCTTTTTTTATATCCTCAATAAGTCTGCTTTAACGATTCCAACAAATTAGAAGTAGTTTCTTATGTTATTAAACATAAAAGACTTAATATCTACCCTTCTTCCAAAAGGTCCCTGACTGACACCTCTTGGTTCAGGAGCTGATTCTCCCTACATCCCTGCCTAAAAACATTCAGACAGGGACAAAAAAAAGGAGAGCTAGCTCTCCTTTTTTTTATTTCATGTACTTTATTTCTCTTACCATTTGTAATTGATACCAAAGCTCAGTCGCTCGTTCAACTGAAAGTAACTTTTATCTTCTACGCGTTTAGCCGCATCGTCAAAGCGCGTGTGTACGTAGAGCTTGGTAGATAAGTAGCGATTTAAAATAAAGTTAAATGTATTTTCCCACTCTGATTCTACTTTTTCATAGTTGGTAAAGTAGACTAGGCGTGAATTCCATACTATAGATGGAAATATCTTCCAGACCATACGTGATTCTATCTTCGAACCCACATCATGCAGAACACTTTTACCTTCTTTCAAGCCAAATCGCGTTTCATCCACCCGTTTATTACGAACATATCTGATGTTATAAGTGGCAGGTGAAAGAATTACAGACAAGTCTATTTTCTTTTTTCTAAGCTTATAATCCATACCCAGACCCACGACTAAATCGGCGGGAGCCAAGAAAGCTGAGACCATCTCTTGCGAGTTCTTCTTGTAGTTTGGGGCAAACTGTGTACTAAATGTTCCTGATAACGTATAGTACCAATTCGTTGTTGCACGAATACCTAGCTTACTAGACATTCGAATCAGGTCTGTATTGATACGATAACTGCGGATGGTGTCTGAAGAGATGGTATTGAAGCCAAATTTGGCCTCAAATATATTTTCAAATTGTATTTTTTCTCGGTCGTTGTAGTTGGCAAAAAGCTTTAGGCTTCCCAGTAAAGAGTTGTTACTTTCCCCTCCCTTATGCCAGTTTTCGGAGATGTAGTTCTGAGTCATTTGTAAAGATCCCTCTCCTCCTGTTAGCCACCAATTGGGTTTGCGGATGTAGGTTTCCACCATACTTAAGCCCTCATCTAAGTCATCATCTGCTTTGAACAATGGACTAATCTCTTTGGTAAAGGCTTTTTTACTGTCTTCTACCTTGGCAATATATACCTTATGGCCTTGTATCCGATTCTCGGTAGTTACAACTAAGCCCAAATCATCCATATACATGCGAAATAGAGCATGATCTATAATCTTGTTGGCTCGATCTACACGTGTCCACTTCGTATCATCAAAGGCCAGCAAGTTTTGCTGCCAATCAGGCTTTTTTACAAACTGCAGAGGCTCTAGCTCTGGCAGGTCATAATACTTCATGGGCGAGTTGTATAGAACTAAAGGTGAAGTTAGGCGATAATAGTAAGGGTCTGGAGCGATATAACGCATCGGAACAGACTCATCATTGAGGTATTCTAACTCTTCTATGTATTGATTATATAAGAAAGAGATGGTATCCATCTGTGGAGGATCTTTTTGCAAATTAAGACGCAAAAATAGGTAGTTACTCAATCCTGAAGATAAAGTATCTACCCCTTGGATGTGTACAAGAGATGTAGAGCGATCAAGCGGTTCAGTATTGGCCACTACTGGGCTCACAAATAAGACGATCAAACTCAATAATCCTATAACTCTCTTTTTCATATTATATACAATAAAATTCTTGAACAAATGTACATGATTAATTTATTTATACCTCAATATAAGGCATAAATAAATTGTAGTTAAAAATTGGAATAAATTCAACTATCTAACACCTAGCGATTAGATTTTGTTCTTTTACTGCACTTTATCTGGATGCAGCTAAGTTCAATACAACCCTACTCGCTAGATAGTCTTTTGCAGCAGAAGTAAGTAATTGAGGAATATACTCCTACATTTTTTACTTAAAAGAGAATAGTAAGCTCCTGAACTCAACTTTTACCTACAAAGGTGAATTATTCGATTAAATTCTATAATTTGTTCAGCTTAAAGCTCTCTTTCTTCCTCTTTTTTTTATAATTTTGCACCGTTTTGGTGCCAATTAGAAACGTTTATATTTATAGTAAGGTATCCAAGTACAATCAAAGATAGTAATTATAAAAACTACATAGCTGTGGGAGAAACAAAATACATATTCGTAACAGGTGGAGTTGCCTCTTCACTAGGTAAGGGAATTATCTCTTCTTCAATAGGAAAACTACTACAAGCCAGAGGCTATAGTGTAAGTATCCAAAAGTTTGATCCTTACATTAATATTGATCCTGGTACACTTAACCCGTATGAGCATGGCGAGTGTTATGTCACTGTAGATGGACATGAAGCCGACCTTGATTTAGGCCATTACGAGCGTTTTTTAGGCATTCAAACTACAAAAGCCAATAATATTACTACAGGACGTATTTACAAAAGTGTTATTGATAAAGAGCGTCGTGGTGATTACTTAGGTAAAACGGTTCAAATCATCCCTCACATTACAGACGAAATAAAGCGTAATGTCAAGCTATTGGGTAAGAAAAACAACTTTGACTTTGTGATTACAGAAATAGGTGGTACCGTGGGAGATATCGAATCTCTTCCTTATATTGAGAGTATCCGACAGCTCAAATGGGAGCTAGGACAAAATGCAGTCTGTGTACACCTTACCTATGTTCCTTACCTATCAGCAGCCAAGGAATTAAAAACAAAACCAACTCAACACTCCGTTAAGACACTGCAATCTCTAGGGGTACAACCAGATATTTTAGTCTTAAGAGCCGAACATGAGTTAAATGAAAATCTACGCAAGAAAGTAGCTCTTTTCTGTAACGTGGCTTTAGACTCTGTAGTTCAGTCTATAGATGCTCCTACTATTTATGAAGTACCTTTGTTGATGCAAAAGCAAAACTTAGATACAACTATTCTTAAAAAGATGGGCTTACCTACTGGCAAGGCACCTGAGCTTCGCCCATGGAAGGAGTTCTTAAAAAGAAGAGCTGCTGCTACTGAAACTGTTACTATAGGACTTGTTGGCAAGTACGTAGAGCTACCTGATGCTTACAAATCTATACTCGAAGCCCTATCTCAAGCAGCAACCTATAATGATCGTAAGCTTAAGATTGAGCTCATTCAGTCGGGAGATATTCATGCTGACAACGTGGGTGAAAAGCTTAGCAAAGTAGACGGTGTTATCATCTGTCCTGGATTTGGATCAAGAGGTGTAGAGGGTAAATATATTGCTGCCGAATACACCCGTAAAAACAATATCCCTACCTTTGGTATCTGCTTAGGCATGCAGTGTATGGTAGTGGAGTTTGCTCGTAATGTTTTAGGTCATGCAACAGCCAATTCCACTGAGTTTGACGAGAAAACCGACTACAATGTCATTGACATCATGGAAGAACAAAAAGCAATTACAGACTTAGGAGGTACAATGCGTCTTGG
The DNA here is from genome assembly GCA_030152865.1 of Bacteroides sp. Taxonomy (GTDB): domain Bacteria; phylum Bacteroidota; class Bacteroidia; order Bacteroidales; family Bacteroidaceae; genus Bacteroides_E. The sequence continues at coordinate 5,709 of JASLIW010000101.1, forward strand.
TGCTTATGAGTGTTTAATCAAAAAAGGAAGTAAGGCTTACGATGCCTACCAGAAGGAACACATCCAAGAACGTCACCGACACCGCTATGAGTTTAATAACAAGTTTGTCGATGAGTTTACTGAAAATGGAATGAACTGTGTAGGTATCAATCCTGAGTCAGACTTAGTTGAAGTTGTGGAGATTTCAACACACAAATGGTATATAGGAGTTCAGTTTCACCCAGAATACGGTAGCACTGTATTAAATACTCATCCCTTATTTTTATCATTCATTCAAGCCTGTATTACTAAATAAAAGAACAGCATATTAATAATTTCTATAAACAACGCGAATATTCATGGATAGAAACACAGTCATAGGATTTGTACTGATAGGTCTCCTTTTAATAGGATTTAATTATTTCAATAGACCTAGTGAGGAGCAAATCGCAGCAATGCAACAATACAATGATTCAATTGCTACATTGCAAGCTGATCAACAAGCCCTAAAAGAAAAGCAAGCGGAAGCACTCTCTTTTGAAACGATCACTCCAACAAAAGTAGATTCCACTTCCTTATTCTTTAATGCTCATGAAGGAGAAGAAGAACTAATTACTTTAAAAAATGAAGTAGTACATGTAACCTTCTCTACAAAAGGAGGCCGGGTGTACTCTGCTGAACTGCAGGAGTACAAAGACCAAGGAGATGAAAATGGCGAAAACAAGCAAAACTTGGTTCTATTCAAGGATGAAGAGAATACCTTCAACTTTAATTTTTACAATCAGAATGAGGTTATTCAATCCAAGAATTACTACTTCACGCCTGTAAATATTACAGAGTCGGGCTTGACTATGCGCTTGATGGCTGATGAAAACAGCTACATTGATTTTATCTACAGCCTAGATAAAGATGATCCAAGAAGCTATTTGGTGGATTTCCAAATCAAGGCTACAGGCCTTGAAGGCAAACTAGCTCATACCAATTATGTTGATATTGACTGGGCACAAACTACTCCTCAGCATGAGCAAGGTCATGTCTTCGAAAACAGACTTTCTCGACTCACCTATCGCACTGTCAATAACGACACAGAGAGACTTACGGAAACAAAAGAAGTAACTGAGAAGCCCGAAAAAGACCTCAATTGGGTGGCTTTCAGAAGCCAGTTCTTTGCAAGTATCTTAATTACAGATCAAGGATTTCAAGATGCAAGCCTGACCTCTATCCCTCAAGATAAGGACAGCAAGTACATCAAGAACTACAAGGCAGATATGAAGACCTTCTTTGACCCATCGGGCAAGGAAGCTACTCAAATGTACCTTTACCTAGGTCCAAACCACTACAAGACACTTAAAGCGATAGATAAAGACAAAGGACACAAGTGGAGATTAAATACGCTAGTGTACTTAGGCTGGCCGGTTGTAAAACAAATAAACCGCTGGTTTACTATTAATATCTTTGACTGGCTTACTAGCTTAGGTATGAGCATGGGCGTAGTTTTATTAATTATGACTATCATCGTTAAAGCGATTGTGTTTCCAGCTACTAAGAAAACCTTTATGTCTTCGGCCAAGATGAGGGTGCTTAAACCACAGGTAGATGAGATTAATGCCAAGTATCCAGATGAAGCCGATGCCATGAAGAAACAACAAGAGGTAATGGGTCTATACAGCCAATACGGTGTCAGTCCAATGGGTGGCTGCTTGCCTATGCTTCTTCAGTTCCCTATCCTGATGGCCTTATTTATGTTTGTACCTAGTGCTATTGAGCTTCGTCAAGAAAGCTTCTTATGGGCCACAGACCTTTCTACCTACGATGCTTTAATTAAGTTCCCTTTCCATATTCCTCTACTGGGCGACCACTTAAGTATATTCTGTTTGTTGATGACTGTTACTAACATTCTCAATACAAAATATACCATGGCTCAGCAAAATACAGGTGCACAACCTCAAATGCCAGCGATGAAATGGATGATGTACTTAATGCCTGTTATGTTCTTATTTATCTTAAATGACTATCCTTCAGGTTTATGTTACTACTACTTCTTATCTACTTTAATTAGTGTAGTTACTATGATCTTCTTGCGTAAGACTACAGATGAGGAAAAGTTACTAGCAGAACTTGAAAGCAAAAAGAATACACAGAAAAAGAAATCTGGCTTTGCTGCACGTTTACAAGCTATGCAGGAGGAACAACAGCGTATGCTCGAAGAAGAGCGCAAAAAAAAGAAATAAATACTTATCTCTTTTGATATAAAATAAGGCTAGTTGCGTTGCAACTAGCCTTATTTATTTAATCTCTCTTGAGCTACTTCTAAACTTTAGATCAGCTCTTCTTTTAAGAATTGAGGAGTGTAGCCTACATTACTCTGCACCACCTCTTCAGGAGTTCCGTGTCCTAAGAGCTTACCTCCTCCTCTACCTCCTTCGGGACCTATATCTATGATGTAGTCAGCTGTTTTAATCACATCAAAATTGTGTTCTATAACTACTACAGTGTTACCCCTATCCACAAGTTTATTGAGTACAGCTAGCAACACCCGAATATCTTCGAAATGCAGACCTGTAGTTGGCTCATCTAGCACATATAATGTTCGGCCAGTATCACGCTTTGCAAGTTCAGTAGAGAGCTTTACACGCTGACTTTCACCACCAGATAAAGTAGTGGAAGACTGCCCCAACTTAATATAACCTAAACCCACCTCCTGCAAGACTTGTATTTTATTGAGTATGCGTGGTACATGTTCAAAAAACTCAACAGCCTGATTGATGGTCATATCTAAAACATCTGCTATAGATTTTCCCTTAAAACGTACTTCTAGTGTTTCTCTGTTGTAGCGCTTACCGTGGCAATCTTCACAGGGTACATACACATCTGGAAGGAAATTCATTTCAATCGTCTTATACCCATTACCAGAGCAGGTTTCACAGCGTCCGCCTTTCACATTGAAAGAGAAGCGGCCAGGCTTATAACCTCTAATTTTAGCTTCTGGAAGATCTACAAATAGACTTCTGATGTCTGAGAAGACTCCAGTATAGGTTGCAGGGTTAGAGCGTGGAGTTCTCCCTAAAGGAGACTGATCTACATTGACTATTTTATCAATGTGCTCTATTCCTTCTAGCTTATCGTAAGCAAGTGGATCTTGCAAAGAGCGATAAAACTTTTGAGAAAGAATAGGCTGCAAAGTGTCATTGACTAAGGTGGATTTACCACTGCCTGATACTCCTGTCACACAAATAAGCATGCCTAAGGGAAACTCTACATCAATCCCCTTTAGGTTGTTTCCTTTAGCTCCTCGGAGCCATAGAGAGTGCCCATTACCCTTCCGACGAGTCGGGGGTACTTCTATCTTCTTTTTTCCGTTGAGATACATAGAAGTAAGCGTGTCTGTTTGAAGCATCTCTTGAGGAGTGCCAGCAAAGACTACTTCTCCACCCAATCTACCTGCACGAGGTCCTAAGTCAACAATATAATCTGCTGCGAGCATCATGTCTTTGTCATGCTCTACTACAATGACCGTATTACCCAAGTCACGCAGTTTTTTTAGTGAGTTAATCAAGCGCAGGTTATCACGTTGATGAAGCCCTATGCTTGGTTCATCCAAAATATATAGAACATTTACAAGCTGAGAACCTATCTGTGTGGCCAAACGAATACGCTGGCTTTCACCTCCAGAAAGGCTTACTGAGCTTCTATTAAGTGAGAGGTAATCCAAGCCTACATCTAATAAGAAGCGAAGACGAGTCTTTAGCTCTTTGAGGATTTCAACGGCTATTATTTTTTGGGTATCTGTCAAATAGACTTCCACCCCATCCATCCATTCATAGAGCTCTGCGATATCCATTGAAGCTAAGTCGTGGATGTTTTTATCGTGAATTTTGAAACTTAGCGCTTCCTTATTTAGCTTAGCTCCCTGACAGCTAGGACAGCTAGCTGTTTGAGAAAATTGATCGGCCCACTTCTTGGCTGTAGCTGAGGCATTTTTCTCTTGGATCATTTGGATATACTTAATTACGCCCTCAAAGGTGACAAAGTAATCTGAAGATGTGCCAATCAATGTATTTTTAATCTTAATACGCTCGTCTGAACCATAAAGAACTTCTTCTAACAAATCCTCAGATAAATCAGCTACTGGAGTTTTGATATCTTCATCATACTTCTCTAAAAGTGCTGCTATCTGCCAAAAAATCATAGAGTTTTTATACTTACCCAGTGGAACTATAGCTCCATCGTAAATAGACTTAGTCGTATTGGGTATGACTTTATGTATATCTATCTGATTGACAACACCTAGGCCCTTGCACTTTTTACAATATCCCTGAGGTGAATTGAAAGAGAAGTTGTGTGGGGCTGGCTCACTGTAAGATAGCCCTGTAGATGGACACATCAGGCGCTTACTATAGTGACGAACTTCACCGGTCTCATTATCGAGTATCATAATCAGCCCATCACCTTGTTTCATTGCAATAGCGACACTCTGCTTCAAGCGATCAAGGTCGGTATTGGATACAGCCATTTTATCAATCACAATTTCAATATCGTGATTTTTGTAGCGATCGAGCTTCAAGCCATAAACAATTTCTCTGATTTCACCATCTACACGTACATGCAAATAACCTTTCTTACGGATTTGCTCAAATAACTCTTTGTAATGTCCTTTACGTGTACGTACCACGGGAGCTAACAAGTAAATACGCTTACCTAAATACTGCTCCAAAATTAGATTAAGTACCTGCTCTTCGGTATACTTCACCATTTGCTCCCCTGTGTTGTAGGAGTAGGCAATACCTGCACGTGCAAAGAGAAGACGAAGGTAGTCATAAATTTCAGTGGTGGTACCCACGGTAGAGCGAGGATTGCGATTGGTCGTTTTTTGCTCAATAGAGATCACTGGGCTTAGGCCTGTAATCTTATCAACATCGGGGCGCTCCATGTTTCCCAAGAAATTACGAGCATAGGCAGAGAAAGTTTCAATGTATCTGCGCTGACCTTCAGCAAAAATCGTATCAAAAGCCAAGGAAGACTTCCCACTACCACTTAAACCTGTAATAACGGTTAGGCTATTTCTCGGTATTTCAACATCAATATTTTTCAGGTTGTGTACACGAGCACCGTAAACACGTATATATTCATTTTCTAGCATATTCATCATTCAGAAATTCTTTTATTCATGCGAGTTATTTTACATAACTACCTCATAAAAGTGACTGTAAAGCATCAAACTACAAAATTAACGTTTAGTTCTCAATTATAGTTTTAAATCAATCAATATTATTTTTCTTAACTTCATATCTATGAACATTTATCACTTTATTTGTACCTTTGCTTCATATTGAGGTATTAATTCTAAGCTATTACAACCAAACCAGAATGAACAAAATAAAGCATATACTACTTCTACTTACACTCTTGAGCTGCTCTTACGTACAAGGCTTTGCTCAACAAGCTAACGAGTACTTTTTACACACCATTCAGAAAGGAGAGAACTTAGGCTCTATTTCAAGCATGTACAAGGTGAGTAAAGAAGAAATCATCAAGTTAAACCCTGGCTCAGATCGAGTAATCTATACAGGCAAGGCATTGAAGATTCCTCAAAAGCTGGTCAAAAGCAAAGACGATGTTTTCTATACAATCAAACCCGGTGACACCCTTTATAGACTCTCTGTAAACTATAAAGTATCCGTCGAATCTATCATTAGAGCTAACCCAGGCCTAAGCGAAAAGAACTTTCGCAGCGGGCAGGTTATACGCATCCCCAAAGCTACAGAGCAGGAAATCCAACAAGAGCTTACAAAGCGTCAACAGGAGGGTTTAGAAACAGCTGTGCGCCCTGAAGTAAAACCACGCTGCAAAGAAATGCACAAAGTGAAACGAAGAGAAACCATCTATAGCGTAAGCCGAAAATACAAGATCACAGAAGAGGAGCTTATCGCTGCCAACCCAGAACTCAAAAAAGGGATGAAGCGAGGCATGTTTGTTTGCATCCCCTACCCTAAAGAGGAACAAGCTCCGCTAGAACCCGAGGTAATGGAGAACCCTTTTATTCAAGACAATCCTCCTACCGACAAAGAACTCTTTAAAGAGGTAGAACATGAATCTCTTTTCAAAACACTAGCTACTATACAAGCTGCTATTATCTTACCTTTAGTACCCGAAAACGGACACAATGCAGAGTCTTTACGTATGATGGAGTTTTATGAAGGCTTTTTACTTGCTGTCGACAGCATTAAAAAGTTGGGCTCTTCGGTAGATTTGCATGTTTATGATTCGGGCAGAACCGTTTATTCAGTACAGCAGCTACTAGCAAAGCCAGAAATGAAAAACATGAATGTTATTTTTGGTCCACTATACCCTGAGCAAATCAAACCGCTAGCCGACTTCTCAAAAGAAAATGATATTCGTTTGGTAATACCTTTTTCATCAAACACTGATGTTGTTTATACCAACCCTGCTGTTTATCAAATTAACACCCCTCAATCTTACCTCTACAGTGAGGTTTATCAGAACTTTTCTAAATTGTTTGCTAATCCAAATGTAGTATTTGTTACAACAGAAAAGCTAGACAAGAGTAAGGCTGAGTTTATTCAAGGCTTCAAACAAGATTTAGACACACGAGGAATAACTCATCAGGAGCTAAACATTGGCCAAGACTTAGATGCTTACCAACTCAAGCTAGATGCAAACAAGCAGAACATCTTTATTCCCACTAGTGGAAAAGACGTGGTGCTCATAGAGCTAGTACCTAAGCTAAGTCAGCTTATAGAGGAGTATCCTGAGGTGGGCATCAGTATGTTTGGCTACCCTGAGTGGCAAACATACACCAGAGATCATATTGATAGCTTCTTCAAGATAGATACCTATTTCTACTCTTCATTCTATACTAATAACTTATTACCAGCAGCAAAAACATTTATACGCTCTTACAACCAATGGTATAGCAAAGAGATGCTAGATAAATACCCCAAATATGGCATGTTAGGCTTTGATATCGGCTTCTTCTTCTTAAGAGGTTTATCCATCTACGGTACAGCTCTAGAGCATCGTATCAAAGATATTAGCCTAGAACCTATTCAAACTGGATTCAACTTTGAACGGGTAAATACTTGGGGAGGTTTCGTCAATAAAAAAGTCTTTTTTGTTCACTTCAATCGTAAGTTTGAACTAACTAAAATCGACTTTGAATAATCAAAGGAAGTAGGATATACACCCATGCATACATTAAAAAGATTAAGCTTAATTGGTATTCTTCTCATCTGTGTAGCTAGTCTAAAGGCACAGGTAGGTGATTTGCGAAACAACATCAGTATAGGAGGGAATGTAGGTGTAAATATGAGTTCTGTCATGTTTACTCCTACCATCAAGCAAGGCTCACTTATGGGGCCTACATTTGGGCTCTCATTTCGCTATATTTCAGAAAAGTATTTTGCCATGATTGCAGGTGCTCTTCTAGAGGTAAACTTTTCTCAAAGAGGCTGGAAAGAGAAATTTGACGAGCAGCCAAACAATAGCTACCAGCGTACGATGAACTATGTATCCATCCCTTTTTTAGCACATCTAGCCTTCGGTAAAGAAGAAAAGGGTTTACAGTTCTTTATCCACCTTGGGCCTGAAGTGGCATTTCTACTCAGTGAAAAGGAGAGCTTTAGTGATGACTTTGACCCACTCAATGTGGTCATCTACCAGTACGGCAAAACAGCAAATAGGAAGTTTGATTATGGTATAACAGGTGGCTTAGGTCTTGAGCTCAAAACCAGAAAAGCCGGGAATTTTCTCTTAGAGGGTAGGTATTACTTCGGCTTATCCGACTTTTACAATAACTCCAAAAAAGACTACTTTGACCGATCAGCACACAGCGTGATTTCAGTCAAGCTTTCCTATCTGTTTGACCTAAGGAAATAAGACACAAGCTCAATTATATAGGGCACATAAAAAAGGCTAAGTTAGTATATACTACTTAGCCTTTTTTATGTCTCTTATCAAGAACTATCACTTAGCGGATGCGATCATATGAACGTACAAGCGCCTCATCTTTACCTACACCGCGTAAAGCCAAATAAGTTAAGATCAAAGCAATAGCTGGTAGTGCTACTGTCCACTTAATAATGTAATCTGCACCCAAGTCACTTTTTATTTTGAGTGTGTAAAAAACAAGTACCCCATAGTAACCCAAAATCAAAAGCATATTTAATATGCAGAGGCGGATTTGATGAGGTCTGAATTTATACAGAAATAGAGTAAAGAAAGCAATGACTGCTGAAAATAAAAGAAGTGCAAATAATGCCCAGGTAGAGAATGTTTGATCTTCTAATATAAGCCCAAGTGGCTTAAAATCATAGTGTGCTCCTTCGGCTGTTAAAAAATAGCCTTGCGAGACAAAGGCACACACACTTAATATCACGGTTACTAATAATAAATAGACAGATTGAATTCGCTGAATCATAGTGTAATTTGTTTAAAACTTATATTGACCTAACAATAAAAAAGTCAAGTAATAAAAGCGAGTTCAAACTCATTACTTACTACTTGACTTTAGTATATTTCTAACTTTTAGTTTTCACTAAAGCTTTTACTGTAATCTTTCTTTTTCCTTGGCTGGATTTCTATAGTAAATCTTACCCTCTAGATACTCTTGTGTGGCAATAAGAGTAGCTTTAGGCAGGCGCTCGTAATAACGAGAGATCTCTATCTGCTCTCTATTTTCGAAAACCTCTTCCAAGTTGTCTTTATCTGGACTAGCTGCAAACTCAGCTAGTTTCTTGGTAAGATCATTTTTCATTTCAACGCTTAATTGATTGGCACGCTTACCAATGATTGAAACAGTTTCATAAATATTACCAGTATCTTGCCAAAAATCTACAAGGTCACGAGTTACTGTTGTTGCAGGAGCTTTTGATTTTTTGTAATCCATAAATTTGTATCTTAAATTTAGTCCTTAATTCCTATTGTTTTATTCCTAATTATAATTCTATATCAATTACTTTCACTGACTCTTTAAATAGCCGGTCTGCCTCTTTCTTGTATTTAGATTCGGGGAACTCATTGGTGAAAGAGTAGTACTCATCAATAACATCACGATAGCGTTCTTCCTTTTTCTCTTCCAAACTGTGGAAAGCTATCTTGTACTTTGAAAGCAATATCAGCATACTCAGCTCTTCACGCTGCTTGGTATAAGGATATTCATTGAGCGCATTCTGAGCTGTAATAATACACGATTCATAGTTATTGCCCATATATAATCCCAAATCATAATAAAGCTGAGCAGCTAGAAACTCTTTTCTCACCAGCTTTTCTTGAAGCTCAAACATCATATCTTGCGCTTCTTTCTTTCTTACACTGTTGGGATATTCTTCTATATAAAGGTGTAACTCCTGAATTGCTTTATAAGTACTTGTTTGATCTAAACGAGGCTCAGGTGTATCTAAATACAAAGATTTACCAGCTTGAAACCGAGCTATTTCAGCATACTTACCACTAGGATAACTTGTGTAGTAAGTAATAAAAGTCATAGCTGCGGTAGCATAATCTTTTTGATTCATATAACACATACCCAGCAGATAAACGGATTCCTCTGCCTTGTCAGTACCTTTTAAGGGGATAGTCAATCCATCCAAAAGAGTTGCCGCCTTATTATACTTACCTTTTGCATAATAAGCTTTTGCTGCCTCGTATTGATAAACTAAATCCCTACTCTTTAATACTTTGTTGTATTGCCCGCACGATGAGATTACAATCGCAACAAGCAGAGTAATTATAATATTTTTCTTCATTCTAAGTTAAAAATATTGTGCAAATTTACTTATTCATACCGAATAAACCAATTTATCTTACTTTATTCTGTACTGAATTTCACCTCTATATCTAGGAAGTAGCACAAGCTATGCTATCGTCTAAATATACGGCTTTTACTACGTTTCACCAAATGAACTATTTAAAACAATTCCAAGTAAATCAAACAAAACAGCCAAGCTGGTGTTTATTTAGGTAGATTAATGAAAAATAGTATGTTACAGAATTTTATACGTAAAAATAAATTATACTTCATTGGTGCTGGTGTAGGAGCTGTAGCTGGCTTTTTATATTGGAAGTTTATTGGCTGCACAACAGGTACTTGCCCCATTACAGCATCACCTATCAATAGCGTGATATACGGCGCTGTTTTGTTTAGTTTAGTCTTTAGCCTATTTAAGAAAAACAAGCCTAAAGAGTAGATTAAATTAGTTTTAACTTGAATTACATAATGCCAAAAACGGAAGAGTAGATGTACTTTTCCGTTTTTATTTTGAGACAATAACTCTGTCCCCATACATCCCTGAACCAGCACCCAAACATCAGGGTACAAAAGTTTTTTCACCCTGACATAAGCTAGTTGTGGCAAGGACCTTTTATGTTGCTCACTTTCACCTCTCCCAGAAGGCTTAAGCGTAGCTATTTTTAAAGAATCACTTGCGTTTATGAATATTTTTAACGAATTTCGCATCCCGTTGTAATACGTTGCAAACTCTAATCAAAACATAAAATGAAATTAGGCAAACTAGTAGGCTACAACGGCCAAACTTCTATCCGCACAGAACTTGTTGCTGGACTCACCACCTTTCTTACCATGTCGTACATCCTAGCTGTTAATCCTGATATTCTTGCACAAGCAGGAATGAGTAAGGAAGCTGTTTTTACGGCCACTGCCTTAAGTGCAGCTGTAGGTACCATTTTAATGGCAACTCTAGCAAAACTTCCAATTGCTCTTGCCCCCGCTATGGGCGTCAACGCATTTTTTGCTTTTACCCTTGTACAAGGAATGGGCTTGCCTTGGCAAACAGCTCTAGCAGCCGTTTTTATTGAAGGTCTTGTATTTATCCTCATTACAGTTTTCAATATACGAGAAGCCATCGTCAATAGCATACCTATGAGTTTACGCTTTGCCATATCTGCTGGCATAGGTATGTTTATCTCCTTCATAGGTTTAAAAAATGCAGGAATCATCCTGCCCAATGAGGCTACCTATGTGATGCTAGGCAATTTTACACCTGTGTCTATCTTAGCCATTGTAAGCATTATGCTTAGTGGTATCTTAATGAAATACCGTGTCAAGGGTGCACTATTCTATAGTATTGCCCTATGCACAATTATTGGGATCCCCATGGGTGTTACCCAAATCCCTAGCGACTTTAGCCCGCTATCCATGCCTCACTCCATAGAGCCTACATTCCTAAAGTTCGATTTCTCACAGCTACTCTCTTTTGACATGCTTATTGTCGTATTTGTACTCATTTTTATGGATCTCTTTGATACACTCGGAACATTAATCGGAGTGTCTGTAAAAGGAGGCTTAATGGATAAGAATGGAAACATCCCTAATATGAAACAAGCTCTTTTGGCAGACGCTATTGCAACAACCTTTGGTGCCATGTGCGGTACATCAACTGTGGGGACCTTTGTAGAAAGTGCATCAGGTATAAGTGAGGGCGGACGTACAGGCCTAACCTCGCTCACCGTAGCCATTCTATTTATTGTGGCTCTCTTTTTCGCTCCCTTGTTCTTATTGATTCCTAGTGCTGCAACAACTGGAGCTTTATTTATAGTGGGTGTATTAATGATTGGAAACATACCTAAAATCGACTTGGAAGATATATCAGAAGCACTACCTGCATTTATCACCATGCTTATGATGGTTCTGACCTACTCTATCGCCGATGGTATTATTTTAGGGATGTTAAGTTATGTAGGAATTCGTGTTTTTACGGGACATCACAAGGAAATATCCCCTACAATGTATATCTTGTCTATTCTATTCATATTAAAATTAGCAGTAGGATAAACAAATGAAGTTTGAATTAACAGCAGCATATAAACCAACTGGAGATCAACCCGAAGCAATAAAACAACTCACAGAGGGTGTACAAAGTGGAACACCCGGCCAAACCTTACTAGGGGTCACTGGCTCTGGTAAAACATTTACCATAGCCAACGTAGTGGCCAATGTCAATAAGCCTACACTGGTACTAAGCCACAACAAGACACTAGCAGCTCAGTTATACAGTGAGTTTAAGAGCTTCTTCCCCAATAATGCTGTTGAATATTACGTTTCTTATTATGACTATTATCAGCCAGAGGCTTACCTGCCTAGCTCTGATACCTATATTGAAAAAGATTTAGCCATCAATGACGAGATTGATAAGTTACGGCTAGCTGCTACATCCTCACTCCTATCAGGTAGGCAGGATGTGATTGTAGTCTCCTCAGTTTCTTGCATTTATGGTATGGGTAATCCTGCTGATTTCTATGAAAATGTAATTCATATAGAAGCAGCTAAGGTGGTCAATCGAAATGTTTTCTTACGCAGACTAGTAGATAGCTTATATGTTCGAAACGACATGGAGCTCAACCGAGGTAACTTTCGAGTAAAGGGAGATACCGTTGATATTTACCTGGCTTATACCGATCATATTCTTCGCGTTGTTTTTTGGGACGACGAGATAGATACAATCGAGGAGGTGGATCCTGAATCGGGTGCCACTCTAGCCGATTATCAGTCGTATAAAATCTACCCAGCAAACCTATTTATGACTACTAAGGAATCCACCTTACGAGCCATTCACCAGATAGAAGATGACCTAACAAAGCAAGTGGAGTACTTTAAAGAGATAGGTAAACCCTATGAGGCTAAGCGCTTATACGAACGTGTTACCTATGATATGGAGATGCTTCGAGAGCTCGGTCACTGCTCAGGTATTGAAAACTACTCACGCTACTTTGATGGAAGAGAGCCTGGGACTAGGCCCTATTGTTTGCTCGACTTCTTTCCCGACGATTTTCTTATTGTTATTGATGAAAGCCATGTGAGTATTCCTCAGATTCGTGCCATGTATGGAGGAGACAAAGCACGTAAAACAAATTTAGTAGAGTATGGTTTCCGTTTGCCCGCTGCCCTAGATAACCGTCCCTTGCAGTTTGAGGAGTTTGAAGAATTGGCCAAGCAGGTAATTTACGTTAGTGCCACACCTGCCGATTATGAGTTAATAAAATCAGAAGGAGTAATTGTAGAACAAGTTATTCGCCCTACAGGACTTCTTGATCCGATTATAGATGTACGCCCTAGCCTAAATCAGATAGACGATTTGATGGAGGAAATTCAGCTCCGAATAGAACGCCAAGAGCGCGTGCTAGTCACCACACTAACCAAGCGCATGGCAGAAGAGCTCACAGAGTATCTACTCAATCATGGGATACGCTGTACTTACATACACAGCGATGTGGATACGCTAGAAAGAGTCAAGATTATGGATAACTTGCGTCAGGGTGAGATTGATGTGCTCGTCGGTGTCAACCTACTCCGTGAAGGCTTGGATTTACCAGAGGTTTCACTTGTAGCAATCTTGGATGCAGATAAAGAAGGCTTCTTACGCTCACACCGCTCACTCACCCAAACCGCAGGAAGAGCAGCTCGTAATGTTCATGGAATGGTTATTATGTATGCAGATAAGATAACAGACAGCATGCAGAAAACCATTGATGAAACGAATAGAAGAAGAGAAAAACAGCTAGCCTATAATCAGGAGCATAACATTACCCCTCAACAAATTAAAAAGGCTCGAAATCTTGCTGTGTTTGGAGAGTATCACGACGAATCGGGTAAGGCTTACATCGAGCCAGATACCACCAAGGTCGCTGCTGATCCAGTAGTGCAGTATATGAGCCAAGACGAGTTGCTAGAAACAATTGAGCATACTCGAAAATTAATGAAAAAAGCAGCCAAGGATCTTGACTTTATTCAGGCTGCTCAATATCGAGATGAGCTATTTAAGCTGGAAGAGCTAGCTGAAAAGAGAAAATAAAAAAAGAGTAAGCAAGGCTTACTCTTTTCTATTCTATCCTTAAATCTTATTCAAAGAAATCGTCATCAAATCCTTCAAACTCGTCTCCGAACTCTCCAGTAAAGTAGGGCTCTAAGAAATCATCTAATTGCCTTCTTTCCTTTTTAGTAGGTCGCCCTGTTCCTCGTGCTCGATCTGCAAAGCCGCTAATACGAGCCATTTCGAGATTTTCATATTCTTCTTTTGGGGTGAGGTTTTCACGCATTTCAGG
>JASLIW010000053.1 GCA_030152865.1 Bacteroides sp.
ATTGCGACTAAAAGTGCCTGTATTTGGGGCTGATTTTGATCAAAAAGAAGCATTTGACCATAATGCAGCTACAAAAAATGTATATGAGCACTTTAGCGCTGGCTCTACTCGAGGCACAGACTTTAATGGCGAATACATCCTAATCATTTCAAGACATGGTGGACTCAATCCCCATTTACTCCGAACTGAAGATGTGTTAGAAGGAGACTTGAGCAAACCTATCCTGCTGAATACAGAGGGAGTTAGTGGTGGTGGTATTTTTCCCATTAGTGCAGGACGCATCATCCAAGACAAAATATACATAGCCAGTATGGGTGGAGCTGTCATAAAAGTCTATATGTGGGAAATAGCCAATCCTGAAGTAAAACCACAAGTTGTCTTTGAAGGTGACTTAAGTGAAGCTGGTGAAGGTGGCCGCTTTGGAGATAGCATGGACATGTACTTGGACGAAAACGGAGATGGGTACATATTCTTTGAAAACAACGCTTCTGGGAAAATCAGAAGAATAAAAATCAGCAGCTTTACTACAGTAGATGGTGTTGATATTATCTTCCCTATGGGAGCAAGCAATGAAAAAGGTGGTCAGTACTTCTCATACAGTAAAGTAGAAGGAACTCCTTATTATCTTTACACCGGTTTTGAAGCATCACTAATGCTCGTTGATGAAGGTGGAAATCTTATCACTAAAGTATCTTCTGCTTCGGTTCCAACACGTGTAAATCAAGCTAAGGTTATAGAGTTTAATGAGAAACGTTATTTAGTGGCTGTTACTGCAGCTAGATATGGAGATGACCCAGCTCAAACACTATATGTATATGATATTACTAAAGGGGATAATGTAGTGGAAGCACTAGAAAATCTAGAAGCTGCAAACTACAAGGCTAATATGGAACACACATTTGGTGCGGGCAACACAAGTTCTCCTGGCACAAACTGTGGTGCAGCGGTAATCAATGATAAGCTATATATTTATGCTGCGGCTGATGCTCAGGGATTTGCTTTAGTAGAAGTTCCTATGGCCGTAGATGAAGATGATTTTTAGTCTATGAAACAGAATATAAAACTATTAGCCATTGTTTTCTTAATGGGCTTTATTGCAGCCTGTAGCAGTGACAATGATGATAATGGAACAGAGGGTCCTGGCGAAAAGCCAGGACCTCCTGCTCAACAAGACATAATCCTCCCTAAAGACTTAAGAGCCGTCTGGTTCACTACCGTCTGGGAGTTGGACTGGCCCATGAAGCAGTACAACAAAGAAGCCCAACAACAGTTGTATATAGATTACTTAGATGAATTTAAGAAATACAACATAAATGCTGTATTTGTCCAGGTAAAATCAAAGGGAGACGCTTTTTATAAAAGTAAATTCGAACCCTGGAGCAAACATATTACAGGTCAGCGAGGTCAAGATCCAGGCTATGATGTTATGCAGTTTATGATAGATGAAGCCCATAAAAGAGACTTAGAGTTTCATGCGTGGATCAATCCATATAGAATTGACACTCGTGGAAGTGTAAATGAGAAGTTTGATCCACTCTTGATGGACTTAGACGATAACATGTATATTGACTTACCTACCTTGAGAATATATAATCCTGCTCGTCCAGAAGTAAGGGAGCGCCTTAGAGATATTGTTGACGAAATAATATCCAATTACGATGTAGATGGAATTGTTATGGATGACTACTTCTATCCTGCCGAAAACCAAGGAGGTGGAGATGGATTCCCCGATGACAAAGACTTCAAAGAACTAGCAGAAGCAGGTCAATCTAAAAGAGAATTCAGAACTGACAATGTGAATAAAATGGTAAAAATGATTCATGAGTTAATTATCACAAAGAAACCTCAGATCACCTTTACCATGAGTCCGCAAGGCAATGATGACAACAACAAAAAGCTCTATGCTGACCCTGTTGAGTGGTGTAAAAAAGGTTGGGTAGACTTTATTATGCCACAATTATACTATACCAAAGAAACTGATTTTCAAAAATGGGCAAACTATTGGTCTAGATATAGTTATTATAAAACACCTATGGTGGCATATGGGCTGTACAAAGTAGATAATCCGAAAGAAAGTCCTGGCTTTACAGCACAGACATTTCAGGATCAATTTAACTACATAAGCCGTGACCCACGCTATCAAGGTAGTTCCTTTTATTCAGCTAAGTACTTCTTATCTGAGAAAGTAAGCTCTGCTATGGATGTAGTTAAAAAACACTTTGCCAAACCTGCCCTCATACCTTTTAGTGGACGAAAAGGCTTAACTGCACCAAAAGCCCCCACCAACCTTGAACTTATTAACAATACACTGAAGTGGAGTTCAGATGAAAAGGATGTGAAATATGCTGTTTATCGTATCCAGCCGAGTGACTATGAAAAGAAAAAAGTCATAGCTGAACTTGTCACTATTACAGACAAAACTGAAAGTAGCATTAGCCAAAAAGGGAAGTATTATGTTACAGCCATCAATAAAATCAATCATGAGAGCCAACTAAGTTCAGCTGTACACAAATAATTCTCGTATGATCATATGTAAAGCAGACCTCAACAGGTCTGCTTTTTACATTTAGCCCAGCCCAGCAAACTCTTAATATATCTATATAATACAAAACAATACTAAACTTATGTATTCAATATTAAAATATAGAGTATATTTAAAGTATAGAATTGATTAACCTTTATTTATATGAAAAAACTCACCTTCCTCCTTAGCGTGATCTTACTCACACAGGTTTCTTGCTTTGCTCATTCTTCAGATATAGAAGTAGGTGCTCAGCAATATACAGCGTACTTCCCCCTACTCCAAAACAAACGAGTAGCTATCTATTCGAATCATACAGGAATGGTTGGAGATAAACACCTACTAGATATTCTTCTAGAAAACAAATTCGAAGTTACAGCCATATTTTCACCAGAACACGGATTCAGAGGTTCTGCTGATGCTGGAGAGCATGTTTCAAGCTCAAAAGACCCTAAAACAGGAGTACCCATACTTTCTTTGTATGATGGCAAAGACAAGAAGCCTAGCAAGCAGTCTATGGACCAATTTGATGTCCTAATTGTAGATATCCAAGATGTAGGACTCCGATTTTATACCTACTACATAACCATGGTACGCCTCATGGATGCTTGTGCTGAGGCAGATAAACCAGTAATTATCCTAGACCGCCCCAACCCCAATGGGCATTATGTAGATGGACCTATATTAGACATGAAGCACAAATCAGGTGTTGGACACCTCCCCATACCAGTGGTACATGGTATGACTCTAGGCGAACTAGCCCTTATGACTAATGGGGAAAACTGGCTGCCTGAAAAACGTCAATGCGATCTAACTGTTATTAAGTGCAGAAACTATACACACCAATCTAAGTATACACTCCCTATTGCCCCATCACCCAATCTCCCCAACATGCAAGCTATCTACCTCTACCCCTCCATCTGCTTGTTTGAAGGAACACCTGTGAGCTTGGGGAGAGGTACAGAATTTCCCTTTCAAGTCTATGGACACCCCAAAATGAAAGGAAAATACAACTTTACATTCACTCCAAGGAGTGTAGCAGGAGCCAAAAATCCTCCTCTTTTGAATCAAAAATGCTTTGGAGTAGATCTACGCCACCTGCCCTCAGAAGAGGTAGAGCACATGGGACTCAACCTTAGCTATGTCATTGATGCCTACCATGCCTTAGGTGAAGGAGAGAAATTTTTCAAACCGTTCTTTACACTCCTCATAGGTGTTGACTATGTCAAAGAGATGATTATAGCTGGTAAATCGGCCCAAGAAATCCAAGCCTGTTGGAAAGAGGATGTAGAACAGTTCAAACAACAGCGCAGACCTTACTTACTCTATCCTGAAAATTAAATCGATTACCTACTCTAAAACACATCTACAGCTATGAGTCCATTTTTAGTCATACTCACCATTGCAGCATACTTTTTAGTATTGTTTGGCATCTCTCACCTAGCGAGTCGCAACACCGATAGCGATGGCTTCTTCGTTGGAAACCGTAAATCACCTTGGTTTCTTGTAGCCATAGCTATGATAGGTTCAAGTATATCTGGCGTAACCTTTGTCTCTGTGCCAGGTATGGTCGGGGCAAAAGGCTTCTCATATATGCAAATGGTTTTGGGCTTCTTTGTGGGACAAATCATTATTGCCTTCGTACTGATTCCCTTATTTTATAAGATGAATGTAGTTTCTATCTACCAATACCTCGAAAACCGCTTTGGGATGAAGAGTTATAAGACAGGAGCGTGGTTCTTCTTTATTTCAAAAATGCTTGGTGCAGCTGTACGCCTATTCTTGGTCTGTATCACCCTGCAGCTACTCGTGTTCGACCCCTTAAAGCTTCCTTTTGCACTAAATGCAATAATCACTGTTTTACTAGTCTGGTTATACACCTACAAGGGTGGAGTAAAAACACTGATATGGACAGACGCTTTTAAAACATTTTGCTTAGTCATATCTGTAGTACTCTGTATCTACTATATTGCCTCCGACCTCAACCTAAGCTGGTTGGGTATGCTACAAGAAATCAAACAAAGTAATTACTCCAAAACCTTTTTCTTTGACGACATCAATGACAAACGATTCTTCTTCAAGCAATTTCTAGCTGGAGTCTTTACTATGATAGCCACAACAGGGCTAGACCAAGATATGATGCAAAGAAATCTAAGCTGTAAAAATCATACAGACTCGCAGAAAAACATAATCACCAGCGGGCTTTCTCAAATAGTAATCAATGGACTCTTCTTAATGTTGGGTGCCTTACTCTTTATCTATGCGACTAAAATGCAGATTGATATGCCTGAGTCGAGCGACCAACTCTTCCCACTAATTGCTACGGGTGGCTACTTTCCAACCTTAGTCGGAATCTTATTTATTATTGGTTTAATCTCTGCTGCTTATGCAGCTGCTGGTTCCGCCTTAACAGCGCTTACCACCTCTTTTACGGTAGATATACTCCAAGCTAAAGACAAACAAAGCGAGGCCCAACTTACTGCCACACGAAAAAAAGTACACATTGGTATGGCAGCCCTTATGGCAGTCGTAATTATTGTCATCAATGCACTCAATAATACCAGCGTAATCGATGCGGTTTATATCCTAGCTAGCTACACCTATGGTCCAATCTTAGGTTTGTTTGCCTTTGGTATCCTGTGCAAAAAGCAAGTGAAAGACAAATACATTCCTTATGTTGCTATTATAGCCCCTATACTTTGCTACATCCTCCAGGCCAACTCTCAGGCATGGTTCAATGGTTATGAATTCAGCTATGAGCTATTAATATTCAATGCCTTGTTTACCTGCATCGGACTAAGCTTACTGATCAAAAAGAACCCAGCAAATTCCTTGTCAAGATGAGTAGAATAGTCAAACATACGTTAGTTATACTCCTTTGCATCTGCTCAGGGCATCTTAGCGCACAAGAGCTAAGCGAACAAACACGTGCTGCTTTAGAAGAGCAGATCAACCGACAAGTGCAACAAGAAGTCTCCGTGGGTAAAGTGCGCATAGACACACTCTACAAAAAAGAAGGTTCATTACACATTTATTTCAATGATAACCTTTCTTATTACCCCTTGCGCCCTCATAACGTAAGGCAAATTCAGCAGCTAGTAGCTTATTATTTTCCTAAGGAAACATCCATAACTATTTATACCGACAATACGCCACTAGAACAACTCATACCTAAAGCGCTCCAAGGGAAAAAGAGAAATAAAGGCACATTCTTCTATGAAAGTCAACCAGCCCTTGTTCAGAACCTAAGTAAGCTCTCCAAGCCTAGTAAAGGACTAAGCAACAGGCACCTCGCACTGTGGCAAAGCCATGGTTACTACTACGAACCTAAGCTAGCGCGCTGGGAATGGCAAAGAGCACGTATCTTCCAAACCGTAGAAGACTTATATACGCAAAGTTATGTACTCCCTTTTTTAGTTCCTATGCTTGAATCGGCTGGAGCCAATGTCCTTCTACCTAGAGAAAGAGACACCCAGACACATGAGGTGATTGTAGATAATGACCCAGCATACATGGCCAATGGATCCCTCTATCTAGAGCACAGTGGGAGGGAGCTCTGGAGGTCAGGATCAGAAGCAGGCTTTGCTCTTGACAAAAAATATTATATCAAGAACCAAAGCCCCTTCGATCAGGGATCTTTCAGACAGGTGGCTAGCATCAAAAAAGGAGAGGCTAGTAAAGTTGCTTGGGTGCCTCATATACCCGAGACAGGAGCGTATGCCGTATATGTTTCTTATAAAACATTAGAAAACAGTACAGACAATGCCTTATACACCGTACACCACCAAGGCCAAACCACTCAATTCCGTGTTAACCAACGGATGGGTGGCGGAACTTGGATCTATTTAGGAACATTTGAGTTTCAAAAAGGACTACATCAGCATTCCAAGATAGTACTCTCCAACCAAACAGGTAAAAAAGGAGAAATTGTCACAGCTGATGCTATTAAGCTAGGTGGGGGGTATGGCAATATAGCTCGCTCAGTATCTGCTACAGGAACTTCAGCCAATAAAAAGAGCTCAGACCTAAGTATTAGTACTGAAACTCAAGCAAAAGAAAGTATCTACCCCTACGAGGTAAGTGGCTATCCACGCTTCACAGAAGCAGCACGCTACTGGCTCCAATGGGCAGGAATACCTGATAGTATCTATAGTCCAAGCCAGGGTGTGAACGACTATACAGATGATTATCAGTGTAGAGGATACTGGGTAAACTACCTCCTAGGAGGAACAAAGGCCAATCCGGAGGAGAAAGGGCTTGGCATTCCTATTGATCTGGCTTTTGCCTTTCACTCCGATGCAGGAACAACATTTAACGACTCTATCATCGGTACCTTAGCCATCTTCAGAACAGGATCTTACCAGGGAACTTATGCAGATGGAACCTCACGTTATGCTGCAAGAGAGCTGTCCGACCTCATTCAGTCTCAGATAGTCAATGACATTCGTAGCCTCTACCACCCCAGCTGGACGCGAAGAGGAATGTGGAACAAGGCTTACGCTGAAGCCTCAACCCCACGTGTACCAACTATGCTCTTAGAGCTTCTGTCCCATCAGAACTTTGCAGATATGCGCTATGGTTTAGACCCTCGCTTTAAGTTTACGGTAAGTAGAGCTATTTACAAAGGCATTTTAAAATACCTCAGCTCACAATACAATACCGACTACGTCGTACAACCTCTACCTGTAGACCAGTTTAGAGCAGAATTCGTTTCAAACGCCAAGATACGACTTCAATGGGAAGACGTTTTAGACCCATTAGAGCCGAGTGCAAAACCCAAAGAATACATCCTCTATCAGAGGGTAGGCAATGCTCCTTTTGATCAGGGCACAATAATAAAATCAAATCAGGTAGAACTTACTATCCCAAGTGGTGTCGTGATGAGCTACAAAGTCACAGCAATCAATGAGGGTGGCGAGAGCTTTCCCTCAGAAATATTGGCAGTAGGTCAATCCTTGAGCCATCCAGAAACTGTGCTTATAGTCAATGGATTTACACGCATAAGTGCACCCGATGATTTTGATGCACAGGCAGACTCCATAGCTGGCTTTTTAGATGACTTTGACCATGGAGTTCCTTACCTCAAAGACATCAGTTATATTGGCAAAATGAAAGAATTCCGAAGAAAGATTCCTTGGATGGACGACGATGCTTCGGGATTTGGAGATAGTTATGGCAACTACGAAACCATGCTTATTGCTGGCAACACCTTTGACTATCCAGCCTTGCATGGACAGGCTATTTTGAACGCCGGTTACTCTTTCGTTTCATGCAGTAAAAAAGCAGTTGAGCAAGGAAAAGTAAACCTCTCGGACTATACCATGCTCGACCTAATCTTAGGTAAAGAAAAGCAAAGTAAAATGGGAGGAGGAGAAGATGGCAAACTAAACTTTAAGACCTTTACAAAACCACTACAAGATCAGTTAACAGCCTATACAAGACAAGGGGGACATCTCTTTGTTTCTGGAGCCTATGTTGCCTCAGATATCTGTGACAATAAATTAGCACCCAAAAACAAAGAAGACGAACAGTTCCTTGAGCAAGTCTTAAGAGTAAAGTGGCGCACAGACCGAGCAGCTACAGAAGGAGGATTAAAAGAAGTCGTATCACCCTACTTCTATACACAAGATCACTATCAGTTTAATCAAAGCTTTGACACTAAGCTATACCGAGTAGAATCACCAGACGCCATCGAACCAGCAGACACTACTGGCCATACTGTAATGCGCTATACTGAAAACAACTTAAGTGCTGCTGTAGCAGCCAAAGGCAAGTACAGCACTTACATCCTTGGAGTGCCTTTTGAATCGATTGTACAAGAGAAAGAGCGAGACAGACTCATGAGTAAAATAATCACATTTCTATTGGAGAAATAACTAAGAACAGCAACTATGACAAACCGAATAATTTTATCCCTAATCTGTGTATTATTGAGCATCCATTTTGGATCTGCACAAGACTTTACTTTTGCCGTACTTTCAGACACACATATATCTAAGAACAACCCAAAACCTGGGCAAGACTTAAAGCGTGTGATTGAAGATGCCAACCAAAACTCGGCCATAGAGTTTGTTCTTGTTTCAGGTGACTTGTCGGAAGAGGGAGACTACCGCTCACTTAGCATGGCTAAAGACTTACTTGACCAACTCAACAAACCTTACTATACAGTACTTGGCAATCATGAAACCAAGTGGACCGAATCAGGAATGACTGATTATGGCAAGATATTTGGCAGCGAAACCATCCAGTTTGAGCACAAAGGATACTTATTCTTGGGCTTCAATACAGGCCCTTTACTCAGAATGGCAGATGGACATGTGGTACCTCAGGTCATTGATTGGCTCAAAAAAGAACTCTCAGCTGCAGGCAAGAATCAACCCACTTTTTTAGTCACCCACTACCCTTTGAAGGATGGTGATGTAGACAACTGGTATGATGTAACAGATGCTGTAAGACCTTTCAACATCAAAGCATTTATTGGTGGACACTACCACAGCAATCGGATTTTTGAATACGATGGCATACCTGGCTTTCTGAATCGATCTACTATGGCCGACAAAACAAGAGAGCCTGGTTACACCCTCTATGAAATACAGGGAGACTCCCTATTTATCTCTGAAAAAGTAGTAGGTAAAGCACCTCAGCAGTGGGCATCACTTTCTCTGACCGAAACCTATTATGCAGAAGAAGGCAGCAAAGATAAATACCCTGATTATTCAGTCAACTCAATCTACCCTCATGTGGAGCGAGTTTGGCTAAAAAAGACAGGTGTAGGTATCTACAGTTCTCCGGTACTCTATAAAAAGACACTTTATGTAGGTGATGATAAGGGATACTTAAGTGCTTACAAAGCCTCAACAGGACAAAAGCTTTGGAGTTTCAAAGCTGAGCATCGCATACTAGGTACTCCTGACGTAAAAGATGGTGTTGTGGTATTTGGATCTGCTGATGAAAAAATATATGGACTAAATGCGAAAAATGGAAAACTAAAGTGGACTGTTCAAGCCGATGCTCCTGTTTTAGGCGCTGTAACTATTGACAAAGGCCTTGCTTATATCGGCGCAAGCGACGGAGCCTTTAGAGCTATCGACATCCATACAGGAGAAGAAGTGTGGACTTATAGACAGGTAAAAGGCTATATCGAGACCAAGCCTCTACTTACAGATCAGCTCGTAATCTTCGGAGCTTGGGACAATACCCTCTATGCACTTAATAAACGTGATGGCTCAGAACAATGGAAATGGACGGGCGGTATTAAAGGTATGCACTTCTCGCCTGCTGCGGTTTGGCCAGTAGCCGCTCATGGAAAAGTCTTTATCACAGACCCCAAACGAGCAATGACAGCCATAGATCTTGAAACAGGAGAAACAGTGTGGCGCACAAGCCAATCTATGGTCCGTGAAACCATCGGGCTTTCTGAAGATAAAAAACGAATATTTAGCAAAACGATGAATGATAGCATCGTATGCTATTCTGCCCTATCCAACACCCCTCAGCAGCTTTGGTCTACAGATGTAGGCTTTGGTTATGAGCATGCACCCTCTATGCAGGTTGAAAAAGACGGAGTGATGTATGGCAGTACTAAAAATGGACTCATTTTTGCACTAGATGGAAAGACAGGCCACCTCCTCTGGAAACACAAGGTAGGAAACTCACTCATAAGCACAGTAGTGCCCGTAGATGCCACAAGTCTATACTTTACTGCCACAGGTGGTGAAGTAGGTTTACTAAAATGGAATAATAAAAAGAAATAAAACAATATTAAACTTAATCACATGAAAACTAGAATTAATTGCTTCATCCCATTTATTGATGAGAATCAGGTAAAAGAGACCTTGCAAAATATAAAGAAGTCTGATGTTGAAACAAACATATACCTTCTCCACACTCAAAATACAGCTACATCAGAAGTATTAGGATGTAAGGTGCTCCATGTTCCTGCATTGACTGCCTCTGCAACAATACAACAGCTCGCCAAATACCAAGATTCAGATTACAGCTTACTCTACACTAAATATACAACACTCGAACTAGGCTACTTTGCTTTAGAACGGATGATAAAGATAGGTAACGATACAAAAGCAGGTCTTCTTTATGCAGACCACTATCAAATTGTAGGGGATGATAAAAAGAATGCACCCGTTATTGATTATCAAAAAGGAAGCCTAAGAGATGACTTCAACTTTGGTTCAGTCTTACTGTTCAATACCAAAGCTTTGGTAGAATCAGCTCATAGAATGAAAGCAGACTATACAGCAGCTGGATTGTATGATCTACGCTTAAAGCTGAGCCAAAAATACAGCATAGAACACATCAATGAATACCTCTATTCGGAAGTAGAAAAAGACACACGTAAGAGTGGAGAAAAGATATTCGACTATGTGGACCCTAAAAATAGAGGTATCCAAATTGAAATGGAAAAAGCCTGTACCGAACACCTAAAGGAAATTGGTGGCTACTTAAAACCTGAGTTTACGCACATAGAATTTGATGCGGATGAATTCGAATATAAGGCCTCTGTCTTAATTCCTGTTCGAAACCGTATTAAAACCGTTAAGGACGCTATCGCCTCTGTTTTAAAGCAGAAAACCAACTTCAATTTCAATCTGCTCATCATTGACAATCACTCTACCGATGGAACTACAGAGGCCATACAGAGCTTTGATGACGAGCGCATTATTCACATCATACCTGAGCGAAAAGACTTGGGAATAGGTGGTTGCTGGAACGTAGGTGTACATCACCCCAAGTGTGGAAAGTTTACAGTACAATTAGACAGCGATGATGTCTATAGCGATGAAAACACTCTTCAAACCATCGTAGATGCTTTTTACGAACAAAACTGCGCCATGGTAGTGGGTACCTATATGATGACAGACTTTAATATGAATCAGATTGCTCCAGGCATCATAGACCACAAAGAGTGGACCCCAGAAAATGGTCGCAATAATGCACTACGCATTAACGGATTAGGAGCTCCTCGTGCCTTTTACACACCTGTACTAAGAGAAGTCAAGGTACCAAACACCAGCTATGGTGAGGATTATGCCCTAGGACTAAACTTCTCACGCAACTACCAAATTGGACGCATCTATGATGTGCTTTACCTCTGTCGTAGGTGGGAAGACAATTCTGATGCATCACTAGATGTCGTGAAAATGAATGCACATAACACCTACAAAGACCGTATACGTACCTGGGAACTAGAAGCACGTATCAACTTGAATAAACAAAAGTAAAGATGAGAAAACAGGTCGATCAACTAATTGAAGAGCAGATGAGCGCATGGCCTTTGGCCGCCAAAAACTTTGAAGCTTTAGCTCAGGTGCAAACCAAAGAGATACTTGTTAAGGATAAGAACTACCGTGTTCAGTTTAACCCTGCTCGTATCGTTTCTTCAGGTGCAAAGGTAGATGCTAAATCGATACAAGAACGCAAGTGTTTTCTATGCTCAGAAAATCGTCCACAAGAACAAAAAGGGGTGGCTTATAAGCAGTACATAGTGCTGCTTAACCCCTTTCCTATTTTTCCAAGGCACTTAACTATTCCTGATATCCAACATCTCGATCAGCTCATTGCTGGACGTATGGAGGATATGTTAGACCTTGCCGAGCAACTCCAGGAGTATGTGCTCTTCTACAATGGTCCTAAGTGTGGAGCCTCAGCACCTGATCACATGCATTTTCAGGCAGGAAATAAAGGTTTTTTACCCTTAGAAACGAAGCTCCATACCTTTAAGAAGGAATTCATTTTTAAACATCATTCGGCTCAGCTATCGCTGCTAGATGATCAGCCCAGAAACAGCCTTCTGATTGAAGGAACAAATCAAGAAGATATCGCTGATTTATTTCAGAAGGTATATGACTTACTCCCCATCCAAGCTGGAGAGAAGGAGCCTATGCTCAATCTATTGGCTTGGAAAGAGCAAGACACTTGGTATCTCATCCTTCTTCTTAGAAAGAAACATCGTCCAAGCTGTTATTTTGCTGAAGGAGAGAATAAACTACTAAGTAGCCCAGCATCTGTCGATCTGGGTGGGGTTTTTATCACCCCAATTGCTGCAGACTTTGAAAAGATGAGTGCAGCTAACATACAAGCAATCTTAGAGGAGGTCTCTCTCTCTAAAGCAGAAGTACTCACCCTCCTAAAACCACTTAGATTATGAAAGCTCCACAAGTAAGCGTAGGTGTTCTATTCGCCAAACGCATAAAATTCACACTACATACCCCCTACCTCATTAACGGGCAGGAGACAATTGGCCCTCAGGAGGTATACCTTATGGATAAACAGATCGTTTGGAATCATATTCTGTACGATGAGCTAGTATTTATCCCCATTGACTCTGATACCGCTTACTTTGAGCTCAAGGATGTAACAATAGGTATCAATTTCCACTGGCAACGAGATGAGAACCAACAGTTCCGAGGCTCATTGCGGATTATCGTAGAGGAAGACAAGCTCACAGCTATCAACATTCTCCCTGTTGAAGAGTACTTGGTCAGTGTAATTTCTTCAGAAATGAGTGCGAATGCCTCACTAGAGCTTTTAAAAGCACATGCGGTTATTTCACGTAGCTGGTTACTGGCTCAAATACAAAAAAACAAAGATATACAAGCCAAGCAATTTGAATCTACAGATCAGCCTATCCAAACTGAGACTGAACACATCGTCTGGTACGACAAAGAAGATCATAGCAACTTCGATGTTTGTGCAGACGACCACTGCCAACGGTATCAGGGAATTACTCGTGCAACAACACCTCTGGTTCAACAAGCGGTAGATGAAACAGAAGGCGAAATACTTATGTACAATGGACGTATCTGTGATGCACGCTTCTCAAAATGCTGTGGCGGTGTTTTCGAGGAGTTTTCTAGCTGTTGGGAAAACTCTTCACATCCCTACCTAAGTAAAAAAAGAGATTCACTCAGCTCAACTACTATTCCTAACTTAAAGAAAGAAAGTGAGGCTGAATCTTGGATCCTAGGCTCAGCAGAAGCGCTTTGCAACACGACTGATAAACAAATTCTAAGTCAAGTATTAAACAACTATGACCAAGAAACAACCGACTTCTACCGTTGGAGAGTAAGCTACACACAGCAAGAACTGGCTCAGCTCATTTATAAAAACACTGGAATAGACTTTGGAGGAATCACGGACTTAAAACCACTTACTAGAGGTACATCTGCTCGTCTAATCACACTCCAAATCAAAGGAACAAAAAAGACACTTACCATTGGTAAAGAACTCGAAATAAGAAGGGTACTATCTAATTCACACCTCTACAGTTCTGCTTTTGTAGTACAAAAAGGAGAGCTAAAAGATGGTCTACCTCAACAGTTCACGCTTATTGGAGCTGGCTGGGGACATGGAGTAGGTTTGTGCCAAATCGGTGCGGCCGTCATGGGTGAGCAAGGAAAAACCTATGAAGAAATCTTGCTTCACTACTACATTGATGCCGAAATCAAGAAAAACTATTAATGCGTAATGGATAAGACTATGAATAAACAAAAACAAATAAGTCCTTGGGCCTGGGTACCTACCCTTTACTTTGCACAAGGTCTGCCCTATGTAGCGGTAATGACTATTGCAGTAATTATGTACAAGCGTCTAGGACTATCCAACACAGACATTGCACTCTATACCTCCTGGTTATACCTACCTTGGGTTATCAAACCCCTTTGGAGCCCCTTTGTCGATTTAGTCAAAACGAAGAGAGCTTGGGTAGTAGCTATGCAAACACTTGTTGCTGCTGGCTTTGCAGGAGTAGCATTTTTTATTCCTACGACCTTTTTCGTACAGACTACCTTAGCCTTTTTCTGGCTCTTGGCTTTTAGTTCAGCCACCCATGACATAGCCGCTGATGGCTTCTATATGCTTGGGCTCAGTACTGGCGACCAATCACTTTTTGTAGGGATACGTAACACTGCCTATCGCTTGGCTACTATCTTTGGCCAAGGTGTATTGGTCATGTTTGCTGGAGCCATGGAAAAGGGATCTATATTCCCTACTACCAAAGGTAATATCCCCTTGGCCTGGAGTATCACCTTTTACTTGCTAGCAGGTATTTTTCTTGCTTTAGCACTGTATCATAAGCTTGTATTACCTCGTCCTGATGCAGATGTTAAGCGCCCTAATCTAAGTGCAAGTAACATCATCAAAGAGTTCTTTGCTACCTTCGTTTCTTTCTTTAAGAAAAAGGATTTAGGTCTCATGTTTTTCTTTATCCTCACTTACCGACTAGGCGAATCGCAGCTAGCTAAGATTACTTCACCTTTCCTACTAGATCAGGCGGATGTAGGTGGACTAGCTTTAGAGACTGGCACCGTAGGGGTTATTTACGGAACAATAGGCGTAATAGCACTACTCCTCGGGGGTATCATCGGTGGAATCTTAATCTCCAAGCATGGCTTTAGACATTGGATTATCCCTATGGCTATTGCAATCAATCTCCCGGATGTCTTATACGTATGGATGGCCTGGGCTACTCCAGACAATATCTGGCTCATTAGTAGCTGTGTAGCCTTAGAGCAGCTGGGCTATGGCTTTGGCTTCACAGCCTATATGCTTTACCTCATCTACATCGCTGAGGGAGAACACAAAACAGCTCACTATGCCATAGCTACAGGTTTTATGGCGCTAGGCATGATGCTCCCAGGTATGATTGCAGGTTGGATTCAAGATCACATAGGCTATACCAACTTCTTTATTTGGGTGTGCATCTGTACTATCCCAGGTATTGTCGCCTCATTTTTAGTTAAGAACAAAATAGATCCAGATTTTGGACGTAAAAAATAGAATACAAGATGAAAAAGATACAAACCTTATTACTCGCTATTTTTGCATTAAGCATACTACCCACACAAGCACAGAAAATAAGAACAGGCATTGAGGTCCTCAAATCACAAAACTTTAAGATTCTAGAGGGAAAACGAGTAGGCTTAATAACTAATCCAACAGGAGTAGATAATCAGCTTAGGTCTACCGTAGATATCCTATACCATGCACCCAATGTTAATTTAGTGGCTCTTTATGGGCCCGAACACGGTGTGCGTGGTGATATACATGCTGGAGACAAAGTAGATAGCTCTACAGACCCAGCTACAGGATTGCCTGTACACTCTCTCTATGGAGCCACTCGCAAACCTACACCTGAGATGCTTGAGGATATAGATGTACTTGTGTATGATATTCAGGATATAGGCTGTCGCTCCTTTACTTATATCAGTACGATGGGAGTGGCAATGGAGGCTGCTGCCGAAAATGGAAAAGAGTTTGTTGTACTAGACAGGCCTAACCCACTAGGAGGACACAAAGTAGAAGGGAACTTAGTAGAAGACCCCTATGTTTCATTTGTGAGTCAATTTAAAATCCCCTACCTCTATGGCTTAACTTGTGGTGAACTCGCGCTTCTTATAAACAATGAGTTTATGAAGGATAATCCCGTAGATTTAAAAGTGGTAAAAATGAAGAAGTGGAAGCGCAAGATGACCTATGAAGACACAGGCTTACAGTGGGTGCCGTCTTCACCACACATTCCTCATGCCCATTCAGCTGTATTTTATCCTGTTTCGGGTATCCTGGGCGAACTCGGGTATCTCTCTATTGGTGTAGGTTATACTATCCCTTTCCAAATGTTTGCCGCACCATGGATTCAAGCAGAAGAGTTTGCTCAGGCACTTAACGACTTAGGCCTTGAAGGTGTTATATTTAGACCCATTCACCTAAAACCGTTTTACTCAGTAGGAAAAGGTGAGCACCTACAGGGTGTACAAGTACACTTTAGTGACTATAAAAAAGTTCAGCTGAGTGAAATTCAGTTCTATGTGATGCAGGAAATAGCTCGTCTATACCCAGATCGCAAGGTTTTTGAACATTGCAACACAAAGAGATTCAATATGTTTGACAAGGTATGTGGATCAAACTATATCCGAGAAAAGTTTACAGAAACCAACAACTGGGAGGAAGTTAAAAGTTATTGGAATAAAGATATAAAAGAGTTCAAGCTACTTTCTAAAAAATACTATCTTTATAAGTAAGTATTAACTTATAAATACATTAACTATGAACGCACATGCAGACTACAAAAGCTTCATTCAAGAAGCTGGAAAATTCATTCCCAAAGAACGCTTATTTGTTGACGAACTCAGAAGATTAGCTTGGGGAACAGACGCGGGGTTTTATCGATTGATTCCACAAGTTGTTATCCAATCGGCTTCTGAAGAAGAGGTTTCAAAACTTTTGTCTATAGCTCACAAATACAAGCTTCCTGCCACATTTAGGGCTGCAGGAACTAGTTTGTCCGGACAAGCTATTAGTGATTCTATTCTCATAGTTGCTGGGAAAAACTGGGAAAAGTACAGCATCTCTGAAGACCACAAACAAATCACTCTACAGCCCGGTATCATTGGGCAGCGTGTCAATGAGATTCTCAAGCCTTATGGTAGAAAATTCTCACCTGACCCTGCTTCAGTAAAAAGCTCCATGGTAGGTGGTATTATTATTAATAATGCCTCAGGTATGAATTGTGGTACACATGCCAATAGTGATAAGGTATTACTTTCTGCTCGTATTGTGTTTGCCGATGGTACCATTTTGGATACAGGAGATGAGCAGAGTAAAAATGAGTTTGCAAAGAATCATGCGGATTTCATAGCAGGTATCAAGCAGATAAGGGATGACATCCAAGCTAATCCTAAACTAGTGGAGCGCATCAATTATAAGTATTCTATCAAAAACGTAACGGGCTTAAACCTCCGTCCTTTTGTGGCTTACGATGATCCTTTTGATATTATCACTCACTCCCTAGTCGGATCAGAAGGAACCTTGGCTTTTGCCTCTGAATTTACTGTTGCCACTGAATATGATTTTCCACATAAGGCCAGTGCTATGCTTTACTTTAGTGATATCAAAGAAGCGTGTAGAGCAGTCGTTACGATGAAGAAACTCACTAATAAAGAGGGTGATTGGCTTGTGAAAGGAGCCGAGCTACTGGATGAGAAATCTTTATCTTCTGTTCATGACACAACAGGAACAGGGCTTACTGCGGTATTAACCGAGACAATGGCTCACACCAAAGAAGAGCTTCAAGACAACATAGCTAAGATTACAGAAGCACTCCAAGCTTTTGACACGTTCATTCCGGTACACTTCACAGACAAACCTGAAGAATACTCCAAATACTGGGCTATCCGTTCGGGCATATTCCCAGCTGTAGGTGGTACTCGTGAATTAGGTACGACCTGTCTTATTGAGGATGTGGCTTTTCATATCGAAAATCTACCTGAGGCTACTGCCGAATTGCAGGACTTACTCAAAAAACACAAGTACGACGATGCTTGTATCTACGGACACGCCTTAGAAGGTAACTTCCACTTCATTATCAATCAGTCTTTTGACACACAGGCCGAAGTAGATCGCTATGAAGCCCTAATGGAAGACGTGATTACCCTAGTAGTGGATAAGTATGATGGTTCGTTAAAGGCAGAACATGGAACAGGACGCAACATGGCTCCTTTTGTAAAGCATGAGTGGGGTGAAGAAGCCTACTTAATGATGAAGCGTGTTAAGGAGCTCTTTGATCCCAACAATACGCTGAACCCTGGGGTTATATTTAATGATGATCCCAAGTGTTTTATCAAAAACTTCAAGCCGCTACCACTTACTCACCCCATTGTTGATAAGTGTATTGAGTGTGGATTCTGTGAGGTAAACTGCCTAACTTGTGGCTTTACACTCTCCTCTAGGCAACGTATTATAATTCAAAGAGAAATTTCGAGACTCCAGAGAGAGGGTTCAGATCCAGAACGCTTAAAGACACTCCGTAAACAGTACAAATACTTGGGAGAACAAACCTGTGCAGGAGATGGTCTGTGTTCTACCTCTTGTCCAATGTCTATAAATGTAGGTGAGCTCACACATGTATTGAGAGAGCTAAACCTACCTAAGGGCAGCTTTGGGTATAAAGTGGGGGATTATGTGGCCAATCACTTTGCAGGAGTAAAAAGCGTCTTACGCCCCACCCTATCTTTTGCTAATTTTGGTCATAGTGTTTTAGGCACTTCCTTGATGACATGGGTAACCAAAGGGATGCATAAGGCCTTTAAGATTCCGCAGTGGACCCCAGCGATGCCAAAAGCTTATTACCCCAATAGAGCTAAGGTCCTTACTTTACAGTCTCCAATGAAAGTGGTGTACTTCCCTAGCTGTATCAACCAGACAATGGGCTTAGAGAAAAAATCACCACACGAGTTACCACTGATCAATAAAATGGCTTCATTACTCCACAAATCGGGCTATGAAATTATCTTCCCTAAAGGAATGGATAAGCTTTGTTGCGGTACAATTTGGGAGAGTAAAGGTATGCCTGAAGTAGCGGATCAAAAAGTAAAGGAGCTAGAAGAAGCACTTTGGGAGGCAAGTGAACAAGGCAAATACCCAGTACTTTGCGATCAAAGCCCTTGCCTACACCGTATGCGTGAGTGTATCGAAAAAATGAAGCTTTATGAGCCAGCTGAGTTTATAAATACTTTCTTAAAAGATAAATTAGAATTTAAGCAAACGAATACCCCTATTGCTGTACACGTGACCTGTTCTATGCGTAAGATGGGCCTTGCTGATCAAATTATTGATTTAGCTAAGCTCTGTTCTTCTGAGGTGTTAGTACCAGAAGAAGTAGGTTGCTGTGGGTTTGCTGGAGATAAGGGGTTTACAAACCCTGAAGTTAATTCATATGCCTTGCGCAAACTAAGACCACAAATAGAAGCAAATAATATCCAAATAGGTTATTCAAACAGTAGAACCTGTGAGATAGGCTTAACTACCAATTCAGGTATACCCTATGCTTCTATTGTGTATTTAGTAGATAAGTGCACAACGGCAAAAACAGTTTAATTTTATTATGACACAAAACAAAAACAAGCGCTTATTAGCATTAGACATACTACGTGGCATAACCATTGCAGGAATGATTCTGGTGAATAATCCTGGGAGTTGGGGCAATATTTATGCCCCACTCGGTCATGCCCAATGGAATGGTTTAACCCCAACAGACCTAGTGTTTCCCTTCTTTATGTTTATCATGGGAATATCCACTTATTTCTCACTGATTAAATACAATTTTGAGTTTAGTAGAGATGCTGCAAAGAAAATCCTGAAGCGAACCCTTGTTATTTTTGCTATCGGACTAGGCATCGCATGGTTTGGTTTGTTTATTCGAACTTGGAATAGTTTGGGAGGAGAGGAACTTAGTTTACTTCAAAGGCTCTATCAGTCTGTTTTTGTCTTTGAAAACCTACGCATATTAGGTGTTATGCAACGTCTATCTCTGACCTACTGTGCTACAGCTTTAATAGCTCTGAGTGTCAAGCACAAATATATTCCTCATATTATCGTAGGCATACTCATCGTTTATGCAGTTATCTTATTATGGGGTAACGGGTTTGAATACAATGAAACAAACATACTATCTATTGTAGATAAAGCAATACTTGGTGAGAACCATATGTATAAGGATAACGGTATTGACCCAGAGGGCCTATTAAGTACACTTCCTGCTATAGCACATGTACTTTTAGGTTTTCACATTGGTCGCATCTTTACACAGAAGAAAGATATCCACGCTAAAGTGGAAACCCTGTTTATAGCAGGTACAATTCTTACTTTCTCTGGTTTTTTACTGAGCTATGGCTGCCCGATTAATAAAAAAATCTGGTCTCCTACTTTTGTATTAACTACTTGTGGCTTAGCCTCAACCCTCCTAGGATTACTTATTTGGATTATAGATATCAAGGGCTACAAGAAGTGGTCTACTTTCTTTGAGTCCTTCGGAGTGAACCCTCTTTTTATCTACGTAACTGGCGCCCTTCTAACCATCTGCTTTGGTAGTATTTTATTCCCATATGGAGATGGAGTGATTAGCATTCATGGATTCCTCTATGGAGTAGTCTTAAAACCAATCTTAGGAGCATACAATGCTTCTCTTGCATACGCGATACTATTTGTAACACTTAACTGGATTATAGGATACCAGCTTTATAAACGAAAAATATTCATAAAAATATAAGCACATGATCTTAATAGCAGACAGTGGGTCCACAAAAACAGACTGGACCCTGATAAAAGACGACAACACAACAGTTTTAACTCAAACAAAAGGTATTAATCCATTCTTTCAAACCAAGGAAGAAATAGCAACAGAAATAAAAGAAAACCTAGTCCCACACTTAGCCAGTACAAAATTCAAAGCCATCTACTTCTATGGTGCGGGCTGTGCTTTTGACAAAGTCAGCCTTGTAAAAGAAGCTCTACTTGTTCACCTCCAATCTGAGCTGGTAGAGGTAAACTCAGATATGCTAGCTGCTGCTCATGCACTATGTGGGAGATCATCTGGCATAGCTTGCATTCTAGGTACAGGCTCTAACTCATGCTTTTACGACGGCAAGCAAATTACAGCCAACGTCTCTCCTCTGGGTTTTATTCTAGGAGACGAAGGTAGTGGAGCTGTTCTTGGCAAACTATTTATTGGCAGTTTACTCAAGAATCAATTGACACCAGGCCTCAAAGAAGAATTTTTAGCTCACTACGAGCTAACTGCTGGTGATATTATTGACCGAGTATACAGACAAGCCTTTCCCAATCGTTACTTAGCTAGTCTCTCACCATTTATAAAAAAACACATAGATGAACCCAGTGTACACGAGCTTGTAGTAAACAGCTTTAAGGATTTCTTCAAACGCAATGTAATGCAATATGATTACCAACACGAATCGGTTCATTTCATAGGTTCTATTGCTCACCACTATAGTGAATTAATCCGCGAAGCAGCCCAGGAGATGGGTATACAGGTAGGAAAAATAGTGAAAAGCCCCATGGAAGGACTAATTAATTATCATTTAACGAAATAGAATTATGGATTTTATCAAGATTTCAGAACAGCCCTCACTCTATGATAACTTAGAGAAGAAACCCGTTCGTGAGATTCTAGAGGATATTAACAGAGAGGATCAGAAAGTGGCCCTAGCAGTACAAAAGTGTATTCCTCAAATAGAGCAACTGGTTGAACTAATTATTCCAAAGATGCTAAAAGGGGGTAGAATTTTTTATATGGGAGCAGGGACTAGTGGCCGATTAGGTGTGCTAGATGCTTCAGAAATACCACCTACCTTTGGTATGCCTCCAAGCTATGTCATCGGCTTAATAGCTGGAGGAGATTATGCTTTACGTCATCCTGTGGAGAATGCTGAAGATGATGAGATAAAAGGCTGGAAAGAACTCGAAGAGTACGACATAACTGCCTTAGACACTGTTATTGGTATTGCTGCCTCCGGAACTACACCCTATGTAATTGGAGCCCTAAGAGAAGCCCGCAAAAGAGGTATACTCACAGCTAGTATCAGTAGCAACCCCAACTCACCTATTGCTCAAGAAGCTGATATAGCTATCGAAATGATTGTGGGACCAGAGTATGTATCAGGTAGTTCAAGAATGAAATCGGGTACAGGTCAGAAAATGATTCTTAATATGATCACCACTTCCGTAATGATAAAGATTGGTCGAGTTAAGGGAAACAAGATGGTCAATATGCAACTAAGCAATAAAAAACTTGTTGATCGAGGCACGCGAATGATTATTGAAGAGCTCAAACTTCCTTACGATGAGGCTGAAAAGCTACTACTTCAACATGGATCTGTCAAGAAAGCAGTCGATTACTACAAAGACAATAAGCAATGAAAAAATATGCATATCTCAGTGTTTTACTTTTAGTGTTTACCCAACAACTGCTAGCTCAAAAGTTAGCAGTTGTCATTCCTGAATCTGTAGACTTAAACACAGTTCACTTACTGAATATAGATAAAGTTGTCAACCGAGCTATTGCCAACAAAGAACTCCCTGGGGCAGTGATTGCAATAGTAAGGGAAGGAAAAATAGGCTACTTAAAAGCCTTTGGTAACAAACAGACCTACCCTACTTCAGAACCTATGGACATCCATACTATTTTTGATATGGCCTCTTGTACCAAACCATTAGCTACAGCTATAAGCACTTTTATTCTAGTAGAGCAGGGAGAACTTAGGTTATCTGACCCCGTAGAACTCTTTCTCCCTAATTTCGAACCCTATGAGAGCGACTCAATCAGTCAGTCTATTCGCATTATAGACTTACTTACACATACTTCTGGCCTCCCTGCCTATGCTCCTGTTAGCACCTTAATGCAGGAAAAAGGAGATCCTAAAGAGATACTGAAAGATTACATCAGCCACTGTGAGCGTAATAATCCCCCTAGGAGCACGATGAACTACAGTTGCTTAAATTATATCAGCCTGCAATATATTATTGAACAGGTGTCGGGTATGAGCTTACACGAGTTTACACAGAAGAACATCTACCAACCCCTTGAGCTAACACACACTACTTTTGTACCCAATCAAGCTCTAAAAAAAGAGTGTGCTCCTACCGAAGTGCAAACCGATGGAACTGTATTGCAAGGGGAGGTACACGATCCGTTAGCTAGAATTATGAATGCGGGAATATCTGGCAATGCTGGACTGTTTTCAACAGCAGAGGAGGTGGCTGTACTGAGCTCTCTGTTCCTTAATAATGGAAGTGTAAACGGAAAGACTATTTTGAGTCCAGCCTCTATTCAAAAAATGCTACATTTACCCCTTGGTCTTGAAGAGTTTGGACGGACTCCCGCCTGGGACTTGAGCTCTCCCTACGCCTCACAAAATGGTGATTTGTTTGGTCCTCAAACGGTTGGACACACAGGCTACACAGGCACTTCTATCAGTATAGACCCTGAGACAAAT
Organism: Bacteroides sp.; assembly: GCA_030152865.1. GTDB lineage: Bacteria > Bacteroidota > Bacteroidia > Bacteroidales > Bacteroidaceae > Bacteroides_E. The sequence goes on from JASLIW010000053.1 coordinate 23,326, forward strand.
ACAGCTCTCATTATTCTAACCAATAGTGTTCATCCCTACGATAAAGGTCGTGTCATACGCTTACGGGCTTTACTAGCTAATATCGTAGCCTCATCTATAGGAACCGTCGATATTGATAACTACTTGAACCACTACGCCGAAAGGATTCAAGAGTTTGAATCGGAAAAACCTATTGGTAAAAAGGATATCGTCTTCTTAGGAAATAGTCTAACAGAGAATGGAGGAGACTGGGCTAAGCGCCTAGGCATTAAGCACGTTCGGAATAGAGGCATTATTGGTGACAACACAGAGGGTGTCTGGAAACGCTTAGAAAGCATCACAAAGGGCACACCCAAACAAATACTAATAACTATTGGTATCAATGACATTTCTCAAGGCTTAAATCTATATACCTTGCTAGAGAACACAGAGCGTATCATTCAAAAAATACAGCAAGATTCTCCCCAGACCCTAATTAGCATCCAAAGTCTGCTCCCAATCAATGAAGATAAGCTGTGGTATAGACTCATGAAGGGGAAGTCAAAAATCATAGAGGAGTATAATGTGCTTTTGCAAAACTTAGCTTCACGCTATCAGCTCGCTTTTATTAACTCCTACCCCATTTTCTTGGAAGAGGGTTCCAACCAACTCAAAGCTCATTTAACTGGTGATGGACTACATATTAATGATGAAGGCTATCAGTTATGGAGCCAATTTCTGAAACCTTATCTCATAGACTGATACAAACCTACAATAAAAACAAAGGCTGCTATATAGCAGCCTTTGTTTTTAGTATCATTTCAAACTCTTAAGTTTATGAATCTTATCTAAAGTTATATCAAAAACCAAAACAGAGTGACCTGGAATAGCACCACTACCACTTTTACCATAAGCTGCTATAGCAGGAATATATACTTCCCAACGATCTCCTGGTGACATCCACTGCAATATTTCAGTAAAGCCAGCAACTAAGCCATTTACTGCAAACTGAACTGGTTTCTCAACAGCAAAGTCTGGATCATCATTGTCAAAGGAGCTATCAAAAACCCTTAAATCTGCATAAGCTCTTGTGATATACCTAGGCTCACTAAGTGTTCCTATCACTCCTTCGTCAATTAACATACCGCGGTAATATACATCTACGCGATCATTAAACAGAGGTTTCTCTGTAAATCGATCAGACCTATCAATAACCTTATAATAAACATAGATAGGCTCATTTAGTGTAGAGACAGCCTCAACCTTGAAGCGTCCAATCTCGCTACCCGAAACCACAACATTTTGTAGTTCCTCGGGTATGTTTTGAGCGTTATATACTTGCTCTACAGAGTCTATAAACGCAAGATTTCGTTCTTTCCAATTGGTGAAAGGACCATCTACCTTCGTCTCACTACAAGAAGTGATGAAGATAAGAACAAGTAGGAATGGTAAAAACAGTTGTTTCGATTTCATTCTATTGTAATTTCTTTAGCAGAGAAGTGATACTTACTCTATCTGCAATTATATTATTTAACTCAGAGATAGCAACGCGCTCTTGCTCCATCGTATCCCGATCTCTTAAGGTAACACACTTATCCTTTAAGGTGTCGTGATCAACAGTTATACAGTAAGGAGTACCAATAGCATCCTGGCGACGATATCTCTTTCCAATAGAGTCTTTCTCATCGTACTGACAGTTAAAATGGAATTTGAGTTCATCCACAATCTCTTGTGCCTTTTCAGGAAGACCATCTTTCTTAACTAGTGGCAGTACGGCTAGCTTAACAGGAGCTAAGGCTGGAGGTAGCTTTAATACTACACGTGAACCTCTTTCTAACTCTTCTTCACAATACGATCCTGCCATAATACTCAAGAACATACGATCTAATCCTATAGATGTTTCAACCACGTAAGGTATATAAGATTTATTTAATTCAGGATCAAAATACTTAATATTTTTACCTGAGAACTTCTCATGCTGAGTCAAGTCAAAATCTGTACGAGAGTGAATTCCTTCTACTTCTTGGAAACCAAAAGGCATTAAGAACTCAATATCTGTAGCCGCATTGGCGTAGTGCGCGAGCTTATCGTGATCATGGAAGCGATAGTTTGCTGCTCCAAAACCTAAGTTCTGATGCCATTTCAAGCGTTGTTCTTTCCACGTTTTAAACCAATCCAATTCTGTACCAGGGCGTACAAAAAACTGCATTTCCATTTGCTCAAATTCACGCATACGGAATATAAACTGACGAGCAACAATTTCGTTACGAAAAGCCTTACCTATCTGTGCAATTCCAAAAGGTATCTTCATTCGACCTGTCTTTTGCACATTTAGGTAGTTTACGAATATACCTTGAGCAGTCTCAGGGCGTAAATAAACTTTCATTGCACTATCTGATGTAGAACCCATCTCGGTTGAGAACATCAAGTTAAATTGACGTACATCGGTCCAGTTTCTAGTTCCTGATATTGGACATGCAATCTCTTCATCTACGATAATTTGACGGAGTTCATCTAAATTCTCCTCATTTAGAGCTTTAGCAAAACGCTCGTGTAAGGTATCTCTTTGTTCTTGATACTTCATCACACGTGGGTTTGTAGAGCGATACTCTGCCTCATCAAACTTATCACCAAAACGCTTAGCAGCTTTTTTAATCTCTTTATCTATCTTCTCATCTAGCTTAGCTAGCTGTTCTTCAATCAAAATATCAGCACGGTAGCGCTTCTTAGAATCCTTATTATCAATCAAAGGGTCGTTAAATGCATCTACGTGACCTGAGGCCTTCCAAATTTTGGGGTGCATAAAGATAGCAGAGTCAACACCTACAATGTTTTCATGAAGAAGGACCATACTATCCCACCAATATTTCTTAATATTATTTTTAAGCTCAACTCCCATTTGTCCGTAATCATACACGGCTCCAAGCCCATCATATATTTCGCTTGATTGGAAAACAAATCCATATTCTTTACAATGTGATACTAGCTTTTTAAAAACATCTTCTTGTGCCATCTTATAAAAATTATATATAAATTTATGATTCTACCTATTGTTACAGACTTATAACAGCCTATAAATTAAATGCAAAGTAAGCGAATTTTTTCATTAATATTAGTATTTTTGTCTTCACATCATACATTTTTCAATATTATACAGATTATTTGTTGTTAAATCAGGAGGAAAACATACTTTATGAGTGAAGATATCCACAACATGTCAGATACAAACCCAATGAATGACAGTACTTCGCCCTCTCCAAACCACAGCAAGCACCACTTAACTGGCATGTATCAAAGCTGGTTTTTGGACTATGCTTCGTATGTGATTTTAGAGCGAGCAGTACCTCATATCAATGATGGTCTAAAGCCCGTACAACGCCGCATTCTTCATTCCATGAAGAGAATGGACGATGGACGTTACAACAAAGTGGCCAATATCGTCGGACATACCATGCAATTTCATCCTCATGGGGACGCCTCCATTGGGGATGCACTCATTCAGCTTGGGCAAAAAGACTTTTTGATTGATTGCCAAGGTAACTGGGGGAATATTCTGACAGGAGATAGAGCAGCAGCACCACGTTACATTGAAGCTCGACTTTCCAAATTTGCTTTAGATGTGGTCTTCAATCCCAAAACTACAAAGTGGCAAAAATCCTACGACGGCAGAAACAAAGAACCTATAACTCTACCAATCAAATTCCCCTTGTTATTAGCTCAAGGTGCCGAAGGGATTGCTGTAGGCTTATCATCCAAAATACTACCTCACAACTTCAACGAGCTCTGTGATGCGGCTGTTCAGTATCTGAATGGCAAAAAGTTTACACTATATCCAGACTTCCAAACAGGGGGCTATATAGATGTAGCACGATACAATGATGGAGAGCGTGGAGGTAATGTCAAGGTACGTGCTAAAATCAACAAGATTGATAATCGCACACTATCCATTACAGAGATTCCTTTTGGCAAAACAACATCTTCTGTAATCGATTCGATATTGAAAGCAGTAGACAAAGGTAAAATTAAAATACGCAAGGTTGACGACAACACATCTGCAGAAGTAGAAATTATCGTACACCTACCCTCAGGCGTTTCATCAGACAAAACAATAGATGCACTCTATGCCTTTACAGACTGCGAAGTGAGTATCTCACCCAACTGCTGTGTTATTGATGAGAACAAACCCCACTTCCTAACGGTAAGTGATGTTTTAAAAAAGTCTGTAGATAATACACTAGACCTGCTACAACTTGAACTCGAAATCCGCAAAAATGAACTTCAGGAAAGCCTTCATCTAGCTTCTTTAGAAAAAATATTTATAGAAGAGCGTATTTATAAAGACAAAGAGTTTGAGAATGCCAAGTCTATGGATATAGCCTGTGAGCATATAGATGAACGACTCACCCCTTTCTACCCCCAGTTTGTCCGTGAAGTAAGTAAGGATGACATCCTAAAGCTGATGGAAATAAAGATGGGTAGAATTTTGAAATTCAACTCTGAAAAGGCAGAAGAATCTATCCTCAAGATGCAGGATGAAATAGCCTTAATCAACAAGGAGCTTTCCAATATGATCGCCTATACAGCACGTTGGTTTAAGGAAATTAAGAAGAAATACGGTCAAGATTATCCCAGACGTACCGAGATACGCAGCTTTGAAGATATAGAAATCACCAAAGTGGCCGAAGCTAATGAAAAATTATTTTTCAACGCAGAAGAAGGCTTTATGGGTACAGATATCAAAGGAGAGTTTATTAACAACTGCTCTAAATTTGATGATATCATCATTTTCTATGAAAATGGGATCTACAAAATAACTCCTGTTGCCGATAAAAAGTTTATTGGCAAAAATGTGATTCACATTGATGTGTTCCAAAAAGATGATGAAAGAACCATCTACAACGTAATCTATCGAGATGGAAAAGAAGGTGGAATACACTACATCAAGCGATTCTTTGTTACCTCAGTGATACGAGACAAAGAATATGATGTGACCCAAGGAACAGCTGGATCCATTATTAAATACTTTAGTGCCAACCCCAATGGCGAAGCAGAAATCGTGCATGTAGAGCTTAAGATTAAGCCTAGCGAACGCAAAAGAATACGTAAAACAGAGTTTGACGAAGACTTTAGCGAAATAGCTATTAAAGGCAAACAAGCTAAAGGGAATATTTTATCCAAACGTGATGTGAAAAAGATTACTCTTAAAGAACAAGGAGGCTCAACCTTAGGAGGTATAGATATCTGGTTTGACCCTGACGTGAAGCGCCTCAACCACGATGAGCGAGGAATATACCTAGGCGAGTTTACAGACGAGGATCGGATATTAGTAGTTACAACTAAGGGGATGTTCTACACCTGTACCTATGATATATCAACCTATTTTGAAGGGGAAATTAAGCTGATTGAAAAACTCGATAAAGAAAAAGTATGGACAGCAGCACTCTTTGATGCTAATAACAACAATTACCCTTACTTAAAGCGCTTTAGCTTTGAGGAAGTCAACAAGCCCGAGAGCTATTTGGGTGACAACGACAAAAGCAAGGAAATTATTTTGACTGATAAACCTCATCCTGTCTTTGAGGTTAAATTTGGCGGCAAAGATAGCCATCGTAACTCCATAACTATAGATGCTGTAGAATTTATAGATAAGAAAGGATACGGAGCCAAAGGTAAGCGTATTAGTACATACAAGGTAGCCGAGCTTATAGATATTAGCCCTGAGGTAGAACCTCAAAGCCAAGAGGATGATACCAGTAAGGAACAAGAAGAACCTAAGCCTGCAAGTAGGAAAGAAATAAAAAGTCAAACCAAAAACAATAAAAAAGAAGATACGGACAGCGGACAGATGAGTTTGTTCTAACCGTTAAGACTTCGAGCTCACTATGAGAGTCAAATTCATATGGAGTTTATTGCTTGTATTGCTCCTAAACATCCCAACACAAGCACAAACAAAAGATGTAGCGCCACAAGGACCCTTAATTAATCGTGCCGTATCTTACGGCATAGGTTATGCCAATATCTTCGATACTTATCTTTCTCCACAGGAGTATAAAGGTATTGATTTTAGGGTATTACGAGAAAGCTTTCGAATGACCAAATGGTTTGATGGCAATGTATCTATGCAAAACTTATTGCAAGCTAATATTTCATATACACATAATCGAGCAGACAATAACAATACGCTTTCAGGCCTACTCAACTGGAATATTGGACTACACTATCAGTTTCGTTTAAATCCAAAATTTAAAATTTTGGCAGGAGCACTCTTAGATACAAACCTTGGATTCGTTTATAACCTGAGAAATAGCAACAATCCTGCCTCGGCCAAGCTATATGCAAATCTTGCTCCATCGGCTCTAGCGATATGGAGAACGAAGATAAAAAACTACCCACTCATATTGCGCTATCAAGTCAATGTTCCGCTGATTGGCTTCATGTTTTCTCCACACTATGGTCAATCCTATTACGAGATATTCTCTGTAGGAAACGATAGTGGTGTAGTTCGATTTACTTCATTACATAATCAACCCGCACTTAGGCAGTTTTTCACCGTAGATCTACCCATTAGATCTACAACAATGAGATTAAGCTATATTTGCGATATACAACAATCCAAAGTAAATCAAATCAAAACGCATTCTTACACGCACAATTTCATGGTTGGATTTGTTACTGAGATGTTTAAAGTACGCCCAGCTCAGACTAAGACGATTTCACCTCAACTCAAAGCCTATTAAACTAAGTAAATGCTATGTTAAAGCTAAAGATAGATTCTATGCGTTTGCACTTCGCTGTTGTGTTGTTTCTCACACTACCATTCCTCCTGACCTCTTGCTATCGGGAAGACAAGATGGACAATACCCCTTATGGCAACTTTGAGGCACTGTGGAAAATCCTGGATGAGGGATACTGCTACTTCGACTACAAAGAGATTGACTGGGATGCTATCTACGATGAATACAGCCAAAAGATAACAAATCGAATGAGCCAAGAAGAGCTTTTTGAAGTCTTAGGCGAGATGACCAGAGAGCTCAAAGATGGCCATGTAAACCTCAGCTCTACCTTCAACACAGCGCGGTATTGGGAATGGTATGAGGATTACCCACGCAATTTTAGTGAAGAAATTGTCGAAAAATACCTGGGTGTCAAACAAGATTATCAAATAGCTGGAGGACTTAAATACCGCATATTAGAAGACAATGTAGGGTATATCTACTACAGTAGCTTTATGTCTCCAATTAGCGAGAGCAATATCTCACAAGCCCTTAACCATTTAGCTCTTTGCAAAGGTTTGATTATAGACATAAGAAACAATGGAGGAGGTAACATAACTAACTCAACTAGGCTTGCTGCTCGCTTTACTAATGAAGAGATAGTCACTGGCTATATTATGCATAAAAGAGGGAAAGGACACAGTGATTTCTCAACACCTTACCCCATCAAAATTAAACCTTCTAAACGAATCCGCTGGCAGAAGAAGGTAGTCGTTCTTACGAATCGACATACCTATAGTGCAGCAAATGACTTTACCAACAACATGCGATATATGCCCAACGTTACGATTATGGGCGATAAAACAGGTGGTGGCGGTGGATTGGCCTATACCTCTGAGCTCCCCAATGGCTGGAGTGTGAGATTCTCTGCTAGTCCCCACTTAGATGCAGATAAAAAACACATTGAGTTTGGGATAGATCCTGATATAAAAATAGACTTAGATAAAATGGATATGATCCAGGGCATAGACAGCATGATTGAGGCAGCAAGAAAATTATTTTAAAAAATAATTGCTTTAAGTTTGTCAAAACTAAAAAAGTACTTATATTTGCATCGCTAAAGAAAACAAAGCATCATGCGGATGTGGCGTAATTGGTAGCCGCGCTAGACTTAGGATCTAGTGTCGTGAGACGTGAAGGTTCGAGTCCTTTCATCCGCACCAAAATAATAAGAGCTTCTAACAACAGTTAGGAGCTCTTATTGTATATCCCTATACCACATGACAACAAACAAAAGCGAATTATAGAATCAGCTTGTATTAAAAAATGTTTATTCCTCAAAAAAATAGGCGAATCGTATTGTAGTTAAAAAAAATGCAGTAAATTTGCAGTGTTCAAAACAACATCAGGCGGATGTGGCGTAATTGGTAGCCGCGCTAGACTTAGGATCTAGTGTCGTGAGACGTGAAGGTTCGAGTCCTTTCATCCGCACCAAAACAATAAGAGCTTCTAACAACAGTTAGAAGCTCTTATTGTTATATCCCTGACACTAACCTAACTATTAGCAAAAGTAAGCTGGGAGATCAAACCGAAAACCTTTGGGGTCTTTATATTTTGGTATAGATTTTGGCCAGTCTTAAAATATAAAAAGGGACATCTTTTACTCCTCCAAGTTTAGCTCTAAAGGTTTTAACTTTGGAACTCACAATTAAGTATGCAGGCTCCACCATCTTCTGCAAGTAAAGACCACTAATTCAATCAATAATTAAGTTTTAGAAATACTAAAATAAGCAAGTCAGTTTGCTAGATTTCAGAAATAAAAAGCAAATTTTATTCTATAAGCTAGAGCCGAAGATAATCTAAAAATATGCTGAGAGTGAAAACTTATTGAATAAGAACTTTTACAAGGAATAACAGAAGAAGAAATAAGATTGGTTTTTCAGACTAGAACACTCTTTAGGGCTTGAGTATAGTGTTTAATTCGCTTTCTCTTCTTTTGTGAAAGTAAAAACAATCCTTATTCTTATGTTCCTTCAAAACTTACCCCTATCTTTGTTACCACCGTAACTGTTACACCCGTAATTGATTCAATTATGAAATTCTACAATAGAAAAAAAGAACTTGCTGAGCTGCGAAGGATACAAAACTTATCATTCACAGATCACTCTCGATTGACTGTGCTAACTGGTCGCAGACGAATTGGTAAAACAAGCCTTATCATGAAGGCTGTAGAGGATACTCCCACTGTTTATCTCTTTGTAGGGCGCAAGAATGAGGCTAGTCTGTGTACTGAGTTTATCACTACAATATCCCAGTCGTTGGATACTTTTGTACCCACTGAAATTCAAACTTTTCGCTCGCTGTTTCAATACTTAATGGAGATTGCTACCTCTAAAACTTTCAATTTAGTTATAGACGAGTTTCAAGAGTTTTATAACATTAATGAGTCTGTTTATAGCGACATGCAAAATATTTGGGATCAATATCGAAACAAAACCAAGATGAATTTGATAGTCAGTGGTTCGATATATTCCTTGATGCAGAAGATTTTTCAGAATTCCAAAGAACCACTGTTTGGACGTGCTGATAATATTATCAAGCTTTCGGCTTTCGATTTGACAACCTTGAAAGAGATAATGACAGACCACCGACCAGGCTACACCAATGACGAGCTCTTGGCTCTTTATTCCTTCACGGGAGGAGTCCCCAAATATGTAGAACTGTTTTGTGATAATGGAATGTTGTCTGTTAATGAGATGATTGGTTTTATGATTCGAGATAACTCTTCTTTCACCGATGAAGGAAAAAATCTTTTAATTGAAGAATTTGGAAAAAACTATGCCACCTATTTTTCTATACTTAGTGCCATCTCAGGAGGTATAAATACTCAAGCTGAAATAGAATCAGCAATGGGAAATAAAAGCATAGGCGGGCAGCTGAAAAGATTGATTGAAGATTACAATATTATTGTTCGGCAGCGTCCTATTTTAGCTAAAGAGGGAACACAGGCAGTTCGCTATGAAATTCAAGATAATTTTCTTCATTTTTGGTTCAACTACTTCGACAGACATCGTTCACTTATTGAAATTAAAAACTTTAAAGGTTTACAAAAGATTGTAACAGATGACTACACTACCTACACTGGACGGATGTTGGAGCGTTATTTTAAACAACAATTTGCCGAAAGCTTCCTATACAAAGAGATTGGCTCTTGGTGGGAATTGAAAGGGAATCTGAATGAGATAGATATTGTCGCTTTAAAACTTGAAAAGAATCAAGCTGTAGTAGTAGAAGTAAAACGACAAAAGAAAAATTTCAAGCCTGAATTGTTCGCCTCAAAAGTAGAGCATCTGAAAAATAAGGTGTTGCCCAAATATACTATTGAGAGTAGGTGTTTGGGATTGGAGGATATGTAGGGAAACAAGAGAGAATATCTTCAAGGCCTAATACATTCATTCCCTACCTGCAGGCTATAAGACAGCAAAGCGTTGCAAAACTCAATATTAGACTACAACCCAAGTGTAACCTTACAGCTTTGGGAATTTTGTGAAGCAAGATATACAATACATTAAAGAAGAAAGTCCGAGTCCTTTCATCCGCACCAAAACAATAAGAGCTTCTAACAACAGTTAGAAGCTCTTATTGTTATATCCCTGACAAACCACGCTTCTATCCCTGCCAAAAATTATTGATACAGGGAACAAGCAGTGGTCTGATCTTGACCTTTTATGCTGCTATCAAATAGAAGCTAATTAGGATGATTACACTCATCAATATAGTAGCTCCAAAGCCTCTAAATATCCAACGTGAGAGCTCTTTATTCTTTCCTCTACCTGAGAAGAAAAAAGCATAGCACATATTTACAAAAATATTACTTACCATGGCTTGCATCGTACAAGCTACGATTACGAGTACAGCAATACTACTCGTCCCCTGTATCAAATTCAGAATAAATGGAGTGATATCGCTAAAGCCTGATATAACAGAGAGTAGGTTCAAACCTCCAGTACCTGCATAGAGCAAGGTATAGTGAGTAGCCAAGGTAAAGACCACGAATAAAAAAGCAAAGATAAGCGCTACTTTAAACTCAAGAGGATTACTTGTTTCTTCCTCTTCTTCCATACTGCTATCTTCTTTCTTAATAGGTCGTTTTGACTTGATATACCAAGCGATAGCAGCCGTTCCTACCGACATCAAACCGATGTAAGGATAGATCATTAGAAATACATCTTTACTAAAAATAAAGATGAGTATAAGGAAACGCACGAACATAATGGCTACTGCCAATAACATAGCAGCTACATACTCACAAGCATAAGACTCTGGATCATTCTTACTTTTGCGTGCTAGAACAGAAATAGTAGCTGTACTACTATACAATCCACCAATTATGCCCGACACAAGAATACCTGACTCTTTAAATACATAGCGTTTCAGTAAGTAAGATAGATAGGATATACCCGATACTACGACTGTAGCCAACCAGATGGTATAAGGCGTTAGGTTGATATCTGGTATGATATTTTCATCGGGTAGCATTGGAAGTATGATACCACTTATGGCCAAGAACTTAGCGAGTGTAATCATTTCATCATTCTGCATCCGATGGGCTATCTCTGTAAAGGTGTGTTTGAGCTCAGCAAAAAGAAGCACGGTTACTATCATCAAAAGATAAAACCAGCTGGGTTGAGTGGACACGATAGGACCAATACAATAGGTGATTAAGCCTATCACAATGGTGGTTAGCCCAAAGACATGAAACTCTTTTTGTTTGACATAATAGTGCGTAATGAAAAGCAAACCCAGAATCACCCCTCCCATGATAAAAAGTATCATATTAACAGGGTCGAGGATGTACAGTAGGTAGCCTAATATGCCGATAAAAGTAAAAGTTCGGTCTGTGCCAAACAGCATGGACTCTCCTTCTCTTCGCATACTAATCTTCCGCTGGGATAAGCCTATCAAAAGGGAGAAAAGTGTTACCAGTAAAAAAGAAACTAACTCTTCAGGTACGTATCTTATCAGTCTTTCCATAGTCTATTTCCAAGTATTAAAGGGGTGTTTAGAAATATAAGCATTATAATAACGCACATCACCTGTTACCTCTTGCCCTATAAAGGGAGGCAGCTCAAAGTGTTCTTTTTCAGAACTCAGCTCAATCTCAGCCAAAATTAAACCTTTATTGATTCCTTCAAACACATCGACTTCCCACATGTGATCAGCATAGTTTACTAAATATCTCACCTTTTCGATGCGCCCTGGCAAAGTGAGTTTCAACAACTCTAGGGCTTCATCTTTGGCTATTTCCTTTTCCCACTCATAGCGCGAAAGTCCATCTTCAGAGCTTCTACCTTTAATGGTTAAAAAGCCTCTTTGGTCTAGGACTCGCACACGTACAGAGCGATCCTTATCAGTACTCAGATATCCTTGCTTAATAGCTAGGTAGCGATGGGCGCTATCTCTAAAAGAAAGGTCTTTAACTAAGTATTTTCTTTCAATTTCAATATTCATACTTGTTTATAAAAAAAGGGAGACTAAGCTCCCTTGATATTTTTTAGGTGTTATATCCTACATGGAAGAAAAAGCTATAATAAATACAATAGCTAAAAGTATGCATACAATAAAAATGGTTCTCATCACTTTTTTAGCCTGCATCTCTTCCTTACGTGCTCGCATGGCTTTTTTGTTCTTTCCCATAGTCTATTATTTTAGATGTTTGCCTATTACAAAGTACTCTTTTTTTACTTTATAGGCAAGATTTTAAGCCAAACAAATAGTTCTATTAGGCTAAGTCTGCAGCAAACTCCATGAGGTAGGACTTTATAAATTCATCGATATCACCATCCATCACTCCATTAACATCAGATGTTTGGTAGTTGGTACGGTGATCCTTTACACGTCTATCGTCAAATACATAGCTTCGTATTTGTGAGCCCCACTCTATTTTCTTTTTATTGTCTTCGAGCTGACGCTGTGCTGCCAAACGCTTTTGAAGCTCTTTGTCGTAAAGTATAGAGCGCAACAAACGAATTGCATTTTCACGATTGTCTAGCTGTGAGCGGCTTTCTGTGTTTTCTACCAATATTTCCTCTTCTTCGCCAGTGTCTGGATCTTTGTATTGATAGCGTAGGCGTACTCCTGTTTCAACCTTATTGACATTCTGACCTCCTGCTCCTCCTGAACGGAATAAATCCCAGGACATGGCAGATGGGTCTAAGGTTACTTCTATCGATTCATCAACCAGTGGAGATACAAAGACTGAGGCAAATGAGGTCATTCGCTTTCCTTGTGCATTAAATGGAGATACACGTACTAAACGATGGACACCCGACTCTCCTTTTAAAAAGCCATAAGCATAGTCACCTTCTACTTGAATGGTACAGGTCTTGATACCGGCCTCATCTCCTTCTTGAAGGGTAGATAATGTTACTTTGTAGTTGTGATCTTCTGCCCAGCGTAGATACAGTCTCATCAGCATAGATGCCCAATCTTGGCTCTCTGTTCCGCCTGCACCTGAGTTTATCTTGAGCATACAACCTAACTGATCAGCCTCCTGACGAAGCATGTTTTTTAGTTCCAGGTCTTCAACCGCTTTAAGGGCTTTGGCATAGAGCTTATCCACCTCTTCTTCGGTGACTAGTTCTTCTTTATAGAAATCAAATGAGAGTTGTAACTCTTCTGCTAAGGTGACAGATTTCTCATAATCTTCAATCCAGTCTTTGATTCCTTTCACTAGTTTAAGCTGTGCTTGTGCCTCTTTGGGGTTGTCCCAAAAGTTTGGGTCCTGTGTACGTAGCTCTTCTTCTTCTAGTTCGACTTTCTTTTGGTCGATGTCAAAGATACCTCCTCAACGCTAAGGTGCGTTCTTGTATGTCTTTTAATTGTTCTATTGTAATCATAATTGATTATTTATATTTAGGTGCAAAGATACTGTTTTTTCGTTTTTCTACAGAAAAGTGATCGAATATTATATAAAAAACAAAGGGGAAGTATTACTACCTCCCCCTCGTTTTTGTGTATATATTAGGTTATTTTACCTCTTTATAGTCTGTTACTGTCTTCTTGTTGGCCAAAATACGTTCGTATTCTTCTTTCGATCCTACTACTATTTTTTGGAATTCACGTTGACCAGTACCAGCTGGGATTAAGTGACCACAGATCACGTTTTCTTTCATGCCTTCAAGCTCATCAATCTTACCGTTGATAGCAGCTTCATTAAGAACCTTGGTTGTTTCCTGGAAGGATGCAGCCGACATAAAGCTCTTAGTTTGAAGTGCAGCACGAGTAATACCTTGTAGAATCTGAGTCGAAGTAGCAGGTACAGCATCGCGTACTGCCACAATCTTCAAGTCTCTACGTTTAAGCTTAGAGTTTTCGTCACGTAATCTTCTGGCTGTTACGATTTGACCCTTCTTCATGGTTTCAGAGTCACCCGCATCAGTTACAACTTTCTTACCCCAGATACGATCATTTTCTTCCATGAAATCAATTTTATCAACGATTTCTTTTTGTAGGAAGTTAGTATCTCCTGCCTCATCAATTTGTACCTTACGCATCATCTGACGTACGATAATCTCAAAGTGTTTATCATTGATCTTCACACCTTGTAGACGGTATACGTCTTGAACTTCGTTTACGATGTACTCTTGAACAGCAGTAGGTCCTTTAATTGCTAGGATATCTGAAGGAGTTGTTGCACCATCTGATAGTGGTGTACCTGCACGTACGTAGTCATTCTCTTGAACAAGAATTTGACGAGATAGAGGTACTAAGTATTTTCTAACTTCTCCTGTCTTGGTTGTAACAATAACCTCGCGGTTACCACGTTTGATCTTACCCATAGAAACCTGTCCATCAATTTCTGATACAACAGCTGGGTTGGATGGGTTACGAGCTTCAAATAACTCAGTAACACGTGGAAGACCACCGGTAATATCACCTGCCTTACCGACAGCTCTAGGTATCTTAACAATGATCTCACCTGCTTGGACTTTTGCATCATCTTCTACAGCGATGTGTCCGCCTACTGGCAAGTTATAGGTGCGTAATACCTCACCTGATTCATCAACCACATGAGCCGAAGGAATCTTCTTCTTATCTTTGGTTTCGATGATGATCACCTCACGAAGACCTGTAGCTTCATCAGCTTCAACTTTATAGGTGATACCTTCTACCATGTCTTCAAAGCGAATCTTACCAGTAGATTCAGTTATAATAACTGCGTTAAATGGATCCCATTTTGCAATTAGTGTATCCTTTTCTACTACATCACCGTCATCAGCATATAAGTAAGAACCATAAGGTACGTTGTGAGTAGAGAGTACAATACCTGTATTTACATCTACGAAACGAACTTCAGCAAGACGCCCTACGACTATCTTCACTTTTTCATCTAGTTCATTTACCGTATCTACAGTACGTAACTCTTCGAACTCTAAGCGTGATTTGTTCTTTGCTTTGATGGTTGCATTTGCAGCAATATTAGCAGCAGTACCCCCAGCATGGAACGTACGAAGTGTCAACTGCGTACCTGGCTCACCAATAGACTGAGCAGCTACTACACCAACAGCTTCACCTTTTTGAACCATGCGGTTCGTAGCAAGGTTACGACCATAACACTTAGCACAAACACCTTTCTTAGATTCGCAGGTAAGTACTGATCTAATCTCTACAGTCTCAATTGGAGAATCTTCAATAGCTTGTGCTATCTCTTCTGTAATTTCCTCTCCTGAAGCTACGATAAGCTCTCCGGTTGATGGATTGATTACATCATGAACAGAAACACGTCCTAAGATTCTTTCGTATAGAGTAGCTATGACTTCATCATTATTCTTAAGTGCTGTACACTCAAGACCACGTAAAGTTCCACAGTCTTCTTCATGAATAATAACATCGTGCGAAACGTCTACCAAACGACGTGTCAAGTAACCAGCATCAGCTGTCTTCAAGGCTGTATCAGCAAGACCTTTACGAGCACCGTGAGTAGAAATAAAGTACTCAAGCACAGAAAGACCTTCCTTAAAGTTTGAAAGAATAGGGTTTTCAATAATTTGACCACCCTCAGCTCCAGCCTTTTGTGGTTTTGCCATCAATCCACGCATACCTGATAACTGACGAATCTGTTCGCGAGAACCACGAGCTCCAGAATCAAGCATCATGTACACAGCATTAAAGCCTTGATCATCCGATGAAATTGTTTTCATCAAGATATTTGATAGCTCTGAGTTGACATGTGTCCAAATATCAATTACTTGGTTGTAACGTTCGTTATTGGTAATGAAACCCATGTTGTAGTTGTTAAGCACTTGCTCAACCTCCTCATACCCCTTCTTGATGAGCTCATCTTTTTCTTTTGGTATGATAATATCATCAAGGTTAAATGACAGTCCACCTTTGAATGCCATTTTGTATCCTAAGTTCTTAATACCATCCAAGAAGTCTGCTGTACGAGCTACACCACAAGTCTTGATTACACGACCAATAATATCACGCAAAGATTTCTTAGATATTACGGTATTGATGTAACCTACCTCTTCTGGTACGATTTCATTTACAATAACACGTCCTACCGATGTTTCACGCATCATAGGTACGATATTTCCGTCTTCATCTAAGTCGGGTACAATCACCTTGATAGGAGCATGAATATCTACTCGTCCTTCATTGTATGCTATAGTTGCTTCTTCAGGACCGTAGAAGGTTAAGCCTTCTCCCTTTGTACCTTTACGTAGCTTAGTGATGTAATACAGTCCTAATACCATATCCTGCGAAGGAACAGCAATAGGAGCACCGTTAGCTGGGTTCAATATATTGTGAGCAGCCAACATCAATAGCTGGGCTTCTAATATCGCTTCGTTGCTTAAAGGTAAGTGTACAGCCATCTGGTCACCGTCAAAGTCAGCATTAAACGCTGTACATGCTAGGGGATGTAACTGAATAGCTTTACCTTCAATCATTTTGGGTTGGAAAGCTTGAATACCTAAACGGTGAAGAGTTGGAGCACGGTTCAGAAGAACAGGGTGTCCTTTCATCACATGTTCAAGAATATCCCAAATAATAGGCTCTCTTCTATCTACGATTTTCTTAGCTGATTTCACTGTCTTCACTATACCTCGCTCTATAAGCTTACGGATAATGAAGGGTTTGAACAACTCTGCTGCCATCAACTTAGGGATACCACACTCGTGCATTTTAAGCTCAGGACCTACAACGATCACCGAACGAGCCGAGTAGTCCACACGCTTACCAAGCAAGTTTTGACGGAAACGACCTTGCTTACCTTTCAAGCTATCTGAAAGTGATTTTAAAGGACGATTTGCATCTGTTTTAACTGCGCTTGACTTACGAGAGTTGTCAAATAGAGAGTCAACAGACTCTTGAAGCATACGTTTTTCATTACGTAAAATAACTTCAGGGGCTTTAATCTCGATCAATCGCTTAAGACGGTTATTACGGATAATAACACGGCGATACAGGTCATTCAAATCTGAAGTAGCAAAACGACCACCATCCAATGGAACAAGAGGACGTAGCTCAGGTGGAATGACAGGAACAACCTTCATGATCATCCACTCAGGTTTGTTTCTACCACGAGATGCACGGAAGGCTTCTACCACTTGAAGACGCTTGAGCGCTTCGTTTCTTCGTTGCTGAGAAGTATCGTTGTTTGCCTTGTCTCTCAACTCATAAGACAATTCATCTAATTTAATTCTTGACAACAAATCATGAACTGCTTCTGCACCCATTTTAGCAATGAACTTATTAGGATCAGAATCGTCCAAGTATTGGTTGTCTTCAGGAAGCTTCTCTAGGATATCTAGATATTCATCCTCTGTAATCAAATCAAATTCTTTAACATCGTCTTCTGCTTTTATTCCTGGCTGAATAACAACATAACGCTCGTAATATATGATAGAATCAAGTTTCTTTGTTGGTAAGCCTAATAAATAACCAATTTTATTAGGTAGTGAACGGAAGTACCAAATATGAGCTACAGGCACAACTAAACCAATGTGTCCCATACGTTCGCGACGAACCTTTTTCTCTGTTACCTCAACACCACAACGGTCACAAACTATACCCTTATAACGGATACGCTTATACTTACCGCAATGACATTCGTAATCCTTCACAGGACCAAAAATACGTTCACAGAATAAACCATCTCGCTCTGGTTTGTATGTACGATAGTTGATGGTTTCAGGCTTTAAAACTTCACCACTCGAATTTTCAAGGATCTCTTCAGGAGAAGCCAATCCAATTGAGATTTTCGAGAAATTACTTCTAATTTTATTCTCTTTTCTAAAAGCCATATGAATTATATTATTGAAAATTATGAACTAGATAAAACGAAGGGAGAGCAAAAGCTAGCTCCCTTCAAGATTATAGAATATTACTCAAGATGAACACTAAGGCCTAGACCTCTAAGTTCGTGGAGCAATACGTTAAGAGATTCTGGTATTCCTGGTTCTGGCATTGGATCACCCTTAACAATCGCTTCATATGCACGAGATCTACCAATAACGTCATCAGACTTAATAGTGAGAATCTCTTGTAGAATATGAGCTGCGCCAAAGGCCTCTAGTGCCCAAACCTCCATCTCTCCAAAACGCTGACCACCAAACTGAGCCTTACCTCCAAGTGGTTGCTGAGTAATCAGTGAGTATGGCCCAATAGAACGCGCGTGCATTTTATCTTCAACCATATGACCTAACTTCAACATGTAAGTAACCCCTACTGTTGCTGGCTGGTCAAAGCGCTCACCTGTACCTCCGTCATAGAGATAAGTTTTACCATAGCGTGGTAATCCTGCTTTATCTGTCCATTCACAAATATCTTCTAAAGTGGCACCATCAAAAATAGGAGTTGCAAATTTAGTTCCTAATTTCTTTCCGGCATATCCTAAAACAGCTTCAAATATCTGTCCGAGGTTCATACGTGATGGCACACCTAGAGGGTTTAGAACGATATCTACTGGAGTTCCGTCTTCCAAGAATGGCATATCTTCATCACGAACAATACGAGATACAATACCCTTATTACCGTGACGTCCTGCCATCTTATCTCCCACACCAATTTTACGTTTCTTAGCTATTACTACTTTGGCCATCTGAATAATACCTGCTGGTAGTTCATCACCAATAGTTATAGCAAATTTTCTGCGTTTCAATTCAGCATCTAATTCTTTGAATTTCTTTAAGTAATTTAGAATTAGCTCACGAATTAAGACATTGGTATGCTCATCTTCTGTCCAGTTGATTAATTCAACTCCCTCAAAATCTAAGTTTGCAAAATCTGCAGCTGTAAACTGAGTTCCTTTAGGTATTACTTCTACCTCTAAGAAGTCTTTTACTCCAGCAGAAGTATGTCCCTCTGTTAGCTTAATTAACTTCTTAATAAGAATTGCTCTAATCTCATCAAACTGCTCTTGGTATTCTTCGTCAATCTTTGCTAAGACGGCCTTGTCAGCTTTCTTAGATCCACGACTCTTCATTACTCGTGAGAATAATTTTTTGTCGATAACCACACCACTTAGTGATGGTGAAGCTTTTAAAGAAGCATCTTTTACATCACCAGCCTTATCACCAAAGATAGCGCGAAGTAGTTTTTCTTCAGGAGAAGGATCTGACTCACCTTTCGGTGTAATCTTACCAATCATGATATCTCCTGGTTTGATGCGAGCACCAATACGAACAATACCATTTTCGTCTAGGTCCTTAGTAGCCTCTTCAGAAACATTAGGAATGTCAGAGGTTAACTCCTCCATACCACGCTTTGTTTCACGAACCTCTAAGGTATATTCTTCTACGTGAACAGAAGTCAGAACATCTTCTCTAACAATTCGCTCACTTAGAACAATCGCATCCTCATAGTTGTATCCCTTCCATGGCATGTATGCCACAACAAGGTTTTTACCTAAGGCTAACTCACCATCTTCTGTAGAGTAACCCTCTGTAAGGACCTCACCTTTTGTAACACGTTGACCAACCTCACAAATAGGACGCAAGTCTATCGTCATACTTTGGTTAGTCTTACGATACTTAGGTAAGTAGTATTTTTTAAGCGCTGGCTCGAAGCTTACAAATTCCTCTTCTTCTGAGCGATCGTAAAGTACATGAATTTCTCTTGCATCAACAAACTCGATAACACCATCGCCTTCAGCAGCAATTTGTGTTCTTGAATCTGTTACAAGCTGTCTTTCAATACCTGTACCAACGATTGGCGCATCACTCTTGATTAATGGAACTGCCTGACGCATCATGTTTGAACCCATCAGAGCACGGTTCGCATCATCATTCTCTAGGAATGGAATTAAGGCTGCAGCAATAGAGGCAATCTGCTGAGGAGCAACGTCCATTAAATCAACCTCACTTGGCTCAACTACTGGATAGTCAGCCTCTAGACGTGACTTAATACGGTCATTCACAAAG
The DNA here is from genome assembly GCA_030152865.1 of Bacteroides sp. Lineage (GTDB taxonomy): Bacteria > Bacteroidota > Bacteroidia > Bacteroidales > Bacteroidaceae > Bacteroides_E. The sequence goes on from JASLIW010000053.1 coordinate 43,427, forward strand.
TGTCCCTTCTCATCAAGTGGGGCATTACCTTGCGCAATTATTTTATTCTCTTCTTCTTCAGCAGAAAGGAATACAACCCCATTTTCAGAGACATCAACCACACCGTCTTCTACCTTACGATAAGGTGTTTCAATAAAACCTAGGTCATTAATCTTGGCATATACACACAAAGAAGAGATCAAACCAATATTTGGACCTTCTGGAGTCTCAATAGGGCAGAGTCGACCATAGTGTGTGTAGTGAACGTCACGAACCTCAAAACCAGCTCTCTCTCTAGAAAGACCACCTGGCCCTAAGGCAGACATACGACGCTTATGAGTTATCTCAGATAGTGGATTCGTTTGATCCATAAACTGAGACAAAGCATTCGTACCAAAGAATGAGTTAATAACAGAAGAAATCGTCTTGGCGTTGATCAGGTCTACCGGTGTAAACACCTCATTGTCACGTACGTTCATTCTCTCGCGAATAGTACGAGCCATACGAGATAAACCAATAGAGAACTGATTAGATAACTGCTCTCCAACAGTTCTAACTCGACGATTACTTAAGTGGTCAATATCGTCAACAATTGTTTTAGAGTTGATTAACTCGATTAGATATTTGATGATCTCAATAATATCTTCTTTAGTTAATACTTTAACCTCCATGTCAGTTTCTAGATTCAACTTCTTGTTGATTCTATAACGACCAACAGTTCCTAAATCATAGCGCTTTTCAGAGAAGAATAAGTTGTTAATTACTTCTCTTGCACTAGATTCATCTGCTGGGTCTGCATTACGCAGCTGACGATAAATATACAATACAGCTTCATTCTCAGAGTTACTTGGGTCTTTTTGAAGCGTATTATAAATGATAGAATAATCTGTCTGGTTCACATCTTCTTTGTGTAAAAGAATATGCGAAACCCCAGAGTCTAAGATTAGTTCAACATGTTCTGGTTCGATGATAGTTTCACGATCAATAATAACATCATTACGTTCTATTGATACAACTTCACCAGTATCTTCATCGACGAAATCTTCATTCCATGATTTAAGTACACGTGCAGCTAATTTACGACCAACCGCTTTTTTCAAGTTAGTCTTATTCACTTTAACTTCCTCAGCTAGGTTGAATATTTCGAGGATATCTTTATCGCTCTCAAAACCTATTGCACGCAATAAGGTAGTTACAGGTAATTTCTTTTTACGATCAATATATGCGAACATCACATTATTGATATCGGTAGCAAACTCAATCCAAGACCCTTTGAACGGAATAATACGTGCTGAGTACAACTTGGTACCATTAGCATGCGTACTCTGACCAAAGAACACACCAGGTGATCTGTGCAACTGTGAAACAATTACACGCTCAGCTCCATTAATGACAAATGTAGCCTTATCGGTCATATAAGGTATAGGCCCTAAAAATACATCTTGAATAACCGTATCAAAATCCTCATGTTCTGGATCGGTACAATATAACTTTAGTTTAGCCTTTAAAGGAACACTATAAGTCAAACCACGTTCAAGACACTCTTCAATTGAATAACGAGGAGGATCAATATAATAGTCTAAAAACTCAAGAACGAAGTTGTTTCTTGTATCTGTGATAGGAAAGTTTTCAGCAAAAACTTTATACAAGCCCTCATTCTTACGCTTTTCAGGGGGAGTATCAAGCTGTAAGAAGTCATGAAATGACTTAAGTTGCACATCTAAGAAATCTGGATACTTAAGAGGTTTCTTAATTGTGGCAAAATTAATTCTTTTATTTACAGTATGTGAAGACATCGATTGTTGAATTTGAAGAACTTAATATTAAATATATACACAAAAAGGTTAAGAACCCTAGTAATCTAAGGTTCTTAACCGCAGTTTTACCTGTTAAACAGGATAAAATTATTTAAGTTCAACTTCAGCTCCAGCTTCTTCTAATTCTTTTTTCAATGATTCTGCTTCGTCTTTAGCTAAACCTTCTTTAACAACGCTTGGTACGTTATCAACTAGATCTTTTGCTTCTTTCAAGCCTAGACCACAAACGTCTTTAACAGCCTTAACTACTTTTAGTTTTGCTGAGCCTGCGCTCGTTACAACAACATCAAATGATGTTTTTTCTTCTTCAGCTTCACCAGCTGCAGCAGGACCAGCTACAGCAACAGCTGCAGCTGCAGGTTCGATACCATATTCTTCCTTAAGGATAGTTGCAAGTTCATTAACTTCTTTTACTGATAAGTTAACTAGTTCTTCTGCAAAAGCTTTCAAATCTGCCATTTTCGTATTTTTTTATTTGTTTATTTACTTATTTATTTGGTATAGTTATTTCTTTTCACCTAGAGTTTTTAGTACTCCGTGAAGGGTGTCTCCACCTGATTTAAGAGCTGAGATAACATTCTTGGCTGGAGATTGTAGCAAAGCAACAATATCTGCAATAACCTCATCCTTACTCTTAATGCTAACTAAAGCTTCTAGATGCTCTGCACCTACATAGAAGCTTTCTTCTGCGTATGCAGCTTTAAGGGCTGGAATACCTTTTTTCTTACCTTTTTCTTTGATAAGTTTAGCAGGCATGCTAGCTGTATTTGATAGCATAAGGGCTGTTGTTCCCTTCAAAGTATCAAATAGAGGACTATAATCTATCCCCTCAATTCTTGCAAATGCTTGCTTTAAAAGGCTATTCTTAGCAACAATCAACTTAACTTCTTTCTTGAAACAAGTTCTTCTTAAGTCACTAGTTTCTACAGAATTCATTGAAGCTGTATCTACTAAGTATAAGTGCTCGTATTCTTGAATAGCAGAAGCAAGTTGCTCTATAATAATTCCTTTATCTTCCTTTCTCATTATTCTTCAAATTTAAAGATTTCAGCGATTGATTTAGGATCAATTTTGATACCCTTACTCATTGTGCTAGAAAGATAAATGCTCTTTAAATACGTTCCTTTAGCTGCAGTAGGTTTCATTTTAACAAGAGTCAATACGAATTCTTTTGCGTTTTCGTAAATCTGCTTTGAAGTAAATGAAACTTTACCTATTGAAGTATGAACGATACCAGTTTTATCAACACGGAAATCGATTTTACCCTGTTTTACCTCTTTAACAGCCTTAGCAACATCCATTGTCACAGTTCCACTCTTAGGGTTAGGCATTAAACCTCTTGGTCCTAGAACTCTACCTAGAGCACCAATTTTACCCATGATTGATGGCATAGTAATGATTACGTCGATATCGGTCCAACCGCCTTTAATTTTTTCGATATATTCATCAAGACCAACGTAGTCTGCACCAGCCTCTTTAGCAGCCTCTTCCATGTCTGGAGTACAAAGTACTAAGACACGAACTTGCTTACCTGTTCCATGAGGCAAAGATACAACACCTCTTACCATTTGGTTCGCTTTACGTGGATCAACACCTAAACGCACATCAATATCTACAGAAGCATCAAATTTAGTAAAAGTAACTTCCTTTACTAGGTTAGCTGCTTCTTTAAGAGAGTATGTTTTCCCTGCTTCAATTTTTTCAGCTGCCAATTTTTGATTTTTTGTCAGTTTTCCCATTATAATTGAAGTTTTTAATTGTTAGTGGGGAATTCCCCTTTAACAGAGATACCCATACTTCTAGCAGTTCCTGCAACCATTTTCATGGCTGATTCAACTGTAAAGCAATTTAAATCTACCATTTTGTCTTGTGCAATTTGTTCAACTTGAGCCCAAGTCATTGCAGCCACTTTCTTACGGTTAGGTTCAGCTGAACCTTTCTTAGCTTTTGTTAGTTCTAAGATTTGCACCGCTACAGGTGGAGTCTTAATGATAAAATCAAAAGACTTATCTGTATAGTAAGTGATGATAACTGGCAATACTTTACCAGCCTTGTCTTGAGTTCTGGCGTTGAATTGCTTACAAAACTCCATGATATTAATTCCCTTAGCACCTAAGGCAGGTCCAACGGGAGGTGATGGGTTTGCTGCGCCTCCTTTAATCTGTAACTTGATTAATCCAGCAATTTCTTTAGCCATTGTTTTTATAATTAATTTAATTGATTAAAAAAAGAGATAAAAGCGTAACAACTAATTACTCTTTTTCTACTTGCATAAAGCCAAGCTCTAATGGTGTTTTACGACCAAAGATCTTAACCATTACCTTAAGTTTCTTCTTATCCTTATCAACTTCTTCTACTGTACCAGTAAATCCACTGAAAGGACCAGCATTAACTTTTACAGTGTCTCCTACAAGATATGGGATAGCCATTTCTACCTCAGCTTCTTGGAGTTCATCCACTGTACCAAGTATACGGTTGATTTCTGATTGCCTCAAAGGTGTAGGGTTATCCATTCCACCTAAAAAGCCAATAACATCAGGAGTGTTTCGTATCAAGTGAGGTATTTCACCCACTAGATTTGCTTCTACCAAGATATAGCCTGGTAAGTAGTTTTTCTCTTTGATAACACGCTTACCATTTTTTATTTCGGCTATCTTTTCAGTAGGGATCAAAACCTGAGATAAATAGTCTCCAAAGGAGCCATGTTTAATTTCAGCTTCAAGATACTCTTTAATCTTAGCTTCTTTTCCGCTTATAGCACGTAGTACGTACCATTTGTTTTGGTTCTCAGCCATTTAAAACCTTCCTTTTTTATTAACCTGGATAAACAATGTTTTCCATGATTGTTTTGAAACAGAAATCCATACCGCTAACTACTAACGCAATTATTAGGGAAGCAGATAATACTACAATCGCACTATTAGCTAACTCGGATTGTGATGGCCACGATACTTTATGCACGAGTTCATCGTAGGATTCTTTAATATTGTTTATAATCTTCATAATTATGAATTATAATTAGCACGGGAGGAGAGGCTCGAACTCCCGACACCTAGTTTTGGAGACTAGTGCTCTACCAACTGAGCTACACCCGTAAATAGTCGGTCTTTGATTTACAAAGACCGACTGATATATCTATAGATTATTAGTCTACGATTTTAGTAATCTGACCAGCACCTACTGTACGTCCACCTTCACGGATTGCAAAGCGAAGACCTACGTTAAGAGCAACTGGGTAGATAAGCTGAACGTTAATAGTAACGTTATCACCAGGCATAACCATCTCTACACCTTCTGGTAGAGTAATTTCACCTGTACAGTCCATAGTACGTAAATAGAACTGAGGACGGTATTTGTTGTGGAATGGAGTGTGACGTCCACCTTCTTCTTTCTTCAAGATATAAACCTCAGCTTGGAATTTATCGTGTGGTTTAATTTGACCTGGGTGACAAAGAACCATACCACGTTTGATATCACTCTTCTCAATACCACGAAGTAATAGACCTACGTTATCACCAGCTTCACCTTGATCTAGAAGCTTACGGAACATTTCTACTCCTGTAACAACACATTTTCTATCTTCACCAAGACCTAAAAGTTCTACTTCATCACCAACTTTTACGATACCTGCTTCGATACGACCTGTTGCAACTGTACCACGACCTGTGATAGAGAACACGTCTTCAACTGGCATCAAGAATGGTTTATCAACATCACGTGGAGGCAATGGAATCCAGTTATCTACAGCTTCCATAAGCTCTAGAATCTTAGCTTCCCACTTCTCAACACCTTCTAAAGCACCTAGTGCAGAACCTTGAATGATTGGTGTATCATCACCATCAAAGTTGTAGAAATCAAGAAGTTCTCTCATTTCCATCTCAACTAGCTCAAGCATTTCTTCGTCTTCAACCATGTCGCATTTGTTCATAAATACAACTAGACGAGGAACGTTTACCTGGCGTGCAAGAAGAATGTGCTCACGAGTTTGAGGCATAGGACCATCAGTAGCAGCTACTACAATGATAGCACCGTCCATTTGAGCAGCACCAGTAACCATGTTCTTAACGTAGTCAGCGTGACCTGGACAGTCAACGTGAGCGTAGTGACGGTTAGCTGTTTCATACTCAATGTGTGAAGTATTAATAGTAATACCTCTTTCCTTTTCCTCTGGAGCGTTATCAATCTGATCGTATGATCTCGCTTCACCACCAAATTCTTTATTCAAAACGGTAGTAATAGCAGCGGTCAAGGTAGTTTTACCGTGGTCAACGTGACCAATTGTACCAATGTTAACATGAGGTTTGGTACGTTCAAATTTCTCTTTAGCCATAGCTTTACTTGTTATTTATTTGATTAATAATCAGCACTTACAATATAATTATGAGCTGTTACCGGGATTTGAACCCGGGACCTCTTCCTTACCAAGGAAGTGCTCTACCACTGAGCCATAACAGCATAAAATAGAGCGGAAGACGGGACTCAAACCCGCGACCCTCAGCTTGGAAGGCTAATGCTCTATCAACTGAGCTACTTCCGCAATTTTAGTGGGCAAAGATGGATTCGAACCACCGAAGGCGTAAGCCAGCAGATTTACAGTCTGCCCCATTTGGCCACTCTGGTATTTGCCCAACTACTCTATTTTCTTGAGCCTCTTGTCGGATTCGAACCAACGACCCCGAGATTACAAATCACGTGCTCTGGCCAACTGAGCTAAAGAGGCTTATATGGAAACTTGCAGCCATTTCGACGAATGACTTAAGTGAAACGGCTGCAAATTTAAATATAAATTTCTTTTTTACAAAATGAATTGCATATTATTTAGCTTGCCTGACGACCTTTATATTTCTTGAGCTGCCTACGTAAAGCATCTATTACCTCATCAACAGCTTCCTCAAAAGAGTCACAGGTTTTGCTAGCATATAATTCTGTTCCTGGAACATGAATCCGTATTCCTGCTTCCTTATTGGTCACAGCATCGGACTTCAACCTTAAAAACACCTCTACTTTCTGTATATTTTCGTAAAAACGCTCTAGTTTCTTAACTCTTTCTTCTGCAAATTTCACTAAGTGATCCTTTGCATCAAAACCAACAGATCGAATTCCTATTTCCATCATAATGACCTCCTTTTTTAATTAAGCTCTTGGATGAGCTTGATTATAAACTTTTTTAAGTTCTTTAAATGTCGTATGCGTATAAACTTCAGTCGCTGACAGACTCGTATGTCCTAATATTTCCTTTATCACTTGAAGGTCTGCACCGTTATTCAACATATTAGTAGCAAAACTATGCCTCAATACATGAGGACTACATTTTACTAAAGATGAAATCACTGCAAGGTTGTTTTTTACAACCTTATACACTAGACTTGGGTACAATCTTAATCCATTTGGTCTTACAAAAAACGCGACGCTATTTTTATTCACCTCGGTTTTCTTTGCCTCCAAATACTTTTGGATTCGTAAAGACAGTGTCTCTCCAAAAGGAATTACACGCTCTTTATTACCCTTACCTAAAACCTTCAACTGACTTGAGTTCAAATCTACATCGCACTCATCAAGCCCAATTAGCTCCGACAAGCGAATGCCCGTAGAATAGAACAACTCGATAATCAGCCTATCACGCAGTCCTATAAAATCCTCAGTAAAAAAATCACCATCTAACAACTTATCCAAGTCTGCCGACCGGATAAAGTCTGGTAATTTACGACCAAGCTTAGGACCTTCCACTAGGCTTAACTGATCTGATTCTAAGACACCCACACGCAACAAATAGCGTGAGAATACCCTTAACGAGCTAAGCTTTCGTTTTACAGAAGCGGCTTCATACCCTTGATCCATCAAAGACACCATCCAACTTCTGACGTGGTTTACACTCAACAAATTCAAAGAACACTCTTTACTACTAAAACAACTACTTTCGAAAAACTGTTCAATATCCCGACAATATGCTTGTACAGTATGTGGGGAGTAGTTTTTCTCATAGCTTAAATAGTCTATAAACTCTTCGAGATACTTCATCGTTATTATAGTACTAGACTACTAACGAATATAGGAAAAGAAATTCGCCTCCCAAAGGATGAGAGAGATTATTCTTAATCTTCTTGCTCTTTTAGTTTTTGAACGTAGATAGCGCGTTCTCTTTTGAATCTGTTTACCACTGATGGTTTGTCGAATTGTTGTCTTTTTCTCAATTCTTTAATAACACCAGTTCTTTCAAATTTTCTCTTAAATCTCTTAAGAGCTCTTTCGATGTTTTCTCCGTCTTTTACAGGTACTACAATCATTTTTTGTCTTTTAAATTAATGTTTAAACTTTGAAACTATTCAATTAATTTCGGTCTGCAAAAATAAAGATACTTTCGTTATCTACAAAACTTTACTCCCTATTTCTAGGATATTAATGGATTATAGCTTCCTTTTTTAGTTTTTTCTTAACTTAGTGGTTGTTATATAACTAGATAAGCCACATATCATGGATACAAAAACTATTAAAAAACTCTCTATACTACGAGAAAAAATGAAGCAAAAGAAGGTTGATGCTTTTATTATACCTTCAAGTGATCCACACATGAGTGAATATCTTCCACTACACTGGAAAGTAAGAGAGTGGATGAGTGGATTTAATGGCTCTGCAGGAACTTTAGTTGTCACACTCCATGAGGCTGGACTTTGGACAGACTCACGCTACTACCTTCAAGCCTCAGAACAACTAAAAGATACATCCATAAAACTATTTAAGGATGGACTACAGTCTACACCATCTATTTCTGAGTTTTTATCGTCTAAACTACCACAAGGAGCTATTATATCCTTTGATGGTGAAATGGTGTCAGTTGCCACCTATTCAGCCTGGCAGCAACAGCTACCTATGTACCAATTAAAAAGCTTGGACATAATCCATGACATATGGCTAGATCGTCCTCCTTTACCCACCACACCCTGCTTTATTTATGAGGAGAAATATGCAGGAAAAAGCTGTCAAATCAAACTTAAAGAAATTAGAGAGCAACATCTTAAAGCCGATCAAGCTCTACTTATTACTGCCTTAGATGAGATTGCTTGGATACTTAATATAAGAGGAGATGAGATTCCCAACAACCCTGTTGTTATTTCTTATTTACTCCTCACAGCTGAGCAGTGTTTTTTATTTATAGACCCCAACAAATTAGGCAGGGAAGTAAAAGATTACTTCAAGGAACAAGGTGTGCTCTGTCAGGGATATAAGGACATTTATACCCTGACCAAAAAATTTGCCGCAAAACAGCTCTTATATGACCCAGAAACGACAAATATAAAGTTAGCTCAAGCTATAGCTGAGCAAGTTCAAACAAAAACTCAGTCCTCCCCCATCGCTCTGATGAAAGCCCTACGTAATCCTGTAGAAATCAAAAATGTAAAACAAGCCATGATTAAGGATGGAGTTGCCATGGTGCAGTTTTTAATCTGGCTAGATCAGAATAAGGACAAAGGTATTACTGAGCTAGATGTATCAGACAAGCTGTATCAACTACGCTCCAAGCAAGACTTGTTTCAGGGAGAAAGCTTTGACACTATTGCAGGCTACGGGAAACATGGAGCTATCGTCCACTACTCGGCTACTCCTGCAAGTAATGCTACACTAAAGCCTGAAGGATTTATTCTTGTTGACTCTGGAGCTCAATACCTAGATGGCACGACTGATTTAACACGAACTATTGCTTTAGGGGAATTAAGCGAAGAAGAAAAACTCGACTATACCCTCGTACTTAAGGGCCACATTGCACTTGCACGAGCTAAGTTCCCTGAGGGCACTCGGGGTAGCCAGCTAGATATCTTAGCAAGACTACCGCTATGGGAACAGAAGAAAAACTTTCTACACGGGACAGGACATGGTGTAGGTCAGTTTCTCTGTGTGCATGAAGGGCCACAGAGTATCCGTATGAATGAAAACCCGATTACACTTCAAATAGGTATGCTTACATCTAACGAACCTGGCGTATATATAGATGGCAGCCATGGGGTGCGAATCGAAAACTTAATGTTGGTTGCTCCCTGGAGTGAAGGTCTATTTGGCAATTATTACCAGTTTGAAACGGTCACTCTGTGCCCGATCTGTACGCGAGGTATCATAAAGAGCAAGCTGACAGCTGAAGAGATAGATTGGCTCAATAATTACCACCAACAGGTTTATCATAAACTAAGTCCACATCTCACAGCTGAAGAGCAAAAGTGGCTGGCAAAAGCCACATCAAAAATATAAATAACATATGGCACTTATTAAAACAGTCAGAGGGTTTACACCCACATGGGGTAAGGATTGCTACTTTGCTGAAAATGCAACCCTTATCGGAGATCTTAAATTAGGTGATGAATGTAGTGTGTGGTTTAATGCCGTGTTACGAGGAGATGTAAACACCATACAAATTGGCAATCGAGTTAATATTCAAGACGGAAGCGTTCTGCACACACTCTATGAGAAATCCACCATAAAAATCGGCGATAATGTAACTATTGGTCATAATGCCATCGTACATGGTGCAGATATCGATGATGGAGCCTTGATAGGTATGGGAGCTACTTTATTAGACCATGCTCATATTGGAAAAGGCGCTATCATAGCAGCTGGCTCGGTAGTCTTAAGCCATACACAGGTAGAACCCTATACGCTCTGGGCGGGAGTTCCAGCCAAATTTGTAAAGCGAGTAGACCCAGATCAAACTCAGGAGCTCAATGAAAAAATAGCTCACCAGTATCCTCTATACGCATCGTGGTTTAAAGATGAAACAAAACATAAAAAATAAGCTCTTTGTCCAACTTTATTTTTTGTATTCTGTTATTATTCTCTCATAATGAGTTAATAGAACATGAAAAATATAGCAACATTACTCTCTGGAGGTGTCGATAGCTCTGTCGTCGTACACCTCCTTTGTGAACAAGGATATAAACCCGATTTATTCTATATCAAAATTGGTATGGAGGGAGAGGATAATCTAGGCTGCTCAGCTGAAGAAGATATTGAATTAGCACAAATTACAGCTAAAAAATATGGCTTAAAACTTGAAATTGTTGATTTACAGAAGGAGTACTGGGATCGAGTGGTAAAGTATACCATTGAAAAAGTGAGCCAAGGCTATACACCCAATCCCGATGTCATGTGTAACAAACTAATCAAGTTTGGTTGCTTTGAGGAGCAAGTAGGCCATCAATATGATTTCACTGCTACAGGCCACTATGCACAAACCTACAACATCAAAAACAAAGTCTGGCTGGGCACAGCCAAGGACCCACTAAAAGATCAAACTGACTTTCTAGCACAGATAGACAACTTACAAGTAGCTAAACTTTTATTCCCTTTGGGAGGTTTGCTCAAGGAAGAAGTACGAAGTATTGCTCAGCAGGCTAAGCTTCCGAGTGCCAACCGCAAAGATAGCCAAGGTATTTGTTTCTTAGGCAAGATAGACTACAACCAGTTTATCAAGCGCTTTTTAGGAGAAAAAGAAGGTGCTATTGTGGAGTTAGAAACAGGTAAGATACTGGGTACACACCAAGGTTTTTGGTTTCATACCATCGGACAAAGAAAAGGTATCGGTCTTTCCGGTGGGCCTTGGTATGTTGTCAAAAAAGACACTTCTGAAAATACGATCTACGTCTCGAGGGGTTACGATACTAAAAATCAATATAAAAACTCTTTCAGTATGGAAAACTTCCACTTTATTACGGAAAACCCATGGATTGATATCACAAGTCAGGGCACTCCTATCCGGTTTAAAATCAGACACACACCTGAGTTTATTCCAGGACAACTTTACCTTCAGAATGGCAAATATCTCGTCCAATCTCAAGAGCAAATACAAGGTGTTGCTCCGGGTCAGTTTGGTGTAATTTACGATCAAGAAGCAAAGCTCTGTATAGGAAGTGGAGAAATAGCTCTAAATAGTTAGTACAATAAAAAAAGCAGGATAGAGTTCCTGCTTTTTTGCTAAAAATTAATCATTTTCAATATCTTCTCTGAAGCTCCCAGGTGGCTTTCAACATATCCTCCAGCTTGTGCACTGGTGTAGTGATAAAACTCGGGCTCACTAAAAAAGCGATCTATGAGAGATTCTAACTGACTGTACTCTTGAATCGAATAAGCACCCTTGCAATCAATCAGTTGTCGAGCCTCCATAAATTTATCATACTTTGGTCCAAATAAGACGGGTATCCCATATACCGCAGCTTCTAAAATATTATGAATACCTACTCCAAAGCCCCCACCGATGTAGGCTACTTCACCGTAACGATAGATAGAAGATAAAAGCCCAAAGCAGTCTATAATTAGACAATCGACTTCTTGAACATTGGCTTCTGTAGCTTCAGTGTACCTACGATAAGGTCTCTTTAGCTTACCAATAATCTCATTTAGATGGCTTTCGTCGATAACATGCGGCGCAATAATCAACTTCATATCTGGTCGTTGGTTGAAGTACTCAATAAACAGATCTTCATCAGGCCCCCAAGAACTCCCAGCAACAAAGGTAGGACTATCGCCCTTAAAGCGTTCTACAATAGGTAGCTCCTTTGCTTGATCCTGTATCTGTTTTACACGATCAAAGCGAGTATCACCTACAACTGTTACCCTCGTGATACCTATTTTTGCAAGAAATCGTTTAGACGTTTCATTTTGAACAAATAAGTGATCAAAGTTTTTTAATACATTCCGATATGTTCCCCCATACCACTGGAAAAACACTTGATTTTTCCTAAAAATAGAAGACACACTATATGTGGGAATTCTACGTTTATGAAGTTCATCTAAATAGTTCTTCCAAAACTCATATTTAATAAAGAACGCCATTTTGGGCTGTGCCAAATCCAAAAACTTAAGCACATTTCTTGGTTTATCAAAAGGAAGGTAACAAATAATATCAGCTCCTTCATAGTTCTTTCGAACCTCATAGCCAGATGGCGAAAAGAAGGTTAATATGATACGATATTCAGGGTACTGAGCTCGAATTTTCTCCATCAATGGGCGACCTTGCTCAAACTCTCCTAAGGAGGCTGCATGAAACCACAGATAGTCTCTATCTGCTTCTATGCCCTGACGCAGCTTAGTATAAACCTCTCGATGCCCCTGAATCATTTGCTTGGGTTTCTGTCCAAACAAAGCAGCTAGACGCACTAAGAAGCCATATATATGTATTGCAATATTATATAACATATCTACTAGCCAAGAACTTCTACAGCTTTACGCATTCGTCTTACTGACTCTTCTTTGCCTAAAAAAGCAGTAATATCATACATATGAGGTCCCTTACTTGCACCTACTACAGCCAGACGAAAAGCATTCATCACCTGTCCCATTTTCAAATCATTGGCTTCTATCCATGCTTTCACTGATTCCTCCTGACTCTCCACAGAGAAGTCATCTAGGCTCTCTAGGATATCGGCAATCGCTAAAACGTGCTTAGCTGAATCTTCTTTCCAACGCTTGCGCACAGTTTTCTCATCATATACTTGAGGAGCTATAAAGAAAAAGTCAGCTACATCCCAAAGTTCTGAAACAAAAGAAACACGTTCTTTCACTAGACCTATTACCTGTGCAACTCGATCTAGTGGAGCCTCAACTTGATGCTCCTCTAAAGTAGGAATGAATTGCTTAGCAAGCTCTTCATTAGCTGTCTGTTGTATATATTGGTGGTTAAACCACAAACCTTTTTTGTAATCAAACTTAGCCCCAGACTTACTACAGCGACTTAAATCAAACAGTTCTATTAAATCTTTCATAGATAAAATCTCCTGCTCCGTACCAGGGTTCCACCCCAACAAGGCAAGAAAATTAACTACGGCTTCTGGTAAGTATCCTGATTCTCTAAATCCAGAGGAAACATCTCCTGTCTTAGGGTCTTTCCACTCAAGAGGAAACACGGGAAAACCTAAACGATCTCCATCACGCTTACTTAACTTACCGTTACCCTCTGGCTTTAATAATAAAGGTAAATGTGCAAACTCAGGCATGCTGTCTTCCCATCCAAAAGCTCTATATAAAAGCACATGTAAAGGAGCTGAAGGCAACCACTCTTCTCCACGAATCACATGAGATATTTTCATCAAGTGGTCATCAACTATATTTGCAAGATGGTAGGTAGGAAGTTCATCGGCTGACTTATAAAGCACCTTATCATCGAGTATGGAAGAGTTTATTACTACCTCACCTCGGATAAGGTCATTTACATGTATATCTTCATTCGGATTGATTTTAAAGCGAACTACATACTGAGCTCCATCTGCAATTAAGGCATCCACTTCATCAGGACTTAAGACTAGTGAATTACGCATCTGCAAGCGTGTGGAAGCATCATATTGAAAGTTATCAATTTCACTTCGCTTTGCTTGAAGTTCTTCTGGGGTATCGAAGGCAATATATGCCTTACCAGCATCCAGAAGAATCTTTACATATTTCTTATATATTTCCCGGCGTTCTGACTGACGATAAGGGCCATACTCTCCTCCGAAACTAACTCCCTCATCAAATTCTATATTCAGCCACTTGAAGGATTCCAAGATATATTCCTCAGCACCTGGTACGAAACGATTGGAGTCGGTATCTTCTATACGGAAAACCAAATCTCCTCCATGCTGCCGCGCAAAAAGATAATTATATAGTGCGGTGCGTACTCCACCAATATGTAAAGCACCTGTTGGACTAGGCGCAAAACGAACTCTAACTTTTCTTTCAGACATATTATTCAGTATATATAAATCTCAGCAAAATTAAGCTTTTTTTTTCATACTAGCCTTTTATTTCGTACTTTTCGCAAAACATAAGACCTTTGATATGGATAACAGTAATAAAAGTTCTTTTTTGAGAAAGACCATAGACAATATAGATATTAGTCCTAAAACGATACGGAATTTTATTTACAAGGCACTTTTTTTTATTGGTGCTGTAGCCCTTATTGTATATTTCTTACCCAAAGATGCCAAATTCAGCTATCAATATGAAGAAGGTCAAACATGGACCAATGAGACACTTGTCGCCAACTTTGACTTTCCTCTTTATAAGGATAAAAACTATTTACAACAAGAACGAAAAGAGGTCCTAGCCAAGTACCTTCACCCCTATTTTCATCAGGATGACAGTATAGGCAAACAAGCTATGCTTAAATTTAAAGAGGACTATACACAAACACTATCCAAAAGACTTCCATCCAACACCTATTACAATTACATCCTTAAGACTCTACAGGACATTTATAAGACTGGTATAATAAGTACTGAACACAACAAGAAGCTAGCTGAAAACAACACGCAGTTTATCATGATATCCCAAGACAAACTGGCTGCAGAAAGACCTGTTAATAGATTATATACAGTGCAATCTGCTTATGAAAAGCTTACAGATGGAGAGAGTCTTGGGTTTAAACCTGAGGTATTAAAGTCTTGTGATTTAAATAATTATATTATTCCAAACCTAGTTTTTGAATCTGAGCGAACTGAAACTGCCAAAAAGGAGCTTCAAGCTAGTGTGTCTGAGCGCTATGGGATGGTGCACACCGGAGAGATTATTGTCAATAAGGGAGACTACATAACAAATGAAGTATATAACAAACTTCAGTCCTACAAAAAGGAATTTCTCAATAAAAGTGAGTCGGGTACACAACAGTACCAGCACCTCTTAGGCTATATTCTTTTTGTGGGAATTATGATGTTTAGCTTCATGCTCTACATTGAAATATTCAGGAAAGACTTCTATTCACGAAAAAGAAGTCTCACTTTGCTGTTCTTAATCATTGTCTTTACAAATATAATCACTGCACTTATTAATGATACAGATACCAGCGTATACATTATCCCCTATGCTATGCTACCCATTATCATTAGTATTTTCTTGGATACACGAACAGCTATAGCCGCTCACATCGTAACTATATTAATGTGCTCTATTATAGTAGATAGCCCCCACGAGTTTATACTTCTTCAATTAGCTGCAGGCATGGTTAGCGTCTATAGTTTGAGAGAGTTATCTAAGCGATCCGAACTCATCAAAAGTGCTTTTATTATATTCTTGACTTACTCATTCATGTTCTTAGCTACTGAACTAATAGCTAAAGGTGATATATCACGAGTAAACTTAAGTATGTATCAGTACTTTATCATTAATGGATTCTTACTCTTATTTACCTACCCACTGCTATTTTTACTTGAAAAGATTTTTGGTTTTACTTCCAATGTAACACTTGTAGAGCTCTCTGACACAAACAACCCCTTACTCAGACGTATGTCTGAAGTGGCACCTGGGACATTTCAGCACTCTATGCAAATGGCCAATCTTGCCTCAGAAGCAGCTGTACATATCGGGGCCAACAGCCAGCTAGTCCGTACAGGTGCACTTTACCACGATATCGGCAAGATGGAAAATCCTGCATTTTTCACCGAAAACCAGTCGGGAGGTATTAACCCCCATGACCAGCTTACCGATGAACAAAGTGCTCAAGTAATAGTACAGCATATTTATGATGGTATGCGCTTAGCTAAAGAAAACAACTTGCCTCAGGCCATTAAAGATTTTATTACAACACATCATGGCAGAGGAACAGCTAAGTTCTTTTTCACAAGATGGCAAAATGACCACCCCAACGAGGAGGTTGATATTCAGAAATTTAGTTATCCTGGACCCAATCCATTTACTAAAGAGACAGCAATATTAATGATGGCTGACTCGGTCGAAGCAGCCTCCAGAAGCCTGAAAGAATATACCGAGGAGTCTATAAGTAACATAGTAGAAAAGATTATCGACTCACAGGTAGAGGATGGCTATTTCAAAGAGTGTCCCATCACCTTTCAGGATATTGCTACAGTAAAGGCAGTGTTTAAGGAGAAACTAAAAATTGTACACCATACACGTATTAGCTATCCTGAGTTGAAGACTCCGAAGTCAAAGTAGATAGAAGCCCATCGCAAGCATCCTCTAGCAAGTCTAGAACTAGCTCAAAACCCTCAGAACCTCCATAGTAAGGATCTGGCACATGGGTGGCTTCTATTTTTTGTAGGTAATCAACCATACGGTGGATTTTCTTCTCAGCATCAGTTGAGGGAGCCATCTCATGTAGGTCTGCAATATTCTGTTCGTCCATCCCTATAATTAAATCGAAATTATAAAAGTCCTCTACATCAACTGGACGTGAACGATGAACTAAATTATAACCACGCTTTAAGGCATGTTTACGCATACGAGGATCAGGTAAATCACCCTTGTGGTATCCATGTATACCAGCCGAATCAACTTGAATAGATTGGCTTAATCCCCTCTCTTCCAACAGCTGAAGCATTACACCTTCTGCTGCTGGTGAACGACAAATATTTCCTAAACAAACAAATAATAGTTTCTTTTTCATAATTACAATTTACCTTAAATAGTAGCATCACATAGGATCTACATCATAATAGACAATAAGTGACTTGAAACGTTGATCTTGCAACATACGCTCCTTAATGCCAAGCATAATGGCTTTTGCACTCTTTATAGATAATGAAGTTTCAAGCTTTATCACAATTTTTTTTATAAAATAAGTCTGCACTCTCCCAACAGGAGGCTTATCTGGTCCTAATACACGTGCTCCAAACGAAGCTCTTAACTGATCAGCCATAAATCGTGCCATGAAATCCAGCTTTTTTTCATCTCGATGCTTCAAGTAAACATAGATAAGGCGATAGTAGGGTGGATAATGGAATAACTGACGCTCCTCTAGCTGCATAGCTACCATCTCTTCATACCGGTTGTTGATTACCTGAGGTATAATCGGATGATCTATGCTATGCGTTTGAAGGATTACCTTACCCCTCTTTTTGTGTCTTCCAGCTCTACCAGAAACCTGTGCCATCAATTGATAGGCACGCTCGTAAGCTCTAAAGTCGGGATAGTTAAGCATGGTATCAGCATTTAGAATTCCTACTACACGCACATGATTAAAGTCTAAACCTTTAGAAATCATCTGTGTACCAATCAATATATTTGTCCTCCCTTCTTCAAAGTCAGATATAATTTTCTCATAGCTATTTCGTGTGCGTGTCGTATCTAAATCCATACGAGCTACTGATGCATTAGGAAAGAGTGATTGAATCTCGGCCTCCACTTTTTCAGTACCAAAGCCCTTAGTGGTGAGCTCTTCACTCTCACAAGAAGGACAAACTGTGGGCAACTGATACGTATAACCACAATAGTGGCACGTAAGCTCATTGTAACGCTTATGGTAAGTCAAACTCACATCACAATTGACACATTTGGGTACCCAAGAACAAACATTACACTCCACTATAGGAGCGAATCCTCTTCTGTTTTGGAAAAGGATGACTTGCTCCTTCTGTGCTAAAGCCTCGCGAATAGAACTTAATAACAAAGGCGAAAACTGCCCCTTCATTCTCTTTTTCCGCTTCAACTCGTAAATATCGACAGGAATAATCTCAGGTAGTTCTATCTCTTTATAACGCTCAGTCAACTGTACTAGTCCGTATTTATTTGACTCTACATTATGCCAAGTCTCTATAGATGGTGTAGCCGTGCCGAGCAAAACATTGGCACCGTAGATATGAGCCAAAACGATGACTGCATCACGTGCATGATAACGAGGGGCTGGATCTTGTTGCTTATACGTAGTCTCATGCTCCTCATCTACTATAACTAGACCTAAGTTTTGAAAAGGTAAAAAGATTGAGGATCGAACCCCTAAGACAACTTGATACGGCTGCTCCGAGAGTTGTTTCTTCCAGATTTCAACTCGTTCTGC
This sequence comes from Bacteroides sp., assembly GCA_030152865.1. GTDB lineage: Bacteria > Bacteroidota > Bacteroidia > Bacteroidales > Bacteroidaceae > Bacteroides_E. The sequence continues at coordinate 61,967 of JASLIW010000053.1, forward strand.
ATCTGAGAATTTGGAATGATATACACCCAGTTTATCCCCAAAAACTCGCTTTAAACGTTCCGTTATCTGTGTAGTCAAAGCTATCTCAGGTAGTAGATAAAGTACTTGTTTTCCCGCATCTAAAATCTGTTGAATCAAGTGGATATAGACCTCCGTCTTGCCACTTGAGGTTACGCCATGTAACAAGCAAACCTGCTTTTTGCCAAAAGAAAGGTTTATCTCCTTCAGCGCCCTCGTTTGCGATTCATTGAGCTGATGTGCCTCTTCTTCTTGATGCACCACTCCTTGTAAACGCCCAATCTCTACTTCATATTCTTCTAAAACACCCTTATTTATTAAGCCTTTAAGGCTACTCGCTGTAGCTTGAGCAGCATCAAGCAAGCGATGTTTGGAAACCTCAAATAGCTCTCCTTGTAAAAAGCCCGATAAGTCCATATACTTCATGACTATATCAAGCTGCTTGGGTGCATTAGATAAGAGTTGAAAAAGATTTTCAGTAGACTCTACTGACTCATATTGCTTACTAAATCGTATACGGACCTCCATACGTGGCTTATACTCTTGCTTTAACTCCTCACGAAAGATGATAGCACCACGCTCAAGAAGGCGATTGGCAACAGCTAGTATATTTGCTATTTCACTATCTTTAGCTAGCTTTTTCACGCATTGAACAGATTCATCAGAAAGTAGGTCTAATACCTTCAGCTCATTAGGAGTTAAATCAGGAGTGCCTACGTAATCCTTGTTTAACTCTACAAGAGTTTCACTCTCCAGCTTTAGTCCTGATGGCAAAGCAGCCTTGAAGACATCCCCTAATGCTGAGATATAGTAATCAGACAACCACGACCAAAATTGAATTTGCGCAGCTAGTAAAATAGGCTGATAGTCTAAAACAGCATAAATAGGTTTTACCTTATATTCTCTCGGCTCATCATTGTGTTTTTTGAACACTAAGGCTGTATAGTACTTTTTTCTACCGAAAGGTACTATCACTCTACACCCAGCCTGAATTTGTCTATAATCAGACTCTTCTACAGAATATGTAAAAAGCCCTGGGATAGGCAGTGGAATAACAACATCAATAAAATACTTCATAATCTTAGTCACCAAAAATAGTCAAAATGCAACAATAAAGTCATAAGAGTTTATGGTTTTAAGTGAACGAAGCTATATTAGGCATAGTTTTTGTATAAAAGCAGAAAACACAGTATCTTCATAGAGTCAAATTAAGTAGATAGTTTATTTTATCCTAAGCAACTAACACGCAATAAGATCACTTTTAGAGCATAAAGTATGGCACAATCTTCACGTCAAATACAAGCACAAACTCAGAAGCAGACACAAACTTTATCACCTCAACAAATTCTTGTTGTCAAGCTCTTAGAGCTCCCTACACTCGAGTTTGAAGAGCGTGTACATGCTGAGTTACTTGAAAACCCTGCATTAGAAGAGGGCAAGGAGCTCACAGCAGAAGAGGAGGAATATCAAGCAGAAAAAGAAGAGAGTACAGACTACGACTCACTAGACGACTACCTTAGTGAAGATGATATTCCTGATTACAAGCTCAAAGAGCATAACTTCAATAACGAGAGTCAGCCAGAAAACATACCTATTTCAGACACAACCTCTTTCTATGACATTCTTTTAGAGCAGCTTGGAGAGCAAAAACTCACAGATACACAAGAGCTTATCGGGAGGTATTTAATAGGGTCCTTAGACGATGATGGACTCCTACGCAAAACCACCGAAAGCATCAATGATGAGCTCGCTATTTACATGGGTATCGACACATCTCCTGATGAAATTGAAACTGTTTTAAGTGTCATACAGGATTTTGAACCCGCAGGTGTAGGAGCCAGAGACCTTCAGGAGTGCTTGCTTATACAGATCAAAAGAAAGCCCGACACACCGACTCGTTCCATAGAATGGGACATCATAAGCTCCTGTTATGAAGAGTTCACGCGCAAGCACTGGGACAAAATCACACAAAAACTGAATATCTCTGAAGACTTACTGAATAAGGCTATGGATGAAATTATAAAGTTAAACCCAAGACCTGGGGCATCTTTAGGTGAGTCTATCGGAAAGAATCTACAGCAAATTATCCCAGACTTTATCGTAGAAACATTTGATGGTACTATTAGCTTAAGTTTAAACAACAAGAACGTACCTGAGCTGAAACTCAATCGCGAATTTACCACAATGATAGAGGAGCACACCAAAAACAAAGACAATCAGACGAAGGAGGCAAAAGAGGCGATGCTTTTCTTAAAGCAAAAACTGGACTCAGCACAAGGCTTTATAGATGCAATCGTGCAAAGACAGCACACCTTGATTTCAACGATGCAGGCTATTATAAACCTTCAAAGACCTTTTTTCTTAGATGGAGATGAATCCAAACTCAAGCCTATGATTCTAAAAGATGTAGCAGATATTACAGGATTGGACATTTCTACCATCTCGAGAGTTACAAATAGCAAGTATGTCCAAACTAATTTTGGAATATTCTCGCTTAAATACTTTTTTGGTGATAGCTTTACAACTGAAGATGGAGAAGAGATGTCGATACGTGAGGTAAAACGGATCCTTCTTGAATGCATTAACAAAGAAGATAAAAAATCACCATTAACAGATGAACAATTAGCTCGCTTGTTAAAGGATAAGGGGTATCCTATCGCCAGAAGGACGGTAGCTAAGTACAGACAACAGCTTAATATTCCTGTAGCTAGACTCAGAAGATAATGAGAAATCAGACAAAAATATATTTTATAAAAGGGGCAAAAATACTTTCTCGTATTTTTACTCCTTTCTCTGTGCCTTTTTTGTCGTTTTTAACCCTCTTACTGTTCTCTCACTTAAGCCTTACTTTCTCCTCAAGAGATGTCTTTAGGATATTAGATATTGTCTTTAGATACACAATAGTCCTACCCACCATTAGTATCTTCTTTCTTTATAAAATCAACCACCTTTCTTTTCTCAAACAACATCCAGTAGAACGACTAATTGGCTCATTTATGATTAGTACGTTCTCATATCTTTTTATTTTTATTGTTTTAGCTGAGTTACACATTTCATTTTACACAAACCTCATTGTATCAAGTATTTTAGTCTTCTCACTATTCTTATTCATACCAGTAAAATGGCGGGCAGATGCACGTATTCATGGCTTAACTAAAGATACCTACGGCACACTTATTGAACTAAACCTCAGAGAGCACCGCTACATGCCACTCTTGCTCACCATATTCTCTTACTTTTTCTGTGCCATCATCATGTATAAAAGAGATTTACCTTGGTATATGAATGGCATCATATTAGCGTCATTAATGATACTATGCATACACTTTATCATTAATGCAAAATGGAGAGTCAGTGAGCACATGGCGGCTATGGGAGGAGTTATGGCAGGTGTTGTTGCTTTTAGTAATTTATTCTTTTACGACCCAACGAAGTGGATCTGTCTACTAACTCTTATCGGTGGAGCCTTAGGCTCTGCTAGAATGATTTTAGGACACAATAACCTGGGAGAAATTTTTGGAGGCTTCTTTATTGGTTTATTTTGTACATCAATTGCACTCAATAATTATTGTAATCACTTAATTTATTCTATCTTTAAATATATTATATAAGCTTATTAACTTTAAAACTATTTACAATTATGAAATTTCCAGAGGAATTAAAGTACACAAAAGAACATGAGTGGGTACGTAAAGAGGGTGATATCGTCTATATAGGTATTACAGATTATGCACAAGACCAATTGGGAGACATCGTTTTCGTAGATATACCTACAGTTGGTGAAACATTAGATGCCAATGAGGTGTTTGGTACTATCGAAGTAGTGAAAACTGTTTCCGACTTGTTTTTACCTGTGTCTGGTGAGGTCTTAGAAGATAATGAAGCTATTGAAGATAATCCAGAGCTTGTAAACGAAGACCCTTATGGAGAAGGCTGGCTAATTAAGGTAAAACCTTCAAATGAAGCAGACTTTGACAATCTTTTAAGTGCCGAAGAGTATAAAGAAATTATCAATAAATAAGATTAATAGTATACGGAATTAAAAGGATGCATCTTTTCGTATACGAAAAGATGCATCCTTTTTTAAATCAATAACAATAAACAAAGAACAATGACACCATTAGTAAGTATTATAATGGGTAGTACATCAGATCTACCTGTAATGGAAAAAGCAGCTCAATTTCTCAACGATCTGCATATTCCCTTTGAAATAAATGCACTATCAGCTCACAGAACACCAGAAGCAGTTGAATCTTTTGCAAAGTCCGCTAAAGAACGAGGAGTAAAAGTTATTATCGCTGCTGCAGGAATGGCTGCTCACCTCCCAGGAGTGATAGCTGCCTCAACAACTCTTCCTGTTATTGGTGTTCCTATTAAGTCAAGCTTGGAGGGGATGGATGCACTCCTTGCTATTGTTCAAATGCCTCCCGGTATTCCTGTAGCCACAGTAGGTATCAATGCATCACTCAATGCAGCTATCCTTGCTACACAGATTTTGGCCTTACAAGATAAAGAGATAGAAAAGAAGTTCGCTAGCTACAAAAGTGGTTTGAAGAATAAAATCGTAAAAGCGAATCAAGACTTAAAGGAAATCAAATTTGAATATAAATGTAACTAAATGGATATTTTCAACTATTCTAGACGAAAAAGCTCCGAAGTACAAATAGGAGGCACTCCACTAGGAAACGAGAATCCTATACGTGTTCAATCTATGACGAACACTTCTACTCAAGACACAACAGCAAGTGTAGCCCAAGTAAAAAAAATAGTTGATGCAGGAGCCGACTATGTTAGACTTACAACACAAGGAGTAAAAGAGGCTAGCAACCTAAAGAATATCAACATTGCATTAAGAAGTCAAAACTACCTGGTTCCTCTGGTTGCAGACGTACACTTTAACCCCAAGGTAGCAGATGTAGCGGCAGAGTATGCAGAAAAAGTGCGCATCAACCCAGGCAACTACGTTGACCCAGCTCGGACATTCAAATCCTTGTCCTATACACCCCAAGAATATGAACAAGAACTCAATAAAATAAAAGAGCGCTTCACTAAATTCTTAGCTATTTGCAAACAGAATCATACAGCTATTCGTATAGGTGTCAATCATGGCTCTCTTTCTGATCGTATTATGTCGCATTACGGTGATACTCCAGAAGGAATGGTAGAATCATGTATGGAGTTTCTTCGCATATGTACTTCTGAAAGTTTTCACAACGTTGTTATATCGATCAAAGCCTCGAATACTGTGGTTATGGTTCAAACAGTTCGACTACTAGTAGAAACTATGGAAAAAGAAAATATGAATTTTCCAATTCATCTAGGAGTTACTGAGGCTGGAGAGGGCGAAGATGGTAGAATCAAATCAGCACTCGGAATTGGGGCTCTTCTTTCCGATGGATTGGGTGACACCATACGTGTTTCACTCAGTGAAGCTCCTGAAAAAGAGATTCCTGTGGCTCAGAAGTTATTAGAGCATATCAGTAAGCGCAATAAACACCCCTATATACCAGCTAGTCAAGCAACTGAGTTTAATTACCTCAAGCCCACACGAAGACTGACACATGCTGTGCACAATATAGGTGGAGATCATGTCCCTGTAGTATTGGCTGATAGAATGGATGGCAGGACAGATATCAGCAAAGATTTTAAACCAGACTACATTTATGCAGGCCAATCACTACCTGCACAGCTAGAAGACACTTCCTATATTTTAGACGCTTCACACTGGGATGGAGCCAACCAGACCTGGCCTGCATTTAACTTTCAGCAGCTTGATCTCTTAGAGTCGACTCAAGCAGAGCTTAAGTTTCTATTCATCCCTTACATGGCCCTAACAGACGAAGTGATTCAACTATTGAGAAACCACCCAGAAGTAGTTATCATCTCACAATCTAATCATCCTAACCGATTAGGTGAACATCGTGCTTTAGTTCATCAATTAATGAATGAGAAAATCACTAACCCTGTCATTTTCTTTCAGCACTACCAAGAGGATGATTTAGAAGATCTTCAAATTAAATCTGCTGCCGACATGGGTGCTCTTATTTTGGATGGACTATGTGATGGGATATACTTATTTAATCAGGGGGCTATCACACATGCTCAGATAGACTCTACCGCATTTAGTATCCTACAAGCAGGGAGAGTTAGAACTAGCAAAACAGAGTTTATCTCCTGCCCAGGCTGTGGTAGAACTCTATTCAAGCTTGAAGAAACTATCGCCAAAGTAAAAAAGGCTACTCAACACCTAAAAGGACTAAAAATAGGTATAATGGGTTGTATCGTTAATGGTCCTGGTGAAATGGCTGATGCTGACTATGGTTATGTTGGAGCAGCAAGAGGCAAGGTTAGTCTATACAAAAAGAAAGAGTGTATAGAAAAGAATATCCCTGAAGAAGAAGCTGTAGATAAGCTTATTGAACTTATCAAAGCTCATGGGGACTATCATGAAGGCAACGAGGAGTAATCTCAGCTCTGAATTAAAGGCAAAAAAGGTCCAAGATTAATCTTGGACCTTTTTACATATATGTTACAAAACTTAGTAGTTTTCTTTCTTAACTTCAAAGTAAGATTGTGGGTGAAGACATGCTGGACAAACTTTTGGAGCAGTCTTACCTACATGAATGTAACCACAGTTACGACATTGCCATACCACTTCTCCTTCTTTAGCAAAAACCGCAGTGTTTTCAATGTTGCTAATGAATGCACGATAGCGATCTTCGTGAGCTTTTTCTGCTACACAAATCATACGATACATCTTCGCAATTTCTGGAAAACCTTCTTCTTCCGCTACATCAGCAAAGTGAGGATAATCATGTGCCCACTCTTGGTGCTCACCCATAGCTGCAGCATTTAAGTTTTCTAAAGTCGTACCAATCACACCTGCAGGATAAGATGCTGTAATTTCTACATCACCACCTTCTAAGAATTTGAACATTCTTTTAGCATGCTCTTTTTCTTGTTCAGCAGTCTCTAAAAAGATATCAGCAATCTGTTCGTACCCTTCTTTTTTTGCAGTCTTAGCAAAATAAGTATAACGCATACGTGCTTGTGATTCTCCAGCAAATGAAGTCAAAAGATTCTTTTCTGTTTGAGTTCCTTTTACACTTTTAGCCATAATTTGATTTTTTTAGTTGGTTTGATTTATAATTAAAACTGAATGATTTTATTACTATCAAATATAAATAAAATATCTCTTGACTCCAACCTTGAAGTCATTTTGTTTTCAAGCCAATTGAAGTGTATTCTCTGTATTTTTATGTATTTTTGTGAAAACATCAAAATACAACATAAAACAACCAAATAAAAACATGTTTAAATTCAGACCACAGTTAATTGATTCACTTCGTAACTACTCGAAAGAAACCTTTGCCTCCGATGTTATGGCAGGTATTATTGTCGGGATTGTTGCTCTGCCACTAGCCATTGCTTTTGGAATCGCTAGTGGTGTATCACCCGAACAGGGCATACTTACAGCTATAATAGCTGGACTCATCATCTCTTTACTGGGAGGAACTAATGTACAAATCGGAGGGCCAACCGGCGCTTTCATTGTAATCATCTATGGTATTGTTGAGCAGTATCAGATGTCAGGATTAATTGTAGCTACTCTATTAGCCGGAATAATGCTTGTTGCAATGGGCTTATTCAAGTTAGGGACTATCATCAAATTTGTACCTTATCCCATCATCGTTGGCTTCACGAGTGGTATTGCCGTTACTATATTTACGACACAAATGGCTGATGCCTTTGGACTTCAGTTTGGCGACGCTAAAGTTCCTGCCGACTTTGTTGGTAAATGGATTATGTATTTCAAACATATAAACACAATAGATCCTTGGAACGCACTTATAAGCATAGCTAGTGTTGCTCTAATTGCCATATCACCGAAGTTTTCTAAAAAAATACCTGGTTCACTAATCGCAATTATCGTCATGACTATCTTAGGATACCTCATGAAAGAATATATGCATATCGCTTCAATAACGACTATCGGCGATAAGTTTGATATTTCTAATAAAATCCCCCCACTTACAGTCCCTCACATCACTTGGGATATGGTACAAGATTTGTTTCCAGTAGCTGGGGTAATTGCAGTGCTCGGTGCCATAGAGTCATTACTCTCAGCTGCAGTTGCTGATGGTGTAACAGGCGACAAACATGACTCTAACACAGAGCTAATAGCACAAGGAGTAGCAAACATCGTTACCCCTCTTTTTGGAGGAATACCAGCAACAGGAGCTATTGCTAGAACCATGACTAATATAAATAATGGTGGAAAAACACCTATAGCTGGAATTATTCATGCCATCGTACTCTTGCTTATCTTTGTCTTTCTAATGCCTCTAGCCAAGTATATCCCGATGGCTTGTCTAGCTGGAGTACTTATTGTTGTTTCGTATAATATGAGTGGCTGGAGAACTTTCCGTGCACTTCTAAAAAACCCAAGAGCAGATGTAGTAGTATTGCTCACCACATTCTTTTTAACTGTAATTTTCGATTTAGTTGTTGCTATTCAATTTGGTCTACTGCTCTCTGCTTTACTGTTTATGAAGCGTGTTGCAGAAACCACCACTATTTCTGTCAACAAAGAAAACATCGATTTAACAAAAGATCTAGGACCAGCATTTAAGGAAGAAACCATAACAATTCCAGATGGCGTAGAAGTCTATGAAATTGATGGGCCCTTTTTCTTTGGTATAGCCAATAGATTTGAAGAGCTTATGATTACACTGAAGGATAGACCACAGGTACGTATTTTCCGTATGCGTAAAGTACCCTTCATAGATTCAACAGGTATTCAAAACCTTACTACTCTTTGTCAGACCTCTCACAAACAACATATTACTGTAGTCTTGTCAGGAGTAAACAAAGAAGTATATCATACCCTAGAGGTTGCAGGATTCAATGAATTCTTAGGAAAGGAAAACATTTGTCCTCACATCTATGATGCTTTAAAACGCTCCAAAGAAGTTTTAGCAGATAAAGAAAAAGTCACTGCACAATCATAAAGTCAGTGAAGAAAAACACAAAAGGCGGGTACTATAATAGTACCCGCCTTTTGTGTTTCATTGTGCTTAGCTTAGCCCTTATAGGCCTCACGGATTTGAGATGCTACTTTACTAAATTCCTCATCATCGAGTTTGAGCTTAGGATTACTCATATTCATATCACCTTCATTGGTAATAGGTATGAGATGTATATGCGCATGAGGCACTTCGAGCCCCATAACAGCCATTCCTATACGCTTACAAGGTATCACCTGTTCAATAGCAATAGCAACATGTTTTGCAAATATATGCATGGCTGCTAATTCTTCATCACTAAGATCAAAAATATAGTCTACCTCTTTTTTAGGTATAACTAATGTATGCCCAGTAGATAGAGGATGAATGTCTAAAAAGGCATAGAATTGATCATTTTCAGCAATTTTGTAACTTGGTATTTCACCTTGTATGATTTTCGTAAAAAGCGTCGCCATAATTAAAACAATATTATAATATTACTCTATAGATATATTGATTACTTCAAAGGTAACAGTTCCTTGAGGCACCTTGATATCTACTACATCTCCTACTTTCTTACCCAATAAACCCTTAGCTATTGGTGTATTCACAGATATCTTAGCTTGACGAAGGTCTGCTTCACTCTCTGAAACAATGGTATACTTCATTTTTTGACCATTCTTCAAATTCTTAAGCTCTACCGTATTCAGGATTTGCACGGAATCTGTACTTATTTTTGACTCATCAATAATACGAGCATTTGCTAAAACCATCTTTAAATTATTGATTTTCATCTCAAGCATACCTTGAGCCTCTTTTGCTGCATCATACTCAGCATTTTCAGATAAATCACCTTTATCTCTGGCCTCAGCTATTTGGCGGGAAATAGCTGGACGTTGCACCGATTCAAGTTCTCTAATCTCCTCAACTAATTGGTTATAACCACTTTCTGACATATAAGCCATATTATATCCTCCTTTAAATTTCTATTTTTTTTGAATAAAGAAAAAAGAATTCCAACAATTGTTGGAACCCTTAATCACTTCATATTTTATATAAATATATAAATTTTATTCGTATCTGCGACAAATATAAGTCTTTATATCTTTTATTTCAACTTAACACAAGTACAATTAAAAGCCTAAAGCAAAGATTTAATACTCTTCTCGAGATTATCAATATTACTATCTCTCGCTACTAACTCACTACTCCTATTGATCAAGAAGAATGAAGGTAATTGCTCTACATTGTAAGCAGAGGCATACTTAGAGTATATACCGTATACATCTCTTACGCTAACCCAAGGTAAGTTGTCAGAAGCTGTTTTCCAATAATGTTCGTCTGCATCTAAAGATACTTGATATATCTCAAAACCTTGAGCAGCATACTTATCATAGAGCTTTCGTAAATTAAAGATATGAGTGGAGGATACCGGACTTTGGAAAATAAGGAAATCCAATAAAACAACTTTACCCTTCAAATCACTTAATTTACATAACTTCCCTTCAAGATCTCTTAGCTCTATATCAATAATACCAGCTACTTCTATTTGGTCTTCAGGAATCTCCAACTGTTTCACTTTAGGTCTACGCGTATTCTTCATCCCTTTAATAGTTATATTATAGAGATTTTTTGTTCGATTAGCATGTGGATACTTTTCATTTAGACTTGTAGCCACTGCTTGAAAGCATTTTAGATCTTCTCTGTTATTGTATGGATCTAGTATTAAATACCCATTCACTTTCAGAAACAAAGCATAATAAGCCGCAGCTGAGTATGGAGCCTTAAAAATATATTCTGTCTTTAAACTTTTTTTATAGTTCTCAAAACGCTCATTCATCGCACTATAGTAAGCCTTGTTTGACAATTTACCTTTATTGTGATCGGCCGTTAAACCAGCCAATGCCCCTAACAACTGTCTATGAAGTAAGGTTATCTCCTTAATTTGCTCTACATTTTCAGAACCCTCAACCTTATAGTTTGTATCAAACTGTAGGTAGTCTGTTTCTATCTGAACAGTTTCTATGGAGTCAATAGATAAGTTGATAATTTTATCTTCTAACCTTAAGCAAAAAAACTCTGGCGACTCAGGACGTACGCCTTCAAACTTAAACTGCCCGTTTTCACTCAGCTTCATTGAATCTAGAGTTACTAATCCTTCTAAGCGAGCTGCATCAAAATAAAGCACTTTATCTTTGGCTCCAGCAACGGTTCCCTCAACAGTGAATTTCTCTTTTGGTGAGCAAGCAGCTACTAGTATGATTAAAATACCAGTAAATAATGTCGTTATTCTTTTCATAATATGTGTGTATAATCCTTAGTGCAAAGATACTTTTTATCCATTCTTCTCTCAATTATTCTGCTTTTACTTCGGTAAAATGAGCGTTTAACGTGTCAAAAATACATTTTTTTAACTCATTAACACCACTTTACAAGGATTAATTATATATCTTTGCATGAATTTAGAAGAAAGAAATAGATAAAACAATTTTTATGATTAACCCAATTGTTAAGACTATCGAGTTAGGTGATGGAAGACAAATCACCCTCGAAACGGGAAAGGTGGCAAAACAGGCAGATGGTGCTGTAATGCTACGAATGGGTAATACCATGCTCTTAGCTACTGTTTGTGCTGCTAAAGATGCAGTTCCCGGTACTGATTTTATGCCACTTCAGGTAGAATATAAAGAAAAATTTTCTGCTTTTGGACGCTTTCCTGGTGGCTTTACAAGAAGAGAAGGAAGAGCCTCTGATTCTGAGATTCTCGTATGCCGTTTAGTTGACCGTGCCCTTCGCCCATTATTTCCAGACGATTATCACGCAGACGTTTTTGTATCAATAACATTATATTCAGCGGATGGTGAAGACATGCCAGACGCACTTGCAGGTCTTGCTGCATCAGCTGCACTAGCAGTTTCTGACATTCCATTTCATGGTCCTATCTCAGAAGTTCGTGTAGGACGTATTGATGGTCAATTTGTAATCAACCCAACCTACCAACAACTAGAAAAAGCAGACATGGATATCATGGTTGCTGCTACCTACGAAAACATCATGATGGTAGAAGGCGAAATGGATGAAGTCTCAGAAGCCGAACTACTAGAAGCTATGAAAGTAGCACATGAGGCAATAAAAGTTCACTGTAAAGCTCAAATGGAGCTAGCAGAAGCTGTTGGCTCTACAGTAAAACGTGAATACTGTCACGAAGAAAATGACGAAGAGCTTAGCAAAGCAGTACATGAAGCTTGTTATGACAAAGCTTATGCAGTAGCAGCCTCTGGCAATACAAACAAACACGAAAGATCAGAAGCTTTTGAAGCTATTCGAGAAGAATTCAAAGCACAATTTAGTGAAGAAGAACTTGAGGAAAAAGAAGCTTTAATCAACAAATACTACCACGACGTAGAAAAAGAAGCTATGCGCCGTTGCATCCTTGATGAGGGCAAGCGCCTAGACGGACGTGAAACCACCAAGGTTCGTCCTATCTGGAGTGAAGTAGGATGCTTACCTGGCCCTCATGGCTCAGCTATCTTTACAAGAGGCGAGACACAAGCTCTTTGTACCGTTACCCTAGGAACAAAGTCGGATGAAAAAATAATTGATGATGTTCTTTGCAACGGTAGAGAACGCTTCTTACTACACTACAACTTCCCTCCATTCTCAACAGGTGAAGCTAGACCACAAAGAGGAGTTAGCCGCCGTGAAATAGGACATGGTAACTTAGCTCATAGAGCCCTTAAAAAGATGCTACCTGCTGACTATCCCTATGTAATCCGCTTAATGTCTGATATTCTAGAATCAAACGGTTCATCTTCTATGGCTACCGTTTGTGGAGGAACATTAGCACTTATGGACGCAGGTGTACAAATTAAAAAGCCTGTATCGGGTATTGCAATGGGTCTAATCAAGAACTCTGGAGAAGACAAGTATGCTGTACTATCTGATATCTTAGGGGATGAAGATCACCTCGGTGATATGGACTTTAAGGTTACAGGTACAAAAGATGGTATTACTGCCACTCAGATGGATATAAAAGTAGATGGACTATCTTTTGAAATTCTAGAGAATGCACTAAATCAAGCTAAAGAAGGTCGCTTACATATCCTTGGCAAAATGCTTGAGACTATGGATGCTCCAAGAGAAGACCTCAAACCTCATGCGCCACGCATAGAAAAGATGATTATACCTAAAGAATTCATTGGTGCTGTTATTGGACCAGGTGGTAAGATCATTCAAAACATGCAGGAAGAAACAGGAGCAACAATTACCATTGAAGAGAATGCTGACGGTGAAGGATCTATCGAGATATCTGCTACTAATAAGCAAAGTATCGATGACGCGGTAGCTATGATCAAGGGTATTGTAGCCATTCCTGAAGTAGGAGAAGTGTACAGAGGAAAGATTCGTTCTATCATGCCATATGGTGCTTTTGTTGAGTTCCTTCCTGGTAAAGACGGACTTCTTCACATCTCTGAAATAGAATGGAGAAGACTCGAGAAAGTGGAAGATGCAGGTATTCATGAAAACGACGATATTGATGTGAAGTTAATTGATATCGATAGAAAATCAGGCAAGTTTAAACTTTCACACAAAGTATTACTTCCACGCCCAGACAGAAATAATGATAAAGAAAACTAATCTTTGATATAAGGTTAGAAAACATAAAAAGCCAGAGCTCAAGCTCTGGCTTTTCTTTTATAGCACAAATCCATGCGCCACAACTTATTATTTATACTCAATTACAGGCAGTGTTCCCTTAAGAGCCCCATAAGCATTCATTGCTAAAGCTTCCATCTCATCCTCACCTGGATAAACAAAGACAGGAGCTAAAAACTGAATACGCTCCTGCAAACCTTCAACAACATAGGTGGAGTGAGCTATTCCACCCGTCAAGATAATCGCATCAAAATCACCTTTAAACACCGTAGATAAGGCTCCTATCTGTTTGGCTGCATTGTAAATCATAGCGTCCAAGACAAGTTTAGCCTTCTGGTCTCCTCGCTTTATCCTATCAATAATCTCTTCTACATCGGTTGTACCAAGATGAGCCGCTAAACCCGCCTGACCTGAAATACGCTTTTTAAGATCCTCTCGAGAATATTGTCCACTAAAACAGAGATCAACCAACTGTCCAGCTGGTAAAGTTCCTGCACGTTCTGGAGAAAATGGGCCTTCACCATCCAGCACATTATTCACATCCACCACACGCCCCTTTTGATGGGCTCCAACAGATATGCCTCCACCCAGATGACAAACAATAAGATTCAAATCCTCATAACGCTTATCATGCTCGGCAGCATGTCTACGAGCAATCGCTTTTTGGTTTAAAGCATGAAAGATAGAAATTCGTGGCAACAAAGGAGAGCCCGATATTCTAGCAATATCAGCCAATTCATCTACCACACCTGGATCTGCTATAAAGGCCTTACACGCTGGGATACTACCAGCCAGCTCAGCCGCTATAAGACAACCTAGATTACAAGCATGATCACGCTTAGCATGCAGAGTATCCTGTCGCATCACTTCATTAATAATATAGACACCTCCACTAATAGGCTTTACTAAGCCCCCCCTGCCAATTACAGCATCAAACTCAAAAGAAATTTGATGCTTCCTAAGTTCCTCAAGTATTAATTCTTTTCTAAATCGAAACTGATCGGTCACTCGTGGAAATTCTGACAAATCGGATACATCGTGACTTATTTTCTTGATTAAGATAGGGGTAGTATCTTCAAAAACGGCCATCTTGGTCGATGTAGATCCTGGATTAACGACTAATATTTTCATTGTTTATTTTATCTCTCTGCTATTAAACAAGCCATTGCTATACTATTGAACTTTGACATTCCAGAATCGGCTCTTGAAGTAACCACTACAGGACAAGATGGTCCTAATAATACTCCTGCCATCTCGGCTTGTCCAAATAATACCAATGTTTTATAAAACACATTACCAGCATCAATGTTTGAAAACATCAAGCCATCTGCTTCTCCACCCAGCGGTGAATCTATCCCTTTAATTAGAGCCATTTCTTGATTACAAGCGGTACTTATATCTAGGGGACCATCTAATACAACACGACCCAAGGCACCTTTTTTACTCGCCTTTACAAGCTCCACATAATCAGTGCTATTTGTAAACTTCTCATTGACCTTCTCTGTGAAATGTATCAAGCCAATCTTAGGCTCCTGTATTCCAAACTGTTGGCAAGCGTATACCATAGACTTTAGCATTTTCTTACGCTGTTCCATAGTAGGATAAGGAATTACAGCTGCATCCATAAAGAAAAGAAGCTTGGGATAAAGAGGTATTTCTGCTACCGAAAGATGAGTTAGGACTTCTCCCTGAGGTAGAATCCCAGTCTGCTTATTTAAAACGGCTCGTAGAAGGTTATCCGTATTAATATTCCCCTTCATAAGTACATCAGCCTCTCCCTTTTGAATTAGCTCTACTGCTATTTGGGCAGCCTCATCAACATCAGAAACATCTATAAAGCTTACAGCCTCAGGGAACTTTTTAAAAACGGGAAAGGTCTCTACCTTATCTTTGGGTCCAATCATTATAGCACAAATAAAGCCAGCTTCAATGGCTTTTGACAGTGCAAACTCAGAATGTGAATCAGTACCATAGACGACAGCAACTCTTTTTACCTCAGCTTGGTTTTTTAGATGCTTTATCATATGGTCAAAGCTTCGAACAAGTGTCATATTATTATTGTGTTTTCAACAAATATCGAAAAAAAGCTTGAGATTGAAGCCTTTAAATCAAAAAATTACAAACAGAGATCTGGTTCTACAACCAATTCTCTATGATTTTAAAACACGAATAGGCGCAAGGATAATAAAAAAATGTATGTTTGTAAGACGTAAAGTATAACAACAAAGATACAGTATGAGTAGTCTTATTTTCCCAACATCACTACAACAAGGAGATCAAGTCTTAATAATCTCTCCTGCTGGCAAAATAGACAGAAGACTCCTTGGTGGACTTAAAAATCGGCTACAAGAATGGGGGCTCAAACCTATAGTAGCCAAGCACGCAAGAGCCAAATCTGAATCTTTTGCGGGTACAATAAAACAGCGCCTAGCTGACTTGCAGTATGGCTTAGACAATACAAAAATAAAAGCTATCTTTTGTAGTCGAGGAGGTTATGGCACAATACAGTTAACTGAGCAGCTAGACTTAACAGGCTTTAAAAACCACCCGAAATGGATTGTTGGATACAGCGACATCACCGTACTACACTCACTTCTACAAGCTAAAGGCTATGCCTCTATTCATGCTCCAATGGCCAGACACTTCACCTTAGCACCCAAAGAAGACTTGGCACTAGCTCTGCTAAAAAAAACCTTAATGCGTGAGCCTATACATTATACATTTAAAGCCCACAAATACAATCATAAAGAGAGTTCTAAGGGTATTCTGAGAGGAGGAAACCTCACTGTCTTACAAGGATTGAAGGGAACAGCCTATGACTTCAATCCTACAAATACTATTTTATATCTAGAAGATGTCAATGAATCACCCAATACTATTCAGCGCATGTTTTACAACTTAAAGCTCAGTGGAGTACTTGAACAACTTTCTGGATTAATCCTTGGGCAATTTACAGACACACTTGAAAACAAAAATATCAGTGATGAAGTTTATAAAAAGATACAACCTCTACTCAAATCCTATACTTACCCAATCTGTTACAACTTCCCCATCGGCCACCTTAGCCAAAACTATCCACTTATAAATGGAGCCGAAGCCCATTTGATCACCAACAAACATACGAGCGAGCTTAAATTTGGATAAATCAAGAGCTCCCATTACTCTTTCTGCTTGAAATTAAGTAAATTTGGACAATTCAACTTTTACAACTATGACAAGATTTAGCAGAACCATACTCTCTCTACTTATTCCCTTAGCCTTAATTGCCTGCGGTAGTAGTAGCAAGAAAAGCTCTACCCAATCTCTAACGCAAAAACCTCTAGCCAAACAAGTAAGCGCGCCTGTTTTTAATGCAGACAGTGCCTATCACTACATTGAGACACAAGTGAGCTTTGGCCCTAGAGTACCCAATAGCAAAGAACATCAAGCCTGTGCACACTACCTTGAGAGGAAGTTAAACCAGCTAGGAGCAAAAGTGTACCGACAAGACTTTGAAGCTGTAGCCTATGACGGGACAATATTAAACGCATCTAACCTCATCGGCTCTTATCAGCCCGACAATAAAAAAAGAATTTTACTCTGTGCGCACTGGGACACTCGCCCTTGGGCAGACAATGATCCTAACCCGCAAAATCATCAAACCCCCATCTTAGGTGCCAATGATGGTGCAAGTGGGGTTGGTGTTTTATTGGAAGTAGCCAGACAAATACAAATCCAGGCACCTTCTCTGGGCATTGATTTAGTATTTTTTGATGTGGAAGACTATGGCGCACCTCAGTTTTATGAAGGAGAACACAAGGAAGAACACTGGTGTCTAGGCTCTCAGTACTGGTCTAGATTCCCACACACACCTAATTACAATGCACGATTTGGCATATTAGTAGATATGGTAGGTGGTAAAAACGCAAGTTTTTATAAGGAAGGATACTCCAATTACTTTGCTAAAAAAATCACTAAAAAGGTATGGGATCAAGCACACCAACTAGGCTATGGGCAATACTTCATTAAGCAAGAAGGAGGTGCTGTAATAGATGATCACTTATTCATCAACCAGCTAGCCAACATTAAAACCATTGACATTATTCCTTACCATCCAGAAAACCAGCAATCTTCATTTGGAGATACTTGGCATACCGTCAACGACAATATGGATGTGATAAGTAAAGAAACACTACAAGCTGTAGGACAAACTATTTTAGCTATTATATACAACGAAAATTAAAAAAAAGAACCATGACAATAGACGAAATACAAGAAGAGATTATAGAAGAATTTAGTGACTTTGATGATTGGATGGATCGCTACCAGCTACTCATAGATTTAGGTAATGAGCAAGCCCCACTAGATCCTAAGTATAAAACCGATCAAAACCTAATTGAAGGCTGTCAAAGTAGAGTGTGGCTACAAGCTGACCTACTAGATGGAAAAGTTGTTTTTCAAGCTGAAAGTGACGCACTCATTGTAAAAGGAATTATCGCACTACTAATCAAAGTGCTCTCAGGACATACACCAGAAGAGATATTAGCAAGTGACTTACACTTTATTGATGCTATCGGCTTAAAAGAACACCTCTCACCTACCCGTAGTAATGGCTTATTAGCTATGGTCAAGCAAATGAGAATATATGCTCTAGCATTCAAAGCTAAGCAGAGTTTGTAAAGAAGCCAAATCACTTTAAACAGGACCTATACAAAATTAAACCAAAGATGTATAGGTCTTATTTTTTGCAACGCAGCAAACGCTCTACCAGATAATAAAGTGCGATAAATACTACTAGCGTAATACCTGCTACAGCCCAGCCATAAGGGTGATGTACAGACCAATAAGATGTAATGTCTTTCTCTTCAGAGCCAGGCTCCATCTGACTAAGAGCATACATAAAAAAACCATTGTTTAAAATATGAAGTATTACAGATGGAAGTATGCTACGAACACGCCAATACATCCACCCAAAAAGCAAACCTAAACAACTTGCTCCTAACACTTGTACAGGCGTTATATGAAGTATTCCAAAAACCAAAGCTGAAAGAGCAATCGCTACAGCTGGACTGCTTACCTTTAGCATACTCTCCATAAGAATACGCCTAAAAACGATTTCCTCTACAATTGGAACAAGTACTACGACATTAAATAGGCCTAAAAATCCCGTAGCTAACAAGGTTTTAGTCTGCTCTAATAGGCTTTCATGTGCATCCATAAAAAAAGAAAGAATAAAACTATTTAGAGCAACCCCTAAAAAGCCCATACTTACTAAGCAAACCAACAAAAGTGGTGAAATAGACTTCCAATGATCTGGCGCACGCTTAATAGGATTCCAGAAATATAAGATTACTAAAGTCAGTATGGAGCCTATAAATGAGAGGAATCCTATGAACATATATTTCTGGTCTAAACCCTCCACAGGAAAGAGTGATGAAATACTACCCATCACAACTTTGACAAGCAAGAATACGCCAACAACACTAAGGACTTTTAGTAACTGATCCTTCATAGCTTTCTATTCAGCATAAGATGCTATCAGTTGACGCACATCCTTTTCATCCTGATGCAACTGCTCAATCAGAAGATCCAAAGTCTCAAACTTCACCTCGGGTCGTAACCACTTCATAAAGCTCAGTTTGATTTTCGCTCCATAGATATCTGCTTTAAAGTCAAGAATATTCACCTCTACAGTACGAATAGCCTTGCTATCCACCGTTGGGCAAACACCTATATTTAACATGCCCCAATAATCTTTAGCAAAGCCCTCAATTTCTACTTTAACAGCATACACACCATCTTTTGGCAACAGCTTATCCTCTGCTATTTCACCAACATTAGCAGTTGGAAACCCAATGGTTCTTCCGAGCTTTTTCCCTTGGATCACAGTACCTCTTACAAAATAAGAGTAGCCTAAATACTTTTTTACCTCTTCCAGATTAGCCTCTTCCAACGCATTTCGTATAGCAGTAGAGCTTACATCCACACCATCTTTATAATAAGCCTTGGCTTGTAACACCTCAATACCCAGCTCTTTCCCATACCTACAATAGTCTTCAAACCCTTCTGCTCTGTTATGCCCAAAGCGATGGTCATAACCAATTACAAGTACGCGAACCTGAAACTGATCGCGAAGCACTTTCCTCATAAAGTCGTATGCAGTAAACTGCGACAGCTCTTTGGTAAAATCAAGTAAAAAACAATAATCAAGATCCGTTTGTGCCAACAGCTCTAACTTCTCTTGCTTAACACTCAAATGACTCAGCTTTAGTGAAGGATTCATTACTTTTCCAGGATGAACTGGGAAGCTTACAATACCCGATTTAAGACCTCGTTTATGGGCTTCTTCTACAAGTTGCTGTACCAGAAATCGATGACCCAAGTGGACTCCATCAAAAAAACCTATGGTAGCTACACATGGCTCTACCTCTACTGTCGTTTGCTTATCTATAGTCTGCATATTGAACGTGATTTAATCAAATAGAAAACTCCAGTTTTCATTGGGTTGCGGGGTATAAGTCTTTAGACCTAACGCTTGAGCTGCCTTTGTATTTTCCGGTCTATCATCAATAAACAAAGTTTCATTTGGCTCTAAATTAGCATCTTGCAGCACCCTTTCAAAAATGGCTTTCTCTGGTTTGCAAGCTTGTAAACGAAATGACAGGTACTCTTGTTCAAAAAAATCATCTGCCTGAAAGCCTTTGTATCGAAACGGGTTTTCTAGAGCCCACTCCCAGTGAATACTGTTAGTATTACTCAGCAAATAAACCACATAACGACTTCGTAAATCTAATAATAAGTCCAGCTTATAACGAGGAATTCCAACTAACATACCATTCCAGGCGTAATCAATATCCTCATTACTAGCATCTAGAAGCTCTTCATTATGAGTTCTAATAAATGTTCTAAACTCTGCGGCATCCATCTCACCTCGCTCAAACTGAAGCCATACACGAACAAAGGCCTCACTCTTTAAGAAGGCTGCTGCACCTCTCATTCCTATCTCCTCAAAACGATTCGTACATCTTTCTGGGTCAATATCAATTAAGACACCACCCAAATCAAATATTATATTACAAATCCCTTTTGTCCTCATCTTCATCAAATTTTTCTAATTCTCTTTATCATTCTACTGATCTCACCTACAAGCAAAACAAGTGAGCTCAGGCCTATTATCTGCACCCATGAAGCCATTGTAAGCGGCTCACATCTAAATACTGCTCCACCAAACTCTACAATGAAAATTTGTCCCACTAGTACCAAAAGAGCTACAAGCCCAAATGCTTTGGATTGACAAAGCCCTTTAAATGCAGACTCATGAGTACCAAATACCCTTACATTAAATAAATTCCAAAACTGCAAAAGCACAAAAAAAGTAAAAAAGTAAGTTAGACGATAAGTAGTCAACCCACCAGATAAGCTCTTAAAGTAAACAAGCTGTCCCAAAAGAACGCCTAAAAACAACAATGCCGTACCCATTATGCTAAGTCCCATGTGCTTACTTATAATAAAATCTTTGGGATTGCGCGGCTTTTCCCTCATAACAGACTTACTAGGAGGAATAGAAGCAAGGGCCAAGGCAGCAAAAGTATCCATAATTAAGTTTACCCATAACATTTGAGTAATTGTAAGAGGGAGTTCAGCTCCACCTAGCCCACCTAAGAGTACAACTAACAAGGCTAAAACATTAATTGTAAGTTGAAAAACAATAAATCGTTGAATGTTTCGGTAGAGTGAGCGCCCCCACATCACAGCTGTACCTATACTCGTAAAAGAGTCATCGAGTAAGGTGATGTCACTAGCTTCTTTAGCCACAGCCGTACCTGAGCCCATAGACAAGCCCACTTGAGCGAAATTCAAAGCAGGAGCATCATTTGTTCCATCTCCCGTAACTGCCACAACCTCTCCCTTCTGTTGCAATAAGCGCACTAGACGCTGTTTGTGAGTAGGACGAGCACGTGACATGATCAACAAGCCCTGAACACGCTCCAAGGCTTCATCATCACTCAAAGATTCAAACTCAGGGCCAGTAATACTAGCTGAGTCTGCTGTGTTTTCGTCCCACAACCCAATCTGTCGTGCAATTTCACGAGCCGTCAAAAAAGTATCTCCTGTAACAATTTTCACCTGAATACCTGCAGATAAGCAAGATTGAACAGCCTCGGGAACTTCCTCACGAATCGGATCAACGATACCAACATAAGCCAAACATTTAAAATCACAATGACGACTTAAATCATCTAGCTGAAATGATGTATCAGCTACTTCTAAGTAAGCAAAAGCAAGCGTTCGCATGGCTTGAGCCTGCATATGCTTTAGATTCACTTGAACAGATGTTCGCTCAGCATCGCTTAATTTACAATAAGATAATATAACCTCAGGAGCTCCCTTTATAAAGACTACTTCTTTTCCTAAAGCCACTGACTTCACACGTGTAGCCATAAGTTTTCGCTCCGTAGAGAAAGGGAGCTGCTCAAGTACAACATGAGCTTCGCGAAGTGCCAAATAATCTAGTTGTTTGTTATCCAGCCAGTGTAGTAGAGCCACCTCGGTAGGATTGCCAATACCGCTCTTGTCTTCTTCTGACAAATAAGCAGTTGAATTAACCGCTATATTCTCGACTAATAGTTGCTCAGCCTCAGCATCTAAAAGACACACGGACTGAACTGTCATCTTATTTTGAGTTAGGGTACCAGTCTTATCGGTACAAATAGTGGTTATTGCCCCCATGGTTTCTGAAGCATGCATTTTCCGTACCAGGTTATTAGTTTTAAGCATACGCTTCATATTCAGAGCCAAGCTCAAGGTAACACTCATTGGTAAGCCCTCAGGTACAGCCACCACAAGCAAGGTTACAGCGATCATAAAATACTTCAATACAATCTCCGCAACATCCACATAATTACTCCAGGCGGATAATGAGTGTGATTGAAAATAGAAAAAGAGGTCCCTACAGCTAAAACTAACAAAAACAACGAGGGCTATTCCAAAACCTATTTTACCAATAAACTTTGCGAGCTTTGTTAATTGCTGCTGTAAGGGTGTTTCTACTGTACTTTCTTCTTGTGTAAGACGACTAAGTTTGCCTATTTCCGTTGCATCGCCTACCTTCTCAACAAGAAACACAGCATGACCATCTAGAACAGTGGTGCCACGTAGTACATAATTTGAAGGATAAGTTGCTTCCGAGTCAAAATGTGTTGGGTCAGTAAATTTAAAGACAATCGTTTCTCCCGTCAAGGAAGACTCGTTGACTTGAAGGGAGCTAGCAGTAACCAGATAACCGTCTGCTGGAATCTCCTCACCTTGCTCTAACAGCACGATATCTCCAACAACTAGGTCTTTTCGAGCTATAAGCTGTACATGTCCATCGCGAATTACTTTAGAGTGCACATCTGCACTAACCACATTCAGCAGATTAAACTTCTTTTGTGCATCATACTCAAAATAAAAACCAATAGTAGTCGCCAAAAAAATAGCGATAAAAATCCCAATAGTTTCTATGTAGTCATTATGTAGATAGGAGATTGCTAAAGATAAACAAGCAGCTATAAGCAAGATCTGTATGATTGGATCCTTGTATTTCTCTAAATAGAGCTGCCATAAAGAATTTTTCTTGTTAGGAGTAATCTCATTCTCGCCAAACTGTTTTCTGTTTTTCTCTACAGCCTCAGCTGATAGACCTTTTTTGAGAAACTCTTCAGATATTTCCATTTCCTATTTTCATCTTGTTAGCTAGACAAAAATACAATTATTATTGTGGATTCGTCCCATAAGATTCTGATTTAATTATACCCTTAAAACAAAGCAAATGATTATCTTTACCCTTACATTTAAAGCAATATTATCCCATATAGAGAACATATTGCTTAAAGCATTGTTAAGAGAGAAGAATTACGAACAAAAAAAACAAAAGATTATGAAAAAGTACATTTGCACTGTTTGTGAGTATATTTATGATCCAGTAGAAGGCGATCCAGATTCAGGCATCGAACCAGGAACTGCTTTTGAAGATATCCCAGAAGATTGGGTATGCCCACTATGCGGTGTTGGAAAAGAAGATTTTGAAGTTTACGAAGATTAATTGTAAACCTAAGAAAAAGAAAAGTCCGTTGAATTATCAACGGACTTTTTTATACTGATACCTATACAGGCTTCTTATCTCTCAAATCACTACTTGCCTCTACTACATTAATCACATAATCTCCAAGCTTCTCACACTCTATGATTAAGTCCATGTAATAAACACCCGTTTGATAATCATACTCCTTGTTGTTTACGTCCAAGATGTTCTGATTTTTCAACTGACTTCGGTAGTTGTTAATCTCATTCTCTATGTTGTATGATTTATTAATGTCTGCATTGCTATAATGATCTCCTCGCTCTAGGACAACAATCATCTGTGTTAGCGCATCATTAGTCAACTTCATCATGAAGTGAATATGATCATATTGTTTCTCTGTAAATTCAGAGCCTGCCTGGCGCTTACGATTGATGGTACGAGCTAAGTTGTAACAACTATCTCCTATACTCTCAATCTCTGTAACCTCTCGTAACATAGTACGTATCCTTAGCTTACTTTCAGAGCTCAGTCTACCCTCAGAGACTTTATTAAGATAGTTGGCTATCTCCAACTCCATGTTATCACTGATATTCTCATACTTCTCAATGCGTTCATAAAGATTAGCAAACTCGCTATCTTCTTCTGTATGTAACAGCTCCCGAACCATTCCATACATACGATGAATACGTTCTGAAAACAGATGTATCTCCTTATGCGCTTGCAAGATAGAAAGCTCTGATGTTGAAAGCATACCACCTGTAATATAACGCAACCTAGGTTCATCTTTATCGTCTTCTTTGGGGCGGATGAAGAAACATACTGTTTTTTCAATAAACTTCACCATCCAGATAAGGAGTAAGACATTGCATACATTAAATATAGTATGAAAGGTAGACAACATGTATGAAATAACTACAGGATCTGCATTAGGGTCATTGGGGGTAATAGCTGCCTTAACCGCTTCTGGGCTAGTTACTAAACCTACAACCCAGCCCACAAAATTCATAAACGGGTGAAATAATAACACCACCCAAATCACTCCAAAAACATTAAACACAAAGTGAGCAAAAGCAGCCCTCTTTGCCTGAGTGTTGGCTGTCAACGCCGCTAAGTTGGCTGTAATAGTAGTACCTATGTTTTCTCCTAAGACCAAAGCTGCTCCTAATTCAACACTAATCCAGCCGTTGGCACACATCACTAAAGTGATAGCCATAGTGGCCGCAGAGGCTTGAACAATAACTGTTAGAATCGTACCGATGAAGAGGAACAAAAGAATAGAGAAAAAACCATAATCCGTAAACTGCGTTACAAAATGCAACATTTCGGGGTTCTGGTCCAAGTCTGGAGCACTATCCTTTAAGCTCGTAAGCCCCATAAACAAGAAGGCAAAACCAAATAAAAACTCCCCAACATATTTGCGATTACTCTTTCCTGAGAATATAAGAGGGAGAGCAATAGCTAAAATGGGGAGTGCAAAGGAGTTTACATCTATACTAAAACCACCAATCGAGATAAGCCAAGCCGTGACTGTCGTACCAATATTGGCACCCATAATGACACTGATTGACTCAGCTAAAGTAAGAAGTCCAGCATTTACAAAACTAACGACCATCACAGTGGTTGCTGAAGAGGACTGTATTAGTGCTGTAATAAGAACACCGGTTAACATCCCTGTTACTCGGTTGGTTGTCATAGCTGTTAAGATACTTCTCAAGCGGTCTCCAGCAAACTTCTGCAACCCTTCACTCATTATCTTCATCCCATAGAGGAATAACCCTAAGGAACCAATGAGCTGTAGTAAATCGTTAAATGAATAATCCATCTATTACTTTCAATTGATGATTAGTTGCTATTGTAGCAATATTTCTATATTTTGCTTTGCCATATAACCCTCAAAATAAGAATATATGAAGCAATCGATACAAATATATTGCAAAAATAACAATATCTATAAAGATTTCCCTATTGGTTCTAGTCTTTTGGATATTTATAATGGTTTTAATCTGGATTTCAGCCATCCAGTGGTGAGTGCAACAGTCAATAACCGCATACAAGGACTCCGATATAAGGTCTATAGTAATAAAGATATTGAATTCTTAGACTGCAGAAACCCATCGGCTATGCGTACCTATGTGCGTTCTCTCTGCTTCGTTTTATACAAAGCAGCTATTGAGCTCTACCCACAGGCAAAGCTACGCGTTGAACATCCAGTATCTAAAGGCTACTTTTGCAAGCTAGACATAGGACGTGAACTCTCTTTAGATGATATCGAGCAGGTCAAAAAGAAAATGCAAGAGATCATAGATGCTGATTTACCCTTTTATAGAAAAGAGTGCCGTACAACTGAAGCTATTTCCCTATTTAAAGAGCAGGGACATACAGATAAGGTAAAGCTTTTGGAGACATCAGGTTCAATCTATACGTACTACTACGAGCTAGGTGATACAATAGACTATTACTATGGCAATCTCCTCCCTAGTACTGGATTTATCCAGGTATATGATATCATTAAGTATTACGATGGCATTCTTCTTCGTATTCCCAACAAAAACAACCCTGCAGTCTTAGATGATCTTATTAAACAAGAGAAAATGCTAGATGTGTTTAAAGAACACCTACGCTGGCATGACATCATGGGTGTGCGTACCGTTGGTGATTTAAACATGGCTTGCCGAGAAGGATATGCTACGGCCTTAATTAATGTTGCTGAAGCCCTCCAAGAAAAGAAGATAGCTCAAATTGCAGATGATATATACCATAAAGGCTCAAATGGTGATCGAATTAAAGTCGTATTGATCTCAGGACCTTCTTCATCTGGTAAAACGACATTTAGCAAAAGATTATCCATTCAGCTCATGACCAATGGGTTAAAACCTGTTCCTATCTCGCTTGATAATTATTTTGTAGAACGAGAAGATACTCCTAAGGATAAAAATGGGGAGTATGATTATGAGTCACTCTACGCACTAGACTTAGACCTCTTTGATCAGCAACTTCAATCTCTACTGAAAGGTGAGGAAGTGAGTCTACCTACATTTAATTTTGAAACAGGAAAAAAGGAATATAAAGGCAACACCTTACAGCTTCACGAAAACAACATTCTGATTCTCGAAGGTATTCATGCCTTAAACCCTGAACTAACCCCACACATCAAGCGAGAAAATAAATATATGATTTATGTGTCTGCCTTGACCACAATTTCGCTAGATGATCACAACTGGATTCCAACTACGGACAATCGACTTTTAAGAAGAATTATTCGAGATTTTAACTACCGTAACTATTCTGCTGAGGAGACTATTAGCAGGTGGCACAGCGTGAGAGAAGGTGAAGACAAGTGGATTTTCCCCTACCAAGAGAATGCAGATGCGATGTTCAACTCTGCACTACTTTTTGAGTTAGCCGTATTAAGACAATATGCAGAACCCATTTTAATGTGTGTACCACGCAATGACCCAGCCTATGCCGAAGCTTATCGACTCTTGAAGTTTCTTAAGTTTTTCCACCCTATACAAGACAAAGAGATACCTCCAACATCTCTGCTGAGGGAGTTTTTAGGTGGTAGTAGTTTCAAGTATTAGTTTGGCAGGGATGTACATCCCTTTAGACCCTGATATATACACAAAAGGTCCCTGATACATGCTTGTTGTATCAGGGACCTTTTTTAGCTATCACTCAAGACTAAAATAAGCCTTGGTCTTATTCTTGACGAGCTTTCTCTACTTCTTCTACTGTTAGCGGAACATGCTTAGTTCCCATTCTTCGAGAGCCAGTCTGAGTAATTACATAATCTTCTTCATTACGAATACCACCAAAATCTTTGTAACTTTCCAGCGCATCATAATTAATAAAGTCGGTGAATTTATTCTGACCTCTCCACAAGTCAATAAGCTCTGGAATAAAGTAAATCCCTGGTTCTATTGTAAATACAAAACCAGGTTCTAACTCACGAGCTAAACGAAGTGACTTCCGTCCAAACTGTGTGCTTTTCTTACCTCCAGCATAACCTACAAGCTCTTCTCCAAAATTTTCCATATCATGTACGTCTAAGCCCATCATGTGGCCTAAGCCATGTGGGTAAAACAAGGCATGAGCTCCTTCACGTACAGCATCTTTCGCATTTCCTTTCATCAAACCTAGATCTTTCAGCCCCTCAACCATTACTTCTGCCGATAGATCATAAACATCCTCATAGCGTACTCCTGGCTTCAATGCCTTAACTGAGCTTGTATGCATGCGGTTCTGAATCTCATAAACAGCACGCTGACGTGGAGTAAATGTAGGATCGACAGGAATAGTAGAAGACATATCACCCGCATAACCCATCTCTGTCTCAGCTCCAGCATCAATTAAGAAGAGCTGTCCCGACTGAACAGTATTGCCGTGGTAGTGGTTGTGCAGTGTCTGCCCATTCACTGAAGCAATTGTTGCAAAGGACAAATCGTAATTATGCTTGGCCACAACTGCTTCCATGGCAGCCACTACTTCATACTCTTTCATTCCTGGTCGGAGCACCTGCATGGCGGTAATATGCATCTCTGCTGTAACATCACAAGCCTTATCTATTTCTGCAAGTTCCTCTTCTGTCTTGTAGTTGCGCTGATTGGCTATCGCCTCCATAAACGAATAGGAAGCTTGCTGCTGCTCAGGCTTCAGGCCAAGCAAGTTCATGAGTTTCAGCTTATGCTCTGGACGATAAGGAGGTAGATAGTGAATTTCGCGCCCTTGCTCTTTAGCCTTCGCTAAGTAGTTAGCCAGCTGAGCTGTGGGTTGTGTATGGCTAACACCAACTCGCTCACTTTTCTCTTTCAGTGTAGGTTGGGTACCCATCCAAACAATATCATCTATAGTTAGCTCATCTCCAAAAATAATATCTTTGTCTTCGTCTACATCTACAATTGCTGATAAACCAGCAAAAGACAGACCAAAGTAATAGAGGAAGCTAGAATCTTGACGGTATCTAAAAGTGCTATCTTCATAATTTAAAGCTAGCTCATCATTTCCTAGAAATAGATAAACTCCTGAGCCAAGATTCTTTCGTAGCGTGGCTCGACGCTGCACATATGTCTCTTTACTAAACATAATTTAAAAAATTTACATTCTATCTGGTACTTCTATTCCAAGTAAGTCCATACCGTTCTTGATTGTTTCACCTACTGTTTGAGACAGAACTAAACGGAACTGTTTGATTTTCATATCATCTTCACCTAGAATAGAGAAATCATGATAGAACTGGTTATACTCTTTGACTAACTCATAAATATAGTTAGCAATGCCCGATGGGCTATAATCCTGAGCTGCTTGTTCTACGACTTCTTTGAAATCGGCTATTAATTGAATCAAACCTCTTTCTTTCTCACTTACATTTAAGGAGGTATCAACAGATTCAGGAATTTGAACCGCAGTCGCTTTTGCTTTTCTTAGCACGGACTGAATACGTGCATAAGTGTATTGAATAAATGGACCTGTATTTCCATTAAAATCAATAGACTCCTTAGGATTAAAAGTCATGTTCTTACGAGCATCGACCTTTAAGATAAAGTATTTTAAAGCACCAAGCCCTACAATCCGTGCAATATTATTGGCTTCTTCTTCAGAAATGTGGTCAAGCTTACCTAGTTCTTGTGAAGTCTCTTTTGCAGTATCTATCATTTCTGCCATCAAATCGTCTGCATCAACCACTGTACCCTCTCTAGATTTCATCTTACCTTCAGGAAGCTCTACCATACCATAAGAGAAGTGTACTAGGTCTTTTCCCCACTCAAATCCGAGCTTATCGAGTAAAATGGATAACACCTGGAAGTGATAGTTTTGCTCATTCCCTACCACATAGATCATTTGATCAATAGGGTAATCAGAAAACCTCATTTTGGCTGTACCTATGTCTTGAGTCATGTATACAGATGTTCCATCTGCACGTAGCAAAAGCTTCTCATCTAGCCCTTCAGCGCTTAGGTCTGCCCATACTGACCCGTCATCTTTTTTGAAGAACAGTCCTTTTTCTAAGCCCTCCAAAACCTTGTCTCTACCTTCAGTGTAGGTCTCAGACTCATAGTAGATCTTATCAAAATCAACACCTAGTTGCTCATAGGTTTCATCAAATCCTTTGTACACCCAGCCATTCATCTTGCTCCACAACTCACGTGTTTCTGGATCATTTGCTTCCCACTTGACAAGCATTTCACGAGCCTCCTTCATAAGTTCTGATGATGCTTCGGCTTCTTTATCGCTTAGGCCTTTAGCTTTAAGAGCGGCTAGCTCAGCTTTGTAATGTTTGTCAAAAGCAACGTAATAATCGCCAACTAAGTGGTCTCCTTTTTTACCAGAAGATTCTGGTGTCTCTCCATTGCCATATTTCTTCCAGGCGAGCATAGACTTACAGATATGGATACCTCTATCGTTTACGATGTTTGTTTTAACTACTTTATTGCCATTAGCTGCCATAATCTTCGCTAGTGAATACCCTAAAAGGTTATTGCGAATATGGCCCAGGTGAAGCGGCTTATTGGTGTTAGGTGATGAGTATTCAAGCATAACAAGCTTGCTGTCTTCACTTGGTGTTTTTATACCATAGTGTGAGTCAGCATGAATTTCGTTTAATAATTGCAACCAACAAGATGCTGCTACTGTAAGATTTAAGAAACCTTTGATGACATTAAAGTCAGCAATAATAGGTTCATTTTGTTTCAAGTAGCCACCCAGCTCCTCAGCTGTAAGCTCTGGTGCTTTTTTGGATATACGCAAGAAGGGAAAAACCACCACAGTTAAATGACCCTCAAACTCTTTTTTCGTCTTTTGTAGCTGAACTTGGGCCGGAGATATTTCCGTGCCATATAGATATTTAATGCCTTTAGCTACCGCGCTAATAAGTTTCTCTTCTATACTCATATTTTAGGTTTTATTTCTAAACACAAAGATAATAAAAAAGGAGGCGTTATAGCGCCTCCTTAATCTATATCTTTACAGAAAATGCTTATTTAACAGCATTTGCTAAGTCCAAACCAGCTTTAAACTTAGCCACCTTTTTTGCAGGTATCTTAATTGGCTTTTGTGTTGCTGGGTTTATACCCGTTCTAGCTTTACGTTCAGATACAGAATAAGTACCAAAACCAATCAGTGAAACTTTTTCACCTTTAGCTAGTGTGTCAGAAACTACTTCTATAAAAGCATCTAATGCTTTTCTAGAATCTACTTTACTTAGGCCAGCTTTTTCAGCCATAGCACTTACTAATTCAGCTTTATTCATAGCAATTTTGTTTAGTATTATAAAATATAAATGATTTTAACTCATTGACAAATATATACTAACGAAGATTAAAAGCAAACTATTATAGGTACTAAAACACCGATTATTAGTTATTTAGTGAGAAACTAGTACTTTTCAGCATGATTTAAGAGGAAATTATTCGTAAATTTGCATCAATTTACTAGAAACAAATCTAAATTTTAAGGTCAAATGACAATGCCTACAGTAACTAAAAACCTGCTAATCATAAATATATTGTTCTTTCTAGGAACATTTGTGGCTTCTTCGTATGGAATTAATCTAAACTACCTGCTAGGGCTCCACTACTTCCAGAGCGACCACTTTAATATTGCACAAATATTTACTTATATGTTTATGCATGGTGGATTCTCGCACTTATTTTTTAATATGTTTGCACTTTGGATGTTTGGACGAATATTAGAAAGGGTCTGGGGACCACAAAGATTTTTGATTTACTATTTAGTCTGTGGCATAGGAGCTGGTTTAGTCCAAGAGTTGGTGCAATTTATTGAGATACAGACACACCTATCTACCCTACATGCGCAAGCCGACATAATGGGCTATACCCTCACAAAAGATATCATACAACAGCTATACAATGCAATGCCAAGCACTGTAGGTGCCTCAGGAGCAGTCTATGGTATACTACTAGCGTTTGGTATGATGTTCCCAAACGAAAGACTGTTTATCATCCCTTTCCCTTTTCCAATCAAGGCTAAATATTTTGTGGTGGGTTATGCCATAATTGAACTATTTGCAGCAGTAGGAAACAATCCAAATGACAATGTGGCGCATTTCGCCCACTTAGGAGGGATGATCTTTGGTTTGCTATTAATTTTATACTGGAAAAATAAGGGGAATGACAGGTTTACTATCAGACATTAAAGATAAGTTTAAGCAGGCTAATATTGCCACACGGTTTATTTATATAAACACGGGGCTATTTATTGTAGTCAAGCTCATTGAGCTAATCTTATATCTTTTTGGCTACAATTACTCGCTTATACAGCTCTATACTAGCCTTCCCGCACACTTTAATTTATTCGTTCAACGGCCATGGAGTCTTATAAGCTACATGTTTATGCATGCTGGGCTACTGCATTTATTCTTTAACATGCTACTCCTCTACTGGTTCGGTCAGTTTTTCTTAAGGCATTATTCAGCTAAACATCTACGCGGACTTTATTTTCTTGGAGGTATTGCAGGAGGTATATCTTTCTTTATCGCTTATGCGGTTTTTCCGATATTACAGCCAATGGCATCCTCAGCCCACCTTATCGGTGCCTCAGCAGCTGTTTTAGCAGTCGTTATAGCTATAGCTACAGAAATACCCAATGAATCCGTACGCCTACTCTTTGTGGGTGGTGTTAAGCTTAAATACTTAGCCCTTTTTGTGGTTTTGACCGATTTACTTATGATTATTAGTGACAACCCTGGTGGACACATAGCTCATCTTGGTGGTGCACTGGCTGGATTCTTCTTTGCCAAAGGCTTACGCCAAGGTATAGACTTAACTCGATGGATAAACGCTATACTTGACATACCCGTTTTTATCCAAGAGCGCATTAAAAAGGCAAAGGATAATAAAAAAATGAGGGTGGCTTACAAAAACAGTAAACGTGCCCAAGATTACGAGTACAATGCAAGAAAGCAAGCGAATGCAGCTGAGATAGATCGGATTTTAGATAAAATCAAAGAATCTGGATATAATAACTTAAGTGAGCAAGAGAAGCAGAAGCTTTTTGATGCAGGAAAATAACAAGAATGAAAAGAAAGTTGCGTCCACTACGATCATCTTTATTGATACTCCACCTACTGTCTATAGGCTTATTAATTCTTTCAGCATATAGTCCTTACTTGAATCCCACAACTCTACCCCTTCTCGCAAATATTGGGCTCGGGTTCCCCATCCTTGTGTTCGTTCAAGTCCTTTTTTTAGTTTTGTGGTTAGTCATTGACTTCAAAAAAACACAATACTCACTCATCGCTTTGTTAATTATTGCTCCTCAACTCTATAAGTATAGCCCTATTAATATCAAACACACGCCAGCCCAAGAAAGCATAAAAGTATTATCCTACAATGTTATGGGCTTTGGTGGTCTGGTAAAGGATAAACAGGGCAACAATGAAGTATTAAACTACTTACGTAATAGCCAAGCAGATATCATTTGCTTACAAGAGTATAGTAGCTCAACAAATACCCAACATGTAACTAAGAAAGACATTCTTAAAGCTTTAGCTAACTACCCCTACTATCAGATTCATCAGGTAGGAGCAACACATTCAGGCAATCATTTAGCTCTTTTTTCGAAATTCCCCATAGAAGAGGCAAACAACCTAGACTTAGAGAGCTCGTATAATGGAGCTGTCGCATATACATTGACTATTAAAGGTGAAAAGGTACTACTTATTAATTGCCACCTTGAGTCGAATAAAATAACCCGAGAGGATAAAGCTGTTTATGCTCGTATTTTAAAGCTTGAAAATAAAGGTCAACTTATAAAAGACACAAAAAGTTTATATTCAAAATTTGTCGAAGCTGCATTAATTAGGCAAAAACAGGCTGAAAAAGTGGATAACATCGTTAAATTTAGTAAATTACCTTATGTAATAGTCTGTGGCGACTTCAATGATACACCTTTAAGCTATACTAACCGTGTATTAGAAGCCAGTTTGACTAATGCTTTCGTGCAGTCCGGTTGTGGATTAGGAATTTCTTATAATCAAAATAAGTTCTTTTTTAGAATTGACAATATCCTTATTAGTAAAAACTTAAAAGCATATAATTGCCAAGTAGATAGATCTATAAAAGCATCAGACCACTATCCAATATGGTCGTATATTGCTAATTAATAACACATAAATGTGCTATAAAATGAAAAAAACTCTATTAATTTTAGCTGCAAGCTGTATGATGTACTCCTGTACTACTACACCTACAGAAAGTGACAACCCTCTACTTTCTGAGTTTACAACTAAGTTTGGTGTTCCCCCTTTTGATTTAATCAAAACGAAGCACTACAAACCTGCATTTGAGCAAGGCTTCAAGGAGCAAAATGAGGCGATTAAAGCAATTGTTGACAATCCAGAGGAGGCCTCTTTTGAAAATGTTATTGTTGCTCTAGATAATAGTGCAGAAACATTGAACCGTGTTAGTAGAATATTTTCTGGTCTGACCAGTGCAGACACTAATGATGAACTACAAGCAATAAAAGCAGAGCTTCTACCTATTCGATCTGAACATCAAGCAAGTATTTACTTAAATGATGCCCTATTTAAAAAAGTAGATGAAGTCTATGAGAAAAGAGATCAATTAAATCTTAGCACAGAGCAAAGCAGACTCTTAGACAACACCTACAACGCATTTATTCGCTCTGGAGCTAAACTAAATGATAGCGATAAAGAAAGATTTAAAGCCATCAATAAGGAGCTTTCATCTCTTACTTTTAACTTTGAAAAGAACCTCTTGAATGAAGACAACTCCTTCCAGCTTTTTATTGACAAGGAAGAAGATTTGGCCGGCTTATCGGAAAGCTATATCGAGAATGCTGCAGCAGAAGCTAAAGCAGCTGGGCAAGAAGGCAAGTGGCTGGTAACACTTCACAACTCAAGCCGCTTACCCTTCTTACAAAATGCCGAAAACAGGGAGCTACGTAAGCAGCTCTTCACAGCCTACATAAATAGAGGAAATAATGAGAATGAAAATAACAACAAGCAGATTATTACAGATATCATCAAGCTACGCTTAGAGAAAGCAAAACTTTTAGGATATGATAATTACGCTAATTATGTATTAGACCGTAACATGGCTAAGGATTCTAAAACAGTTATGGATTTCTTAAGCAATCTGTGGGAGTATGCTTTGCCGAGTGCAAAAAAAGAAGCCGCAGAACTCCAGGCCTTAATGGATAAGGAAGGTAAAGGAGAAAAGCTTGAAGGCTGGGACTGGTGGTATTATACTACAAAGCTAAGAGAGGCAAAGTATAGCCTGAGCGAAGATGAGATAAAGCCTTACTTCAAACTAGAAAATGTTCGCAATGGAGCATTTAATGTAGCTAGCAAACTTTATAACATTAGCTTTACACAACTTACTGACATTCCTGTTTACAATCCCGACGTAGAAGTATTTGAGGTAAAAGACAATAACGACAATCACATAGGTATATTTTATGTTGATTACTTTCCACGAGCTGGCAAACAGAGTGGTGCTTGGATGAGCTCTTTTAGGGGCCAAAAAGTAAAGGATGGCCAAGATATCCGCCCACACATCTATAATGTGGCTAGCTTTACGAAACCTACGGCATCAACTCCTTCATTACTTACACTAGATGAGGTACGTACTTTATTCCATGAATTAGGTCATGGCCTACACGGATTATTAAGTAAATGTAATTATGCTGGCATATCTGGGACAAGTGTCTCTCGTGACTTTGTTGAACTGCCTTCACAGATTAACGAACACTGGGCTTTAGAAAAGGATGTATTAAAGTCGTACGCAAGACATTATCAAACAAACGAACCTATCTCAGATGAGCTCATTGAAAAGATACAGAAGC
Organism: Bacteroides sp.; assembly: GCA_030152865.1. GTDB lineage: Bacteria > Bacteroidota > Bacteroidia > Bacteroidales > Bacteroidaceae > Bacteroides_E. The sequence goes on from JASLIW010000053.1 coordinate 97,511, forward strand.
AAGTTACGTTTAATGAGGGCTTTAGAGTGACCGAGCTACTTGCTGCTGCAATCTTAGATATGAACCTCCATAACCTGACTGAAATAAGTGATGATTTAGATGTCGTTGAGTTTGAGAATCAAGCCATGAGTAAATTAGGCTTAATAGAGCAAATTCCGCCAAGGTATAGAACGACTTACTTCAAGCATATAGTAGGCGGTTATGCAGCTGGGTACTATAGCTATCTATGGGCAAATGTTTTGGATGCTGATGCTTTTGAAGCGTTCAAAGAAAATGGAATTTTTGACGCCGAGACAGCCAGAAAGTTTAAAGAAAACATCCTTGAAAAAGGGAACAGTGAAGACCCTATGACACTCTATGTTAAATTTAGAGGACATGAGCCCAAACTAGAGCCTATGCTCAGAGATCGTGGATTAATTAATTAAATTCACCTTATTACTAAACAAACAAAAAGAGAGTGCTCGCACTCTCTTTTTTGTTTAATCCACTCTCCTATCTAGTCCAAAACACCCCAAAGTCTTATAACAGGTCCCTCTACCTTATAAAAAGCCTCTACTTTTGAGTATGAAAACCCTAGCTAACACCAAATAATGGAGGGATTTAAACCTAAACGCTTCTATTTACCAAATATTTGGCAATGCATTATAAATGAGTGTAAAAAAAAGCTATATTTGCAAACTTGAAGTAGTATACATCTAAGAAATAATAAATTATAAAATAATCATAAACAAAAAAGTAAAAATGCAAAACAAAAAACATTTATCAGTTTTTGCGGCAGTTTTTGCGGGATTACTCTCACTAGTTTGTGCGTTTTATCTCTCATTTTCTGTGGTTACTAGTCATTATATGGCGAAAGCTGAAGAATATGCTAATGGAGATGAAATTCGCCAACAAGAGTATCTAGACTCCTTAGCTAACAAAAAAGTGTGGCTGGGTTATACCCTAAAAGAGAGCCGTGAAATGGAAGTAGGCCTTGGCCTTGACCTTAAAGGTGGTATGAATGTTATCCTCGAAGTATCGGTTCCAGACGTAATTCGCACTTTAGCAGATAACAAACCTGACGAAGAATTTAACAACGCGCTTGAAACAGCCAATCGCTTAGCTATATCTAGCCAAGATGACTTAATTACTGTTTTCGCAAAAGAGTTTAAAAAAGAAGCTCCAGGCAAAAGCTTAGCTTCAATCTTTGCAACTAAACAGCTTAAAGGTCAAGTAACACAAAACACATCAGATGCAGAAGTTATCAAAATACTTCGCAAAGAAGTGAAGACAGCTGTTGACAACTCATTTAACGTACTTAGAACACGTATTGACCGCTTCGGTGTAGTACAGCCTAATATTCAACAATTAGAGGGTGGCTTGGGACGTATCATGATTGAGCTTCCTGGTATTAAAGAACCAGCTCGTGTGCGTAAGCTCCTTCAAGGTTCAGCCAACCTAGAATTTTGGGAAACCTACACAAGTGCAGAGGTTATGCCTTCACTCCAAAGTGCAGATAATGTTTTAGCTAAAACTCTTCAAGCTACAACCCATATTGAGAAAAAGGAAAATGAGTTGCTCGCCCAATTAGAAGAGGGCGCTGACAGCCTAGCTATTGCTAAACAAATAGAAGAGCTTCACAGCAAGGCCGAAACAGTAAACAGCCCGCTTCTTAGCAAATTGCACATCCTTCCCTATGGATCTTCAGCAATTGCAGGTCAAGCAGCAATTAAAGATACAGCCACAATCAATAACTACTTGAATAGACCTGAAGTACTTAAGGTTCTTCCTTCTAATTTAAGTCTCAAATGGGCCGTAGCTCCTGAAAAAGATTCTGGATTACTAACGCTATATGCTATCAAAGTAACTGATCGTAGTGGTAAAGCTCCTCTTGAGGGAGATGTTGTTACAGATGCTAAGAGCGAGTATGATCAATACAACAATCCTGTTGTGTCTATGGTCATGAATAGTGACGGTGCCAGAAAGTGGGCTCAACTAACTAAAAAGAATAAAGGCAGAGCTATAGCTATTGCACTAGATGGCTATGTCTATTCAGCACCAAATGTAAATGATGAAATTACAGGTGGACGTTCTCAAATTTCAGGTAACTTTACTGTAGATGAAACTACCGACCTTGCTAACGTTCTAAAGTCTGGTAAAATGCCTGCACCTGCACGTATTGTACAGGAAGAAATTATAGGACCTTCACTAGGACAAGCATCTATTAATGCAGGTATTATGTCATTCGCTGTTGCACTTGTACTCCTTATGGTCTATATGTGCTCTATCTATGGTATTATTCCTGGTATGGTAGCTAATGGTGCTCTTATATTCAATCTTTTCTTCACTTTAGGAGTTTTAGCTTCTTTCCAAGCTGCCTTAACACTATCTGGTATAGCAGGTATGGTTTTAGCTTTAGGTATGGCAGTGGATGCTAACGTGCTTATTTATGAAAGAACCAAAGAGGAGCTAAGAGCTGGCAAAGGGATTAAAGTGGCTATAGCAGATGGTTATGCCAACGCTTTCTCTGCTATTTTAGACTCAAACGTAACTTCTATTATTACAGGTATCATCTTATTTAACTTTGGTACAGGACCTATCAAAGGTTTCGCTACAACTTTAATAATAGGTATTACAATCTCTTTCTTTACAGCTGTATTCTTAACTAGATATGTCTATCAACGAGTGATTGGCCCTAAGACACTAGAGAAGCTTACCTTCAGCTCGCCTATTTCAAAGAATATGCTTGTTGATCCTAAGTTTAACTTTATGGCTCACAACAAAAAATACTTTGCTATTTTAGGTATAGTACTTGTTATTTGTGTGGGTTCTCTAGCTTTTAGAGGACTGAGCCAAAGTATTGACTTTACTGGTGGTCGTAACTTTAAAGTACAGTTCGAAAACGAAGTTGAGCCAGAACAAGTTCGTAGCCTTATCGCTGATAAGTTTGGTGATGAAGCAACAGTTAGCGTTGTAGCTATTGGTACTGATGGAAAAACAGTGCGTATTAGTACAAACTATCGAATCGAAGAAAACAGTGAAACGATCGACTCAGAAATTGAAGAAGTACTTTTTGAAACACTACAGCCTCTACTCACTCAAGATATAGATTTAGAAATCTTTATCGACCGTGAAAACCATACAGGTGGTAGTATCATAAGCTCACAAAAAGTAGGTCCTAGTATTGCTGATGACATCAAGACAGGAGCTTTTTGGTCAGTTATACTTGCGCTACTAGCTATCGGACTCTATATCCTTATTCGATTCCGTAACATTGCTTATAGTGTGGGTTCAGTAGTAGCTCTTGCTAGTGATACACTTATGATATTAGGTGTTTACTCCTTATTCTGGGGTACATTCTTACCTTTCTCATTAGAGATAGACCAGACCTTCATTGGTGCTATTCTAACAGCTATCGGTTATTCTATTAATGACAAGGTGGTTATTTTTGACCGTGTCAGAGAGTATTTTGGCCTATTCCCTAAGCGGGATAAGTTCCAGTTATTCAATGACTCTTTGAATACAACACTAGCTCGTACAATCAACACTTCATTCAGTACACTGATTGTATTACTGTGTATCTTCATTATTGGTGGTGACTCAATCAGAAGCTTCTCATTTGCTATGATTTTAGGTGTCGTTTTTGGTACCTTATCTTCATTGTTTGTAGCTTCTCCTGTTGCTTACTTAATTATGAACAAGAAAAAAGAAGAGAAAAAATAGAAATACTATTTTTTAAAACAAATACAAAAGACGCTGTAAGATTAAATCTTTTACAGCGTCTTTTTTTTATGGAATATATGTATCTTCGTACAAATCAAAAGAAGAGTATGAAGAAAAGCATCTATCACATCTTACTTAGCTGTATACTTATAGGAATATGTGGGGCTTGTAGCAAAGACAACAAGCTATCTGGCACAGCCCTTATAGGTAAACTAGGAGATATCAATGATACCCTATATCTCTATGGAACTGATCGCTTTTACGATCAATTGGACACGATATATGTACATAAAGGCGAGTTCATCCATCAGCTAGATATAGATACTACTATTATAGCTTTTCTCTATTCCAAGACTTTTCAAGAAAGGCCCTTATTTCTTACACCTAATAATCAAATTACAATCTTAAGGGATACTACTGACTCTACAAGGCTAATAACTGCCGATAGCCCTATAAACAGGGATTATGAGCAACTAAGAAATACACTTGCCGAACTACCCGATTCCTTAAAAAATCAAACCCTCGAAGACTATATCACAGCTCACCCTTTCTCTATGAGTAGCATTGGGGCTATTCAAGCGTATTTAGCTTGGACTCCAGAACCTGATTATAAGCAAATAGAAGAGCTCATAGATAAGCTACCTGGCATCTTAAAAGATAGGCAAGATGTAGAGGAAATTCAAACTCTGCTTACACGAGCTCAACGTGCTCAAGTAGGTAGAAGTGCACTGTTCTTCAACGTTCCCTCATTTGACGGCAAAAAGTTTGATAAAAAAGATTTTAATAACAAAACCTATCTACTCTATTTTTGGGCTAGTTGGGACCAGCAAAGCAATCAACTCAATCAAGAACTTAAGAGCCTCTACAAAACATGGAAGAAACAAAAGGACTTTGAAATACTAGGGATTAATCTTGATAGAGATACTCTTGCCCTACAAGAAGTTCTAAAAAGAGATACCATCAGCTGGAAAATAGCTTACGATTTGGATGGTCTTGAATCTAAAGTAGCAGATAGATATGGATTAATGAAGCTTCCAACCACCTATCTCATCAACAAACACGGGACTATTGAGGCTAGGGATATTCCTGTTGACTCTATTCACTCTTTTTTAGAGAAGACTTTTAACACAAAGAAAAAAATCAAATAACACTTAAATCTTAACACATGCTTATTAAAACCTTTGGAGCTACAGTCCAAGGGGTAGATGCTATGTTGATCACTATTGAGGTCAATAGCTCACGAGGCTGTATGTTCTACCTCGTAGGATTACCCGATTCAGCTGTAAAAGAGAGTCACCAACGCATCTTATCCGCCCTTGACGTATCTGGCTATAAGCTACCAACCACACAAATTGTTATCAACATGGCCCCAGCAGATGTTCGCAAAGAGGGATCAGCCTATGACCTTCCTTTGGCTATGGGTATGTTAGCCTCAACTAAGAGTATAGGGCTAGACCTCATCGAAAAGTACATCATTATGGGAGAACTTAGCCTAGATGGCTCTATTCGCCCCATAAAAGGTGCCTTACCCATCGCAATAAAAGCAAGAGAGCTCGGTTTTGAGGGGTTTATATTACCCAAAGACAACGCGCTTGAGGCTGCAGTTGTTAATGATTTACAAGTACTAGGGGTTAGTCACATTACTGAAGTCATAGACTTCTTCCAAGGAGAGCAAAAAATAGAGCCCACTGTTTTAAATACACGAGAGGAGTTCTATAAACAACAGTCGGTTTTTGACTTTGATTTTTCAGAGGTCAAAGGGCAAAGCTCGGTAAAACGGGCATTAGAAGTTGCAGCAGCTGGTGGCCATAACCTCATTATGGTTGGACCTCCGGGAAGTGGTAAGTCTATGATGGCAAAGCGCCTCCCTTCTATTCTCCCACCTCTTTCCTTGGGCGAAAGCCTAGAAACTACTAAGATACATTCAGTGGCTGGAAAACTAGACAAAGGAACTTCGCTCATTAGTTCCCGCCCATTTCGAGCTCCACACCACAGTACATCAACGGTGGCTATGGCTGGTGGAGGGGCTTACCCCCAACCCGGAGAAATAAGCTTAGCTCATCACGGAGTACTATTTCTTGATGAATTACCTGAGTTTTCTAGGAATGTACTGGAGGTCCTACGACAACCCCTAGAAGATCGAAAAATCACTATCTCACGTGTTAGGTGTAGCGTAGATTATCCTGCTAGTTTTATGCTGGTTGCTTCTATGAACCCCTGTCCTTGTGGCTACTACAACCATCCAACAAAAGCTTGTGTATGTAATCCCGGGCAGGTTCAAAAATACCTAAACAAAGTGTCTGGGCCACTACTTGATCGAATAGATATTCAGATTGAAATTATTCCTGTCAGCTTTGAGCAAATCTCTGATAAAAGGCCAGAAGAGTCAAGCAAAGATATACAACAACGAGTACTGGCTGCTAGACTAATACAAGAACAACGCTATAAAGAAGAGTCAGATATCTTTTGTAATGCACAGATGACTCCACGCCTTTTGGCTAAATATGCCCAGCCTAGTGAGCAGGGGTTACAGCTGCTAAAGACAGCCATGGATCGCCTCAACTTATCGGCTAGGGCCTATGACCGCATTTTAAAAGTAGCTCGAACCATTGCAGATTTAGATAAAAAAGAACATATTGAGCCCAGCCACCTTGCCGAAGCTATCAATTATAGAAACTTAGACCGTGAAAACTGGGCTAGATAAGCTAATATTTCAAGCTTCTATTCACACATTAAATTCATAGATTAAAGTAATTTAGCTTGAAAAGGTGCTATCTTTGTATGAAAATGTCAAATCAGATAATTTAAGAGATAGAATGGAAAATAAATTTAAGCGAACCACTGTTACTTCTGCTCTACCCTATGCAAATGGTCCTGTACACATAGGACACATGGCTGGAGTATATATTCCTGCTGATATTTATGTGAGATACCTCAGACTTAAAAAAGAAGAGGTGCTCTTTATTGGAGGATCTGATGAACATGGTGTTCCTATTACTATACGTGCAAAAAAAGAAGGCCTTACTCCCCAAGACATCGTTGACCGATACCACAACTTAATAAAAGATTCTTTTCAAGAATTCGGTATCTCATTTGATGTATATGGCAGAACAACCTCTGACACACATCATCAAATGGCTTCAGATTTCTTTAAAACCCTTTATGATAAAGGTGAATTTGTAGAGCAAACTTCTGAGCAGTACTACGATGAGAAAGCAGAAACATTCTTGGCAGACAGATACATCACAGGAGAATGCCCTCACTGCCATGCAGAAGGAGCTTATGGTGATCAGTGCGAAAAATGCGGAACCTCACTGAACCCTACTGATTTGATTAAGCCTGTCAGCACCATAACAGGTTCAAAACCAGTGATGCGAGAGACTAAGCACTGGTATCTCCCCTTAGACAAACACGAAGAATGGCTTAGCAAATGGATCCTTGAAGATCACAAGGAGTGGCGCCCTAATGTGTATGGACAATGCAAAAGCTGGCTTGATATGGGCTTACATCCAAGGGCTGTAAGTAGGGACCTTAATTGGGGCATACCTGTTCCCGTTGAAGGTGCTGAAGGAAAAGTTCTTTATGTATGGTTTGATGCTCCTATTGGCTACATCTCAAACACCAAAGAATTACTCCCTAATGATTGGGAGAAGTGGTGGAAAGACAAAGACACTCGTCTAATCCATTTTATCGGTAAAGATAATATCGTATTCCACTGCATCGTATTCCCAGCAATGTTAAAAGCTGAAGGTAGCTATATCCTTCCCGACAACGTACCTAGCAATGAATTCTTGAACTTAGAAGGGGATAAAATATCAACCTCTAAGAACTGGGCAGTATGGCTCCACGAGTACTTGAAAGATTTTCCAGGCAAACAGGATGTACTTCGCTACGTACTCACCGCCAATGCTCCCGAAACTAAGGATAATGATTTTACATGGAAAGATTTTCAAGCTAGAAACAATAATGAACTAGTAGCCGTTTATGGTAACTTTGTCAATCGAGCTCTGGTCCTAACTCACAAGTACTTTGAAGGTAAAGTTCCAAGTCGTCTAACTCTTACAGAATACGACAAGGAAATCATCGAAAGCTTTAGAGAAATCAAAGCTAGAGTGGAGAAACTACTCAACAACTTTAAGTTCAGAGAAGCTCAAAAAGAAGCCATGAACTTAGCCCGTATTGGCAATAAGTATCTAGCAGATACAGAGCCATGGAAAGTCGCTAAAACAGACCTAGAACGCGTAGGTACTATTTTAAATATTAGCCTACAATTAGTAGCTAACTTAGCTATTGCATTTGAACCTTTCCTACCTTTTAGCTCTGCCAAACTAAGAGAAATGCTTAATATGGAATCATTTGACTGGAATGACTTAGGTAAGTTAGACTTACTAACAAATGACCATCAAATCAATAAAGCTCAACTACTATTCCAAAAAATAGAAGATGATGAAATTCAAATACAACTAGACCGACTTGCACGAATCAAGCAGGAAAATGAGGAGCAAAACTACCGTGCTCAACCCATTAAAAAAGACATTGTTTTTGATGATTTCACGAAAATGGATTTACGTGTAGGTACAGTCTTAGCTTGTAAAAAAGTACCAAAAGCAGACAAGCTTCTTGAGTTTAAGATTGATGACGGTTTGGAAACTCGTACAATTGTTTCAGGCGTAGCTAAGTTTTACCAGCCAGAGGAACTAATAGGCAAACAACTTTGCTTCATAGCAAACCTCCCTCCAAGAAAGCTAAGAGGTGTTGTTTCTGAAGGAATGATTCTCTTTGCCGAAAACAATGACGGAGAATTAGTATCAATCATTCCTGCTAAAGAAGTAAAGCCAGGAAGCCAAATTAATTAAGAATAGTTTTATACATTAGCACTAGTTATGAAATCATAGCTAGTGCTTTTTTATTATGAGTAAACAGGATTCTTTAAAAGAAAAGACCACTAAAGGTATTCTTTGGGGCGGATTTAGTAATGGCCTACAGCAACTACTGAATCTTTTTTTTGGAATATGGCTTAGTCGTATTCTTAATGTGGAGGACTATGGTGTAATTGGGGTATTAACAATTTTCACCCTTATTGCAAGTACTCTACAAGAGAGTGGATTTACTCAGGCATTAGCAAATAAAAAGAACCCAAGCTCAAAAGATTACAATGCTGTCTTTTGGTGTAGCAGCTTAATAGGACTCACACTCTACCTTATCTTGTTTTTTGCTGCTCCTTTACTCGCCCAATTTTTCCACATTCCTGAGCTCACCCCTTTGGCCAGAATACTTTTTTTAGGCTTTCTGTTCTCTAGCTTTGGCACTGCTCAAAATGCCTACTTATTTAAAAACCTAATGGTCAAGCAACGCGCTATAGCTATGATTGTAGGACTTATTTTTTCAGGTTCATTAGGAATTATTCTTGCCTATCAGGGTTTTGCCTACTGGGGGCTAGCTATTCAGCACTTGAGTTACATTTTATGTACCAACAGTTTATTCTGGTTCTTTAGCAAATGGAGACCTACTCTTCAGTTTTCTTTTCAGCCTATTCGAGAAATGCTTCCCTTTAGTAGTAGAATCTTAGTCACTAAAATATGCACACACCTAAACAATCACGTTTTCAATATACTCATTGGACGCTTTTACAATCGAGTTGAAGTAGGTTATTTCTCACAAGCTAACAAATGGAACTTAATGGGTAGCTCTGTAGTTAGTGAAATGATTCAGGGCGTAGCACAGCCCGTATTGAGTAATGTAGTCAAAGACCAAGAGCGACAAGTAAGGATACTCAAAAAAATGCTGGCCTTTACTGCATTTGTCAGCTTTCCTGCCCTATGGGGCCTAGCATATATTGCTCCTGAATTTATCGCTATAGCACTCACCGAAAAATGGATGCAAAGTGCTTATATCCTACAGATTCTATGTATAGGTGGTGCTTTTATGCCACTCAGCAATCTTTTGGGCAATCTCATTATTAGTCGAGGAAAATCTTCTGTCTATATGTGGAATACCATAAGCTTTGGCGCAGTCCAACTGGCTTTAGCCTTAAGCTTATACCCCTATGGAATACGCACGATGGTAATTGCTTCGGTCTGTGTACAAATTATGTGGTTCTTTATTTGGTTCCTTATTAGTAGGCAAGAAATCTCCTTGAGCTGGAAAGTCTTATTTACAAGTATTCTACCCTTTTTGCTAAGTATAATCTTATCTCTAGCAATCAGTCACTTACTTACACAAAGCATCCATAATATTTACCTATTAATTTTATCAAAAATAGCAATTACAGCCAGCGCATACCTTAGCTTACTAGCATTTTTCAAAAACAGCATCCTCCTTGAAACCTTTGAATACCTAAAGAAGCTGTTATTAAACTAAAAAAGAAGTCTCTTTTATTTTTCTATTTTGTAACTTAGACTTAGTTATCCTCAAACAGTATTGACAAGTAATTCTTATGAACATTCTTTTTATAAACACATCTGATCAGCTGGGAGGTGCAGCTATAGCCGCCAAGCGTCTAATGCAGGCCTTAAATAAAGAACATCTTAAAGTTAATATGCTCGTACGAGACAAGACCAGCAACGATTATAATGTGACTGCAATAGATCAAACGACCAAACTAACTTACAACTTTCTATATGAGCGATTTCGCATCTGGCGTGCCAATAAGTTTAATAAGAAGAATCTTTTTGCTGTTTCACTCGCCAATACAGGGTCGTCTATCGTCCATCTTCCCGAATTTCAAGAAGCTGATATCATACACCTGCACTGGTTTAATCAGGGTTTTCTATCTTTGGCTGAATTAAATAATATTATTCGGTCGGGAAAGCCCATCGTTTGGACCATGCATGACATGTGGCCTATTACTGGCATTTGTCACCACTCAAGGTCTTGCACCAAATACACGCAGGAGTGTGGCAACTGTCCATTTCTAAGCTCAGACAAGCATAAGGACCTTTCTTATCATACATTTCATAAAAAGCTAGCTATATATAAGCAAGGCAAAATAAACTTCGTGGGCTGTAGTCAGTGGCTAACTCAAAAAGCACAGACTAGCACACTTAGCAAAGAACAAAACTGCCTTAATATACCTAACCCCATCGATACCTCCCTTTATCAAATAGCAAATATGAATGCCTGTAGAAAAGAATTTAATCTACCAGAGGATCACCACCTCATTCTTTTTGGTGCTGTAAAGACCACAAACCTACGAAAAGGGATACAGTACTTTATCAATGCCTGCTTAGAGCTAAGACAAACAAGTACAAAGCCCATAGGTATCGTATTGTACGGAAAAGATTCTGAGCAACTAAAAGATGAGTTTACACTCCCCACCTTTTCATTGGGCTATGTAAAAGATGAACGCAGATTAATTAAGCTCTACAATGCCGTAGATATTTTTGTCTTACCTTCTTTGGAGGAGAACCTACCCAACTCTATCATGGAAGCTATGTCTTGTGGAACACCCTGTGTGGGATTCAACATTGGAGGAATTCCTGAACTGATTGATCACCTCCACAATGGTTATGTAGCTAACTACAAATCAAGTACAGACTTAGCAGAAGGTATGAAATGGACACTTAACAGTAATAAAAACCAAGGGTTAAGCACCGAATCTCGTCGTAAAGTCATAGAAAACTTTAGCGAAAGTACAATAGCCAAAAAGTACATTGATCTATACAATCAAATCATAGACACGAATGAGCCCAGATAAGCCCTTATTTAGCATTATAACAGTGAGCTACAATGCAGAGAAGACTATAGAAAGAACAATTCAATCTGTTCAAGATCAGACCTGTAAACAACTCGAATATATTATTATTGATGGAGCCTCAAAAGACAGAACGCTATCCATTATAGATCGATACAAACATGCTATAGACAAGCTTATATCTGAGCCTGACAAAGGACTGTATGATGCCATGAATAAAGGCATAGACCAAGCTCGTGGAGTCTATTTGTGCTTTCTTAATGCAGGTGATGTTTTTCACCAAAAAAACACACTCGAAGAGGTGGCTAAAAAAGTAAATAGTCAACCTACTTTTCCCGACGTTGTATACGGAGACACAGCCATAGTAGACAACAAAGGACAATTCGTTCGGATGAGAAGACTTTCTCCTCCCACAGATTTAAATTGGAAAAGCTTTAAGCAAGGAATGCTCGTGTGTCACCAAGCTTTTTTACCCAAGCTAGCATTATGCCCAAAGTATAAGCTCAAGTATCGATTTTCTGCAGACTTTGACTGGTGCATAGAAATTCTCAAAAAAACAGAAAGCACCTACTATACCAAACAGGTACAAATAGACTACCTAGAAGACGGCTTGACTACCCAAAATCGAAGAGCATCCTTAATAGAACGCTTTCGCATCATGCAAAAGCACTACGGACTATTTAGCACCTGTTGGCAACACCTTTGGTTTGTAATAAGGGCTCTACTAAAAAAGTAAAGCCTATTTTATAATCCTCCAAAGCTCCTCCACTCCTTTTGAAGCTCCTTTTTGGATATGAGTAATGCCCCTCATATCTGGGATATTAACCTGCATAGGATCTATGAGATAGGCAGGAACTCCAGGACTTAAGAAATTCATTAAGCCTGCAGCAGGATATACATTCATCGAGGTCCCAATAATCACAAAGATATCAGCCTCTCTTACTAAGGGAACAGCTGTTTCAATCTCAGGAACTGCTTCTCCAAACCATACAATATACGGACGTAACTGTGAGCCATCCCCCGCCTTGTCACCTAATTTCATATCAACCCCTGGCTTTAAATCCTCTATAAAACGAGGATCATTAGGGTCAAGGCTAGAACAACCTTTTGTCAAAACTCCATGCAAGTGGACCACATGGCTGCTCCCAGCTCGTTCATGTAGGTTGTCTACATTCTGAGTAATAATACTAATATCAAAATCTTGTTCCATCTGAGCTAACAAATAATGTCCCTCATTAGGCTTAACCTGATCTAATTCATGACGACGTTCATTATAAAAATTTATAACTAATTCTGGATCTCTTTGAAAACCTTCAGGCGTAGCCACTTGTTCCACGGGATATTTACCCCATAGCCCACCTGAGCCTCTAAAAGTGTCAATTCCACTTTCTTTACTCATTCCTGCTCCAGTTAACACAACTAATTTCTTCTTCATATCTTCCTTTCTTAAAATGCGTATAACTACTATACTAAATAATACAGACTTTCATAAGGGGAATCCAATAAAAACCCCTAAATTTGTATCTTAATTTCTAATTTACGGAAAGTTGATTGAGAAACCAATTACTTTCTAATAGACTGTAAGATAATATATAATATGGACAAATTTAGTTATGCATTAGGCCTGGGTATAGGTCAAAATCTTTTAGGCATGGGTGCAACAAACCTATCAGTTGAAGATTTTGCACAAGCTATTAAGGATATCCTTGAAGGCAAAGAACCAGCAATCAGCCACAAAGAAGCACAGGTAATCGTACAAACAGAGTTTGCTAAAATTCAAGAGAAGATAGCTACAGAAACTCATGAGGCTGAAAAAGCATTCTTTGCAGATAATGCAAAAAAAGAAGGTGTTATAACACTAGATAGTGGACTCCAATATGAGGTTCTTAAAGAAGGAAATGATAAAAAACCTTCTGCGAGTGATCAGGTAAAATGTCACTACGAAGGAAAACTCATTAATGACCAGGTGTTTGATAGCTCTTACAAAAGAGGTGAGCCAGCAACATTTGGTGTTAACCAAGTAATACCAGGTTGGGTAGAAGCACTTCAACTAATGGGTGAGGGAGCTAAGTGGAGACTTTATATACCTTCAGAGCTAGGTTATGGTGCCAATGGAGCAGGAAATGTAATTCCTCCCTACAGCACACTTATTTTTGATGTTGAATTAATCGAAATCTTATAAAATAAAAAATACAATGAAAAGTTTAAAATTAGGAGCAGTTGCACTTGCTGCAACAGTTGGTTTAAGCGCTTGCTCTACTGGCGTGCCAGCAGGTCAAGCTAAAATGGATAACAAATTAGACTCTATTTCTTACGCTATTGGTATGACTCAATTTCCAGCACAAATGAAGAGCGGAATTGAACAGCAGCTAGGAGAAGACGTAATGGCTGATGTAATCAAAGGTGTAAAAGATGGTTACAAATCAACCTCTAAAAAGGAAAAAGCTTATGCACTAGGTGTAAATATAGGTCAAGCTATTGATGATATCGCCAAAGGTGTAAATCAAAATGTATTTGGTGATGAAGAAGCTAACAAAATCAACAAGGCCAATATTTTAGCTGCGCTTCTAGATGCACTACAAGGCAATGAGCCTAAAATAGAAGATATACAAAGTATTCTTACGGAAGAAAACTTCAATACACTAAAAGAAGAATATTCAGAAACAGCTTATGCTGACCTTAAAAAAGAAAATGAAGATTTCTTAGCTGAAAACGCTAAAAAGGAAGGTGTAGTTGTTACAGAGAGTGGCCTTCAATATAAAGTAATTGAGAGTGGCGATGGAGAAGCTATACAAGCTGATCATAAAATCAAACTTAGCTACGAAGGAAAACTAATTGATGGAACTGTTTTTGATAGCAATGAAGAAGTAGAGTTCCCAGGCACCAAAGGATTAGTTGCAGGCTTTACAGAAGCGCTTGAGCTAATGAAAGTGGGTGACAAATGGGAAATTTTCATTCCACAAGAACTAGGATATGGTACTAATCCACATCCTGCTAGTGAAATCAAACCTTATTCTGCTTTAATTTTTACCGTAGAAATCCTAGGTGTTGAAAGCAATGATAAATAATCCCTATAAAGGATAAATTAAGCATATTTGAAAGAGAAGACTCATAGGGGTCTTCTCTTTTTATTTTGACAAAAACACATTTTAAAGGAATTTTATAGCTATATTTGCTTACCTTTTGATTGTAAAACAGCATTTTTAAAACCTTTTATCATGAGTAAAATTGATAAGCTAGATAAGCAAATCTTAAATATCATATCACAAAACGCACGAATACCATTTAAAGATGTAGCTGCTGAGTGTGGAGTGTCACGTGCAGCAATTCACCAAAGAGTACAAAGACTGATTGACGAAGGAGTCATCATAGGCTCAGGATATCATGTCAACCCTAAATCACTAGGATTTAGAACTTGTACATATGTTGGAATCAAACTAGAAAGAGGCTCCATGTATAAATCAGTAGTAGATGAGTTGAAGAAAATTCCTGAGATTGTAGAGTGTCACTTTACTACAGGAGCCTATACGATGCTCACTAAAGTCTATGCTAAAGATAATGAACACCTCATGGACTTGCTCAACAATAAAATGCAGGAGATTCAAGGTGTCATTGCTACCGAAACACTCATTTCACTCGAACAAAGCATCAAGAAAGAGGTACCTATCTTGATAGAAAAAGACTCAGAATAAATGTTGGAATTTTTAAACGACTACAGCTTAGCAGGTCTATTTATTGGGATCTGTACCTTTCTTATCATTGGTGTTTTTCATCCAATAGTAGTTAAAGCAGAATATTACTGGGGAACGAAATGCTGGTGGATATTCTTAGTATTAGGAATATTAGGTGTAATAGCATCTTTGCTTGTAGAAAGCATTATTATATCATCACTCTTAGGTGTTTTTGCCTTCTCCTCTTTTTGGACAATCAAAGAGGTTTTTGAGCAAGAAGAACGGGTAAAGAAAGGCTGGTTTCCCAAAAATCCCAATCGCACTTACAAATTCTAAAATTTTTAGCAAGAACTCTTGCATGATTAAATAGAATACCTTATTTTTGCACACGCTACATAAGGATAGCGTTTGCGGGCCATTAGCTCAGTCGGTTAGAGCAACAGACTCATAATCTGGAGGTGCTAGGTTCAATCCCTAGATGGCCCACAAAAAAGCAGTAAAGAATTATCTTTACTGCTTTTTTTATTATTAGGTTCCTATAGAAAGCGTTTATACTAGATGGTAAGTACCACCAACTTGAGCTTGAATAACACCCTTCATCTCCAATTCAAAAAGGATGGGGTGTAGCTGATGGATAGGAATATCACTCATAACGACCAAATTATCCAGAAGCAAATCACCTTTTTCTCTGAATAAAGAAACAAGTCGCTCTTCCTCTTCGCTAAGATTAGGGATAAATAATTCCTGCTGCTTAACAAAAGAGGTTTTCTTTTTATTATGCCAACCTAAGTAGTTGATAACATCTACACCAGACTCAATAAGAATTGCTTTATCTTCTTTAATAAGTTGATTACAACCCACAGACAACTGATCACTAACTCTACCAGGTACAGCAAAGCAGTCACGATTATAACCATTAGCCAAATCTGCTGTGATCAAGGATCCCCCTTTTTGTGCAGACTCAATAACAATAGTAGCATCACTAAGCCCTGCAACGATCCGATTTCTACTCACAAAGCTAAAACGTGTGGGATGAGTATTAAAAGGAAACTCGGTGAGTAATCCACCTTTTGCCACCATTTGCACTGCTATATTGCGATGCCGACTTGGATAAATTTGATCAAGCCCATGTGCCAAAACTCCAAGCGTATTTAAACCACATTTCAGAGCAGCTGTATGAGCTTCAACATCTACCCCATAAGCTAGTCCACTCACCACTAAGATACTCGAATCAAAGGCAGCTAAATCACTAACTATACGCTGACACATTTCACGTCCATAAGGACTAATAAGTCGAGTCCCAACAATACTAATAATACGACAAGCATCTAAGTTAGTATCCCCCTTATAATATAGAAGTATAGGCGCATCCTCACACTCTTTCAAACGCCGCGGGTAGCGACTTGAAGTCAATGGAATAAGCTCCACACCTTTCTGCTCTGCTTCTTCACAGACAGCTTCAGCATAAGATCGATGGGCTTGATTTCTGAGTTCATCGCCCCAATTAGGGGCTAATAAACCTTTTGCTACCCACTCTTTGGATTGTTCAAAGAGCAAGCTAGCGCTACCGGCCATTTCTATTAATCTCTTCGCATTAACAGTACCTAATTTAGGTATATGACTCAGTGCAATACTACAAATCACCTCTTCCCTTATCATAAGCTACTGAAGATAAGGAGCAAAAGCTTCATCAAAAAGCTTACTTTGGATTAACTTTCCATTTTCTAAGCATACAGCTTCAATCACAGCTTTTGCAACCAAGCGATGATCGCATTTGCGATATAGATCTTGATGAAAAGCATACTTTATACGCTCTTTAGTAATGTATAGCTTAGAGACAAACTCATCACCACTTGTCAAGGGCACTTTTAAAGCCATATTTACCCGTGCAATGACTGGGTCTACACCTTGCTTATGCAAGTCAAGTACATTGATATTAACCGAGTGTAGAAACTCATGCCTGGTATGCTCAAAATAGTGCAGATAATTAGCATTGTTAACTATACCTTGGAGGTCGCACTCATAGTCTCGCACCTTAAAATCAAGCTCAAAAATATACTTTTTCATTTTATTTTATACTCTAGTATTAATTAAGAATTGAAGCGCTTACGCTTTAAATCCTCCGCTTTTACTAATTTAAACAATTTATCATTGGGACGGATTTTATCTTTTATTTTTAGTGAGAAGCTCTCTCCTTTCTTTACAGCACTTACAGGCTTTAAATCTACGCGAGGTTCATCTAGCGTTGCGAATACAGCCCCTGTTGTAGGTCCTGTTATCAACAGCTTATCCCCTTCCTTCAATTCAGCAGCTTCCACCTTAAACTCTGCCACCTCAATATTGCTAAAGTACTTTACTCCTTTACCCACATAGATTTTACGCTCAGTAGCCTCAGAACCATAATTTTTACTCCATTCACCTAGGCGCTGTCCAAGGTAATAACCGTCCCAAAAACCACGATTAAACACAGTCTTCAAGCGTTCATTCCACAACTCTATTTTCTCATCGGTAAAACTCCCCTCGATAACTGATGCAATAGCTTCCTTGTAGCATTCCACCACAGTACGTACATATTCAGCACCACGAGCTCTCCCCTCTATCTTGAAGACGCGTACACCTGCATCCATCATTTTATTGATAAAGTGAATCGTTTTTAAATCTTTAGGGGACATGATGTATTCATTTTCTACGTCAAGCTCTATACCCGTATCCTTATCAGTAACGGTATATGCACGACGGCAAATCTGCATGCAAGCTCCACGATTAGCCGAATGCCCCATCTCATGAAGCGACAGATAGCATTTGCCCGACACAGCCATACAAAGTGCACCATGACAAAACATTTCAATACGCAATAGCTTACCACTTGGTCCACAAATATTTTGCTCCACAATTTGCTCATAAATCTCTGCCACCTGGTCTAGATTTAGTTCGCGCGCTAACACCACTACATCAGCGAAGTTAGCATAGAACTTTAAAGACTCTACATTGGTAATATTCAGCTGAGTAGATAAATGAACCTCCTGTCCTATCTCTTTAGCATAGCTCATTACAGCTACATCACTCGCAATGATAGCAGATATATTGGCCGCCTTGGCTGCATCAACAATCTGCTTCATCAAACTGATATCATTATCGTAAATAATGGTGTTTACTGTCAGGTAACTTTGCATTTGGTGCTGATCACAAGTTTCGGCAATCTCCTTCAAGTCTTCAATCGTAAAAGTATTGGCTGAACGAGCACGCATATTTAAGTTTTCTATCCCAAAATAGATAGAATTGGCCCCTGCTTGAATCGCAGCAGCTAGGGATTCACGTGAACCCACAGGAGCCATTATTTCAAAGTCTTCTAATTTATAATTCATAATTTTAAAACATAGTAATAAAACATATTGTTTATCTATTCAGTCATAAAAACACAGCTTTCAGAAGTCTATCTCCCTGATAGTTTCTCTCATACAAAATAGATAAACTGCACAAAGGTAGACTTTTTTCTGTATTTTTGCAGAGAAATTAGAACAAGTATAAATAATAGAGATAAGCCAAAGGAATGAAAATAAGAGATATAGAATTAGGACAACACCCCATATTTCTCGCACCTATGGAGGATGTAACTGATGCTGCATTCCGTTTAATGTGCAAACAGTTTGGAGCTGATTTAGTGTACACCGAATTTGTATCTAGCGATGCCCTGATACGCTATGTAAACCGCACTACTCAAAAGCTCGAAATTTATGAAGAGGAAAGGCCTGTTGCCATTCAGATATATGGTAAAGAGACAGAAGCCATGGTAGAAGCGGCAAAAATAGTCGAAGCAGCAAAACCCGACATCTTAGACATCAACTTTGGGTGTCCAGTACGTAAGGTAGCAGGAAAGGGAGCAGGATCCGGCATGATGAAAACACCAGAAAAGATGTTGGAGATAACCAAGGCTGTAGTAAATGCCGTCAAGATACCTGTTACCGTCAAAACCAGACTAGGTTGGGACGACGACCATAAAATCATAGTAGATCTTGCTGAAAGACTACAAGATTGTGGTATAGAAGCCTTAGCTATTCATGGGCGTACACGCGCACAAATGTACACGGGTGTAGCTGATTGGAGCCTTATTGGTGAGGTAAAAAATAATCCTCGCATGCATATCCCCATTATAGGTAATGGTGACATCACATCAGCCCATGCAGCCAAAGAACATTTTGATAAATATGGAGTGGACGCAATCATGGTTGGTAGAGCTTGTATTGGTCGTCCCTGGATCTTCAAAGAGATAAAACACTACCTACAAACAGGCAAGCCACTACCCCAACAAAGCTTTCAGTGGTATTTGGACATACTTAAAGAACAGGTTATAAACAGTATAAATAGACTGGATGAACGCAGAGGTATTTTGCATAGCCGCCGCCACTTAGCTGCAACTCCTCTATTTAAAGGAATCCCTAATTTTAAAGAAACACGAATTCAAATGTTACGATCTAATACAGCAGAAGAGCTATTTAATCTGCTTGATCAGATACCCTCACAATACGGTATGGATTAAAGAAACTGATTCATAAACGAAAAGTAGTACTACGACTTGTAGTACTACTTTTTTTAGCTAAAAAGATAGGGATACCTACAAGGCATCCCCATCTGACAAATATATTATGAACTAAACTTCTTAGAGTTTTGGACCTGCAGCAACTAGAGCCTTACCAGCTTCATTACCTTCAAACTTAGCAAAGTTTTTGATAAAGCGCTTAGAAAGATCTTCAGCTTTTGCATTCCATTCTGCCTGATCTGCATAAGTATCACGTGGATCTAAAATCTCTGCGTGTACACCTGGTAGTTCAGTAGGTACTTCAAAGTTGAAGTATGGAATGTGTTTTGTTGGAGCCTTATCGATAGAACCGTCAAGGATAGCATCAATGATACCACGAGTATCTTTAATTGAGATACGTTTTCCTGTACCGTTCCAACCTGTATTAACAAGATAAGCTTTAGCACCTGATTTTTCCATCTTCTTCACTAGCTCTTCAGCATATTTAGTTGGGTGAAGAGTCAAGAACGCTGCACCAAAGCAAGCTGAGAAAGTAGGAGTTGGCTCTGTAATACCACGCTCAGTACCTGCAAGCTTAGCTGTGAAACCAGATAAGAAGTAATACTTAGTTTGTTCTGGAGTCAAGATAGATACTGGAGGAAGTACACCGAATGCATCTGCTGACAAGAAAATTACTTGTTTTGCAGCTGGAGCCTTAGATACTGGCTTTACAATGTTTTCGATGTGGTGGATTGGGTAAGAAACACGAGTGTTTTCTGTTACAGACTTATCTGAGAAATCAATCTTACCATTAGCATCAACTGTAACGTTCTCTAGAAGAGCATCACGCTTGATTGCATTATAGATATCAGGCTCATTTTCCTTGCTTAGGTTAATAACCTTTGCATAACAACCACCTTCAAAGTTGAATACACCTTCATCATCCCATCCGTGCTCATCATCACCGATTAGCTTACGTTTTGGATCTGTAGAAAGCGTAGTTTTACCTGTACCTGATAGACCAAAGAAAATAGCTGTATTTTCGTTGTTCATGTCAGCATTGGCAGAACAGTGCATTGCAGCCATACCTTGTAGAGGTAGACGATAGTTCATGTATGAGAACATACCTTTCTTCATCTCACCACCATACCAAGTATTTAGAATAACTTGAATCTTTTCAGTAAAGTTGAATACAACAGCTGTTTCTGAGTTAAGACCTAATTCTTTGTAATTTTCTACTTTTGCTTTAGAAGCATTCATTACTACGAAATCAGGCTCGCCAAAGTTAGCTAATTCTTCTTCGCTAGGACGGATAAACATATTCTTAACGAAGTGAGCTTGCCATGCAACTTCCATGATGAAACGAATCTTCAAACGAGAGTTTTCGTTTGCACCACAGAAAGCATCAATTACAAATAATCTCTTATTTGAAAGTTGCTCAGTAGCTAAAGCTTTAACAGCTTTCCAAGTCTCTTGAGAAGCAGGTTTATTATCGTTTTTGTATTCTTCTGAAGTCCACCATACTGTGTTTTCAGTAACGTCATCTCTTACAATAAATTTGTCTTTAGGAGAACGACCAGTATAAACACCAGTCATAACGTTTACTGCACCAAGCTCTGTGAGTTGACCTTTTTCAAAGCCAGTCAGACCTTCTTTGGTTTCTTCTTCAAAAAGAGTTTCATAAGAAGGGTTGTGCAACACTTCTGAAACACCAGTAATACCGTACTTGCTTAAATCTAATTTTGCCATTTTTTTAAGTTTAATAATTGGTATATAGTTATTAATATTAATTCGATTCGATATGAAACCGAAACTATCCTACTAATATACACATATTAAATGTAAATAAGAGGAGTTCCTTTTTTTCTTCACACACAAAAATAGCATAAACTTTTCAAACAAATAAGTTATTAGAGAAATATTTCCTTAATAATCCATCTTTAGCAAAAACTACCTAAAATCTGCTAAGCGAATATGGCAATTCGAAATAATATCTATTACTTTGTAGCAAAAGTAGACATAAACTGCTAAAAGTTTTAATCATTAAGTAGAATGAAAATAATCAACCTCAGCGACAACAACACAATTCTCAACCAGTTTATAGCTGAAATAAGAGATGTCAACGTACAAAATGACAGATTACGCTTTCGCCGAAACATTGAGAGAATTGGAGAAATCATGGCTTACGAGATTAGCCGCACACTGGAGTATTCTCCCAAAGAAATCACAACTCCACTTGGAATAGCCACTGAGTCAACACCTGACTCCCAACTTGTAATCAGCACAATACTTAGAGCTGGACTCCCTTTTCATCAAGGTCTTTTACGCTACTTTGACAATGCTGAAAACGCCTTTGTATCGGCCTACCGCAAATATAAAGACACACTCAAGTTTGATATACATGTAGAATACCTTGCTTCTCCACGTATAGACGATAAAGTGTTAATTATTACTGATCCTATGCTAGCAACAGGTGGAAGTATGGAGCTTAGCTACCAAGCAATGCTTACCAAAGGCAATCCCTCTCACATCCATGTAGTATCTATTATTGCTAGCCAACAAGCTGTAGACCATCTTGCAGAAGTACTACCTAAAGATAAAACGACAATTTGGTGTGCTGCTATTGATCCTGAGGTAGACGAACACTCGTATATTGTTCCTGGACTGGGAGATGCTGGAGATTTAGCTTACGGTGAAAAAGAATAAAAGCTTAATTAGCTTCAATAAAAAAAGAGAGTATTTAAATACTCTCTTTTCGTTTTGTTGCTCTTCCTCTTGGACTTGAACCAAGGACCCTCTGATTAACAGTCAGATGCTCTAACCAACTGAGCTAAGGAAGAATGTTTCCTAATTACGTTTGCTCTTCCTCTTGGACTTGAACCAAGGACCCTCTGATTAACAGTCAGATGCTCTAACCAACTGAGCTAAGGAAGAATGCTTATTTGTTTCAATTGCGATGCAAATCTAATAGGTTTTTTTGAAATATGCAATATCTTTGTGAAAAAAAATATCGGAAATGAGTAAAATAATAGGTTTGGGCAATGCTTTAGTAGATGTACTAGTAAGCCTTAAAGAAGACAACCTACTCACACATATAGGATTACAAAAAGGTGGAATGCAACTTATCTCTGCATCCAAATTTGAAGAGATAAAAAAAATAATCTCAAGAATGGAAACTCACCAAGTCACTGGTGGGTCAGCCGCCAATACAATTCAAGCTTTAGCCAGTATGAATACTCCTGTCGGATTCATTGGCAAAGTTGGAGCCGATTCGTTCGGACAATTTTTCCAATCCACATTAGCTGCCAAAAACATATCGACCAATCTACTTATAGACAATCAACTCAACTCTGGTGTTGCAAGTACGTTTATATCTCCTGACGGAGAGCGCACCTTCGGCACCTATCTGGGAGCTGCATCTGAGCTCAGTGCGGCTGATCTCTATCCAAGTCTTTTTGCTGGCTATGATATCTTATACCTAGAAGGATACCTGGTACAAAATCATGATTTGATACTTAAAGCTGTTTCTTTAGCTAAACAACAAGGACTAGAGGTGTGTATTGACTTAGCGAGCTATAATATTGTAGCAGAAGATTTAGATTTCTTCACCTACCTGGTAGAAAACTACGTAGATATTGTTTTTGCTAATGAAGAAGAGGCCTATGCCTATACAGGGCAGAGTGACCCTATAGAAGCTTTAAACCATATTGCTCAACACTGTAAGATAGCAATTGTTAAGGTAGGAGCCAAGGGATCATACATTAAGCAAGGCTCACGCCTATACCATGTCAACGCATTAGAGAATAGAGCAGTCATAGATACAACAGGAGCTGGAGATTACTTCGCTGCAGGATTCTTATATGGATACACAAAAGGCCTTCAGCTACATAAGTGTGCAGAAATAGGTAGTGTTTTATCAGGATATGTCATCGAAGTAGTAGGTACAAGCCTAAATAAGCGTACTTGGAAGCAAATTTTGCAAAAAACAGAGACTATTATCAATAAAACAATTACATTAGATTCTTACCCATCTTAGAAATTAAATAGACCAACATGAAGAGTAGTATAAAAAAAATTATAATGTCCTTAGCTATCCTTGCAGGAGTTGCCGCAATTTTCTCATTTAGACCTGCAAAGAATCACAACTTTGAGGTAGCTAAAAACATGGAAATATTTAATGCCATAGTCAAAGAGCTAGATATGTTTTATGTGGACACAATCGATCCTAATGTAACTATAAAGCGAGGCATAGATGCTATGCTTTACTCACTAGACCCCTATACTAGCTACTATCCCGAAGACGACCAAGACGAAATAGAACAATTAATCAAAGGCTCCTATGGAGGAATAGGATCTGTAATCTCATACAACCTTAAAAAGAAACACTCGGTTATAGCAGAACCCTATCAAGGAATGCCTGCTGCTGAAGCTGGCTTAAAAGCGGGAGATGTTTTACTGGAGATAGACGGTGAAAGTCTTCAAGGAAAAGACAATGCGCAAGTCAGTGAAATGCTTCGTGGCGAGATAGGTACAACTTTTCAACTTAAGGTACAACGTCCTGGTGTTGAAAAACCCCTAACTTTTAGCATTACTCGTAAAGCGATTCAGCTTCCAACTATTCCCTACTACGGCAAAGTATCTGATCAAGTAGGCTACATTGAGTTTGTCAACTTCACAGAAGGCTCTGCTAATGATTTCAAAAAGGCATTTGTCGACTTAAAGAAGCAAGGGGTAAACTCCTTAATAATTGATCTGAGAAATAATGGAGGAGGCCTACTTAGTGAAGCCGTAGATATTGTCAACTTCTTTGTTCCTAAAGGGAAGACTATAGTAAACACAAAAGGTAAAGTAAACTACACCAACAGCGATTACAAAACAAAAAACCAACCCTTAGATTTAGAAATACCAATAGCTTTGCTAGTAGGTGGTCAAACCGCATCAGCAGCAGAGATTTTGGCAGGCTCATTGCAAGACCTAGACAGAGGTGTGGTGATTGGTAATAAAACTTTTGGCAAAGGATTGGTACAAACTCCACGCTCGCTACCTTATGGTGCCATTATGAAAATGACAACGGCCAAATACTACATACCTAGTGGTAGATGTGTGCAAGCTATCGACTACTCACACAGAGGAGTAGATGGTCGCTCTGAGCGTATTCCTGATAGTTTACTAAGCGTGTTTCACACCTCTATAGGTAGAGAAGTAAAAGATGGTGCAGGGGTAATGCCTGACATCGAAGTCAAACAAGATAAACTACCCAATATCTTATTCTACTTGGTTACAGAAAATATCATTTTTGATTATGCTACAGAGTTTTGCTTAACACACCCATCTATAGCTGCTCCAGAGGAGTTTAAACTTTCGGATGCCGACTACAATGATTTTAAAAACTTCGTGGCAAAACAAGATTTTAAATACGACCAACAAAGTGAAAAAGTATTGAGTAGCCTAAAAGAAATTGCCGAATTTGAAGGTTATTTAGAAGAAGCAAAAGCTGAGTTTGAAGCTTTAGAAA
Organism: Bacteroides sp.; assembly: GCA_030152865.1. Lineage (GTDB taxonomy): Bacteria > Bacteroidota > Bacteroidia > Bacteroidales > Bacteroidaceae > Bacteroides_E. The sequence continues at coordinate 122,608 of JASLIW010000053.1, forward strand.
GTAAGCTTTCTCACAACTTAGACAAAGATTTAGACTATTTTAGAAAAGAAATACAGCACCTTCTGTCTATAGAAATAAACAAGCGATATCACTTCCAGGCTGGTAGTTCTATTGAACAGCTTAAACAAGACAAAGAACTAGATCAAGCACTAAATATCCTAGAGAAGGACACAGCTTATAAGAGCATCCTCTCTCCTAGCTTTAAGCCTATAGTTAGTGATAGTATAGCGATACTGTATTGATAGCTAAGATTTAA
>JASLIW010000102.1 GCA_030152865.1 Bacteroides sp.
TTACACTACTTTATGAGTAGGCCCAACCACCTGATAGACAAAACCCTACTTGCTGAATCTGTCTGGGGAGACCACTTTGATCAGGTTGATAATTTTGATTTTATCTATGCACAAATCAAAAACCTAAGAAAAAAGCTCAAACAGAGCGAGGCTACGCTAGAAATTAAAGCCGTCTATGGCTTTGGGTATAAACTCGTAACCCAAGACTAAGGTATGCGTTTGATTAACAAGCTACTCCTGCGTACCTCTCTTGCGCTTATACTCGTACTTAGCCTCTGGGCAGGCTTTTTTTACTATGCACTCATCAATGAGATCAATGACGAAACCGATGACGCTCTAGAGCTTCACTCTGAGCTACTTATCAAGCGTAGCCTAGCAGGAGAAGCCCTTCCTGAGCGCATAGAAGGCTCTAACAATGTCTTTTTCTTCCAAACCCTAAAACCAGATGAGTTCTTGCCACAAGCAGCGATAGTCTATCGAGACTCAATGATTTATATACCTGAAAAGAAAGAATACGAACCAGCCAGGGTACTTGAAACAATCTATCGGGATAGAGATGATCAATACCACAAACTGACAGTATTAACACCCACCATAGAGAAAAAGGACTTGATTGAAGCCATCTGGAGTTGGATTAGCTTTCTTTATCTGGGTCTGCTTGCTACTTTGATCTTCGTCAATCTTTGGGTTTTTTATGGCAGCCTAAAGCCCCTGCAGCGTTTGATGCATTGGCTTGAGTCCTACCAGCTTGGTGCAAAGAACCAAAAGCTAGAGATAAAGAGTGAAGTAAGTGAGTTTAAGAAGCTAAAAGAATCCCTAGCTCGCCACATCCAGCGAGCAGAAGAGGTGTATGAGGAGCAAAAAGTATTTATAGGTAATGCCTCGCACGAGATGCAGACGCCCTTAGCCATCTTGAGCAATCGCCTAGAATGGCTCTTGGATAAAACAGAGCTAGATGAAACACAGATGCTCGAACTGCTGAAGATGAAACAAACCCTAGTCAACCTGGCTCGTTTGAATAAATCGCTACTCTTTCTATCTCGCATTGAAAATCAGCAATTTCCTGAACGAAGTCTGATAGCGGTCAATCGCTTGATCCGAGAACAGCTGCCAGACTATAAGGATATTTATGCCTACAAATCACTCACACTTAAGCTCGAGGAGGAGGCTGATCTAGAGCTGGAGATGAACGAAACCTTAGCACGCTCCCTACTGAACAACCTGCTTAAGAACAGCTTTGTGCATAGCCCTACAGGGGGAGAAATCAGAATTCACATTCAGGCGCAGGGCCTTTCTATTAGCAACTTGGGACAAGGTAAGGCCTTGGATGGAGAGAAGATATTTCAACGCTTCTACCAATCTAGCACGACAAAGTCTGGGGCAGGTCTAGGCCTAGTTATTGCTAAAAGTATAGCTAGCCGCTATGGAATGGAGCTAAGCTATGCGTACAAACCTCCCTACCACCAATTCTTACTAAGGCTACCCTATTAATTCTTGCACACTTTTTTATGATTTCAGATTGTTTTCAGATTTGGGTCGTATGTTTGTATTCATATTCATCAAAAACAACTAAAAATGAAACGATTAATGAGCCTTTTAGTAGCTGTATTGGCACTTACAAGCTTTACGCTGAGTGCAGGTAATAACAAACCCATCACCTACGAACAATTACCTCAAAAAGCCCGTACCTTATTAGAAACTCACTTTGCCTCGGAAAAAGTTGCTTTTTTGAAAATGGAGAGTAAGCTCTTCAAGACAGAGTACAAAGTGATGCTAGTAAGTGGCAACGAAATTGAGTTTGATGGAAAGGGAGTTTGGAAAGAGATAGACTGTGAGTACACTGCTGTACCTCTCGCACTTATTCCCCAAGAGATACGTCAGAGCGTTAAAGAGCGCTTTCCCATGCAAACCATAGTGAAGATAGAGCGGGATGCTAAAAAGTATGAAGTAGAACTCGATAACGAGATAGAACTAAAATACAACTTAAAATTTCAACTGATTGACATCGACCGCTAAATACGTGCGAAGCCAATTTATTTTTTAACCTCATTCAAACTTAAATTATGAAACAGAGTTTATTTATTTTAACCTTATTTCTAGGCTTCGGCTTGATTAGCTGTAGCAGTGACAATGACGACTGGGATGACAGCTTCGTGAGTGATGCTACCAAAGCAGCTCAACTCAAACTCTACCCTGAGGCACGAAGCATCAAGTGGGGACAAAAAGGAGATTACCTTATAGCAGAATTTTACCTCCACAAAAAAGAAGTAGAAGCCTGGTACGACAACATAGGGAACTGGTACATGACAGAAACAGACTGGACTTTTGATGAACTCCCCCTAGCCGTAAAAACAGCTTTTGAACAAACAGCCTATGCGTTATGGAAAGTCGATGATGTAGATAAACTAGAACGCCAAAACAGAGAGCTACTCTACATCATAGAGGTAGAAAAAGGGAAAAAAGAAATCAAGTTGTATTATACCGCAGATGGAGTATTAGTCTCTAAAAATGTAGATGTAGATCACTCTGACAACCATTCTCCCCTTCTACCGACTACGATTCCTAGCGAAATACAGCAACACCTAGATGCACACCATAAGCATGCGCGTATCGTACATGTAGGCTATGAGCAAAGAGGCTTTTGGAAGGTAAAACTGGTAGAAGACTTCAGCAAAAAAGAGCTCTTATTCAAAGATGAACCAATCAGCTGGTTACTCACCAAATGGGAGATTAGAGAGCTGCCTCAAGTAGTGCTAGCAGGTATTGATAAGACCGAATACAGCAAAGCCAATGGATGGAAAATCGATGATGTAGAACAGATTGATACCGCTAGTGGCACCTTTTACGAGGTCGAATTTGAAAAAGGCGAGCAAGAAGTGGAGCTTATATTCAATACTCTGGGTGAGCTTGCCGATCTTGATTTCTATCAAGAGGTGAAGTAGATTCATCCATTTACAATTTAGAAAAGCAAGGCACTGCCTTGCTTTTTTGTTTCTTTGGCCAAGCCATTTAGTCTGATCAAAATTGGGCTTCCTTATTAAGATAAAAAAGTTCAAATCACAGCTATTTCATTGATTTATTTTATCTTTACCTAATAATAATGAGATAGAAATAAGGGTAGTAGCCCACAATATTTAAAGAATTAACGAAATAACAAGGCTTATGAAGCAACAAAAATCAGATAAAAATCACGTAAATCCTAGTGGGTTGACAGCTTTAGCTATCGGCTTGATTACTGCAGGTATTTTATTCTTACTCCGCAACTTTGGATTACTTCCCTACACACTCAGCTACCTACTCCTTTCTTGGCAGATGTTATTGATCTTTATGGGGGTCTGGCTGATGTGCCGCAAACAAAAAACAGCGGGTTTTGTGCTTATCACCTTAGGCTGTATCTTTATCTTGCCCAGACTAGCCTATTTATACCCCGAATGGGGGCTTAATTTCTGGCTCATCATACGTAAAGGATGGCCTGCCTTCTTAATTCTGCTCGGCGGATACATCTACTTCAATCAGAAAGCTTCTAAGGAATACCTTGTAATGGAAGAGACTGCACTCGATCAAGATTCAAGCTCAGAATCCACAGATAGCGCGGAGCCACTAGGCTCGGCCGATGCTCGTCCACAAGCTAATACTACAGCTTGCTTTCTTACAGAGAACATAAGCTTTAGCTCATCTGTCAAACAGCTCGACACACAAAACTTACTAGGAGCCAATCTAAATGTTGTATTTGGCAGTCTTATCCTTGATTTAAGAAAAGCCAAACCAAAAGACGATAAGGTCATTATCAAACTAAGCAATGTATTTTCTAGTGCAACACTTTATGTGCCCCGTGACTGGCGAGTCCTAATCAATAGTCAGCCTGTGCTAGGAAGTATAACAGATAGAAGAAATAAACAAAACCCTACAACGGCTACAAATCCGACACAGGGCCCTTTGCTTATTCTTTCAGGCTCCTGCACCTTTGGTAGCACTGAAATAAGAAGTTAGAATAAAACTCCTATTGGACCCTTGCAAGGCTTAGCTTAAAATTAGCTAAGCCTTTTTTATCTTTTATTTATTGTAGCACTACTATTTAAGGCATTAATCAGCACTTTAACATCGAGTTAAGGCCTTTATTTTTACTATTTTT
>JASLIW010000112.1 GCA_030152865.1 Bacteroides sp.
TGATGAAAAGCAGACACTGCGCTCGCAGGAAGAGATAAGGAAAGCAGTTCAAAACATGGGCTACTTAGGTGCTGAGGTAGAGAAAAAAACCACCACAAAGAAAAAGAAAATAAGTGTTACTTACCATGTCAAATCTGGAAAACCTTATGTGGTTCGTAGCATCCAAAGGAACATAGAAGACAACAAGATTGGGTTGTATCTTTCAAATGATTCCACCACTTCTCTTTTGCGTGAAGGCATGGCCTTAGATATAGGTGTGCTCGACCGTGAAAGAGAGCGCATCACCAATAAACTAGCCAACGTAGGGTATTATAAATTTCATAAAGACTACATCCAGTATACGGTAGATACGGTTTTAAACACCTATCAAGTCGATCTGACCTTAAATCTCTACAAATACCAAGATAAGGAAGGACAAGAACACGATAGACATCCACAATACCTAATCAATAAGGTGAGTTTTATAACCGACTTTGACCTGATGCGTTCTAGTAGCATCGAGTCTATATCTATCAATGACTCGCTTCACTATATGGGATATCCCATTTACTTTAATGACAAGCTATACCTCAGACCCAAAATATTAGTAGGTGCTTCGCAACTAAAGGGAAGACACCTTTACAATGCTTCCGAAGTTCAGCAAACATACAACAACTATGGACGCCTGCACGCCTTAAAATATACCAACATCAGCTTTATTGAGAATAAAGAAGACAGCACTCTGCTAAATGCCTATGTTTTATTGACCCGTGCCAAGGATAAATCAGTAGCCTTTGAGCTAGATGGAACCAACTCGGCAGGAGACTTGGGTGCAGCTGCAGCCGTTTCTTTTTCGCATCGCAACCTGTTCCGAGGTTCGGAGACCTTTAATGTGCGCCTGAGAGGAGCTTTTGAGGCCATCACCAATTTACCAGGGTATGATGATAAAAACTATCGGGAGTATGGCGTTGAAACCAGCATTAATTTTCCTCGCTTTCTATTTCCCTTCCTAACTTCAAACTTCAAGAATAAGATTAGGGCCAATACCGAGTTTGGCTTGCAATATAACTACCAGATACGACCAGAGTTCTCACGTATCCAAGCCTCGGGCAATTGGAGCTACCGCTGGCAGCTACGGCCAGAACAGCAGTTTCGTATAGATTTGATTGATGCAAACTACCTATATATGCCCTCCGTCTCGGATAAATTCAAACAGGATTACTTGGAAGGCGGCAACAACTATATTCTAGAGTACAACTACAAAGACCGTTTAATTCTGAGCACAGGCTTTCATTACTCCTACAATAGTGCTCGCTTTGCTGGATTTGGTCAAGCAAGCCCAGCAAACTCGCTCTCTTTTAAGTTTGGTTTTGAATCGGCAGGCAATATGCTCTATGGTATCTCCAACTTAGTAAAATCAAAGAAAAACAGTGATGGAGAATATAGTGTGCTCGATATACCTTATGCACAATACGTAAAAGCGGATGTGAGTGTAGCAAAGAATCTGGTGGTAGATGATCGGAACTCATTTGCTTTTCACTTTGGGTTGGGGGTTGCTTATCCTTATGGCAATGCCACGGTTATACCTTTCGAAAAGCGTTACTTTTCGGGAGGAGCCAATAGTGTACGTGGTTGGTCGGTACGAGGTTTGGGGCCAGGTTCTTTTGCAGGTGACGGAAACTTTTTAAACCAGTCGGGTGATATCAAACTGGATATGAATTTAGAATACCGCACGAATCTGTTCTGGAAGTTGCGAGGAGCCTTATTTGTTGATGCTGGTAATATCTGGACTATCCGAGCCTATGACTCTCAGCCAGGAGGTCAATTTAAGTTTAATGAATTCTACAAGCAGATAGCCGTAGCCTATGGTCTGGGCCTACGTATAGACTTCGACTTCTTTATCTTGCGATTTGACGGTGGTATGAAGGCCATTAACCCAGAATTTGTGAGTGGAAAAGACAAATATCCACTTATTCGCCCCAAGTTTAGCCGAGATTTTGCCTTCCATTTTGCAGTAGGCTATCCTTTCTAAGCAATTACTTATCTATCCATACTTGTGCTTTTTTATTACTGCTATCAAGAGCTCAAGTGAGCATGAATAAGTCTGTAAAGCTAACTGCTTTTAGAGCTGTATATCGAAAAAAAACTCCCATCTTTTTGTCCTAGGTTTTGTGCAGTAGCTCTGTACTTAGCCCTTAACTATTCACATATATTTCTAAGTTTACAGGCTTCCTTTAAACAATTTGAACTATTTAGTAGTTATATAGCTAATAAGTAGAGTGAATAATTGTCACAGATTTGTATTACACATCAAACATCACTATAGGAAAGTATAGGTATTCAGTAAATACTCACTAATAACTAGGCTATGTTTTGGTGAAAATGTAAATTAAAACGAACTTTGTGCACCCATCTAAAAAAGGGTGTTTAAGTATAATAATTTTAACTACGTATTTAAAAATTATAGAACGATGAAAAAAGTATTTATTTTATGTGCAGCTGTTTTAGGACTAGCTGCTTGCGGTAACGCAAACAAAAAGGGTAATGATACTCAAGAAAAAGTAGAAGATGCAGTAGAAGCAGTAGCAAAAGACGCTAAAAAAGCAACTGACAAAGCTGTAGAAGAAGTAAGTAAAGCTGCTAAAGAAACAGAAGAAGCTGTTAAGGAAGAAGCAACTGAAGCAAAGAATCTTCTCGAAGAAAAAGCAAACGAAGTAAAAGAAGCTGCTAAAGAAGAAGCCAATGAAGCGATTGATAAAGCAGCAGATAAAGCCGCTGAAAAAGGCAAAGACCTGATTAAAGATGCTTCTAAAAAGCTAGACAAGAAATTGAAGTAAACTACTCATTTGTAGTATATTAAGAGCAACCTTATGCAAGGTTGCTCTTTTTTTGTTTAAAATAAAGTTTCACTTTATGTAAACAATATTCGTATCTTTTCATTTATTAGATTGATGTTTATGCAAAACCACAAATAATTCAAGAGAAGATTATGAGAAAAATTTTATTGTTAGGGCTCGCACTTTCCACGGGAATGTTTGCTGTAGCTCAAGAAAAACAAGACGAAACAAAAAAATGGACTATTAAAGGTGTAGCTGGTGTTAATGCCTCACAGACCTCTTTTGTCAATTGGTCGGCAGGGGGAGACAATACCGTTGCTCTGAATGCCTTCTTTAATATAGGAGCCCACTTCAAAAAAGACAAATACATTTGGGAGAACGATTTATCAACTGAATATGGTAGTACCTATACCAAGCAAAATGACTGGGTAAAGAGCATTGATAAATTTGAAATCTCGAGTAAATTTGGATATGAAATAGCAGATAAGTGGTACCTAAGTGCCTTGGCCGATTTAAAAACCCAATTTGATAAAGGGTATAAGAATCCCGATGACGAACAGTATATCTCTAAGTTCTTTGCTCCTGCTTACTCCAACCTCTCTTTAGGTTTTGATTATAAGCCCAAAGACTACATTTCGCTATACATGTCACCCATCACCTCTAAAATGACCTTTGTAACGGATAAGTACCTGTCAGACTTAGGTGCTTTTGGAGTGAAAGAGGGTAAGAAGTTTCGAATTGAAGCAGGTGCCTATGCCAAAGCGAGCTTCAACAAAGAGATCATGAAGAACGTAACCCTCATCTCTAAGGTAGATTTCTTTACGGCTTACGATAAGGACTTTGGTAATGTCGATATAAACTGGGAAAATGTGATAAACATGAAAGTAAACAGTTTCTTAAGTGCTAATATACACACTAACCTCCTCTATGACAACGATATCAAACGTTTTGAAGACGGTAAGAAAAAAGGAGCAACCGTCCAATTTAAAGAGATGATAGGCGTAGGTTTATCTTACAATTTTTAGGCTAGTTATATGCTAGGCTGATCGAAGCAGAGAGAGTATCCACAAAGTATTCTTTCTGCTTTTCTTGTTTTACAGCGTCTATCTCTTACTTTTATACCTGTATTTTACTACATAATAGATACCTTTGTATCCTATTAAGATAATATCATTAAATATTAAAATTTAAATCATGAATTTGAAGAGAAAATTAGTGTTGGGATTGTCCCTCGTGGGCTTAATTGGTCTTGCCTCTTGTTCAAGAAGCAATGATGACAGTTGCTTTTTGCCTCAAGCCAATCCAGAAGTAGGCATAGTCAATTTCCCTGAAAATGCTGAGTTAGTGCAAAATGGTGAGCTAGTGCTCAAGGCTTCCATCAAGGATGTTACGGGCTCAGGCAGCTATTATTGGCTTGTAGATGGCCAGCGTGTAGAGGATGACAAGCTAGTCAATGAAAAAGACTCTACCTTTACCTTCCGTCAAGAAGAACCGGGAGATTACGAAATAGCCTTGATCTATGAAAACGCAGGGAGGACACAAAAATTTAGTCAATCTATTCATGTGTTTGGGCAGTTTAGAGATGGAACCTTTGTTTTAAATGAGGGTGCGTTCGGCCACGGAAATGGTACACTTATCTTTATTAGTCCCGAAGGCAAGCTTATGGCCGATGCCTATAAAAGCATCAATGGCAGAGAGCTAGGTATAAATACACAAGATTTATTTATTGCAGACAGCAAAATTTACTTTATTTCGCAGGCTATACCAGCAGAAGGACTTGGCAACAGTGAGGGGCTCTTAGCTGTAGCCCATGCTGAAACACTCCAGCGTATAGCCTCCTACAATGAGGAATTAGAGGATCTAAGTAATCCTACTCATCTGGTAGTAGTGGGCGACTTTGCTTACATCAGAGATGGCAAAGGGATTTATCGTTTTAACCTAGTGAGCAAGGAGCTCGACTTTGTGGAAGGAACAGAGGAAGCTGTAAAAAACAGAATGGCTCTGGTAGGAAACAAAATCTTCTCTTGGTCAGCTAAAAAACTTATGGTCATTGAAGCTGGTGCAACCAAGCTTGCTAAGGTCATAGAGATGGACCAACAGATTAGTGGACTAGTAAAGTCAGCAGATAATCAGTTATGGATCTCAACGAATGGTGCAGAAGCGACAATAATAAAGCTAAACCCTAAGGATTACAGTATGCAAAAGAGTGTCGTAACTGTAGGTGGTTTAAGTGAAGGTTGGGGAGCTACTCCTGCCTTTGGAGCTGTAGGCGAGGTTCTTTATTTTACTAATAATACGACCACTATATATCGTCATGACTTCAGTACAGCTGTGTCTGAAGAGGTTGCTAAGCTAAGTGACTATGTAAGCGAAAACATTACAATGATTTATAATAACCTAGGTGTTGATCCTCAGAATGGTAATATTTACCTCAATACGATTCAGGGATTTGGTGAGGCATACAAACAAAACAACATCAGTGTGCTCAACTTCGAAGGTGAAAAAGGAGTATTGGTCGAAAATTACAAGGACCAAACAGCGTTCCCTGCAGGTGTATTTTTTACAGCAAGTTTTAAGTAAGGACACAAACCCATTGAATGAGAGTAAGCGAGAGTTACAGATTAGTCTGTAGCTCTCGCTTTGTTTAGAGGGGGTTGAGTTTTCTTTGCACATGCTGGCTCTTCTCTTCCTGCTAGGTCCTAGTCTAAATAAATTTGTGCAAGGAAGTAAGGGACAAAGATCAGGGGCAGAAGGAGCTTCTGTCAGGGTACAAAAAAGAGGGTGGAAGCTTTAAAACTTCCACCCTCACTATTTTATTGTATTACACCTCTCGGCTAGTAGCCAGCTTGTGCATTTGCATCGTGAATCATTTGCTCACTTGCATACATATAAATATCTACTACACGGTTTTGAGCTGCAGTTAGTGACTCATCGTAATCATCATAGCCCACACCTTGTACGGTTTTGAACTGGTAATTACTTACACCTCTTAGCTGTAAGAAGTTCTTTACCGCTTGTGCACGTCTGTTTGATACGGTCTGGTTAGCTTCATATGAACCTACCTTGTCTGTTTTACCAAAAATAGCGATATCTAATGTAGGATCTTGCTTTAAGATATCAGCAAACTCCGAAAGAGATCTCTTTGAGGCAGGGCTTAAGGTAGATGAGTTGAACTCAAATAGAATACCTGAATCAAAAGTAACCTTAACAGCTGCTAGACCATTGTTATCTTGTACTTGTTGTACTTGTGCGCCTTCGATAGCTGCTGCTTCTGCTGCTTTCTTATCCATCTTTTTGCCGATGATAGCACCTGTACCACCACCTACGGCTGTACCAATAGCTGCACCAATAACAGCACCCTTACCCTTACCAGCTATACCACCGATAATAGCACCTAGTGCGGCACCCGAACCAGCTCCAATAGCACCGCCTTTGGCAGTATTCGATTGCATTGAAGCACAACTTGAAAATAAAACAGCTACACTTAACAGTAGAGCTGATAATTTAAACTTATTCATAATTCCTTGTTTAATTTAAGTCTCTTTGATTAAAATCTCTTTTCTATACTATCTAAAACGAATAAAGCATCCGTTTTGTTTGTACAAAGATAAAAGTTTATTGTTAAAAGCTATTACTTCAAGTGCAATTAAATGCTTTGATGCAGAGGAAGCACTTTCTTTTTGATAGCCATAAACCAGAGTGTCAAGAAGGTACCCTTGCAGATGCTGGTTATACTTACAGCCCACCAAATACCATTTACTCCGAGATTAATACCCAAGAAAGCCCATGTACCTGTAAGGATTAATGCCAAGGGAATGCGTGAGTAATTGAAAAATATACTTACGATAGCTGGAGGTGTGGTACGACCAATCCCGTAGAAGACACCTTGGCTCGTAATCTCTAGCATCATAAAAATCTGGGATAGGCCAGAGATGTGTAGATACATACCTCCTGCAAGGAAAGCCTCAGGCTCATTGGGCACAAAGAGCGAGAATACCTCACTGCCAAAGAACACAAAAAGGATGGTGCAGCAAGTACCAAAAACGGCTGTCATTTTAAGCGTCATGTGCCAAGCCTTTATCACTCTATCGTACTTACCAGCCGCATAGTTTTGAGCAATAAAAGTGCCCAGTGCAGTGGAGAATCCACCTGCGGTGTTCCAGGTAATACCCTCGATCATGGCCCCTGTGGTGAGTGTCATGACTCCAATGTGCCCTCCTTGTTCTGAGGCAAGGCGAGAAAGGAACAAATTGACAAAGGCAAACAGAATATTGAAAAGAGCCACAGGAGTACCTAGCTTTAAGATACGCTGTGTGTATTTCTTCTTCAGACGAGTAAAGAAAGCAAATCCATTGAGGATCGGGTTTTTATACTTGATGTTGTAGATAAAGATGCTCAGTACAATCATTTGAGAGAGTACCGTAGCATAGCCAGCCCCATCGGTTTTTAGATCAAAAACAAAGATAAAGATAGGGTCTAGTATCATGTTGAGAATAAGTCCAGTACCGCTGATGTAGAAGGGTATAGTACTTCTTCCCACTGCGTTGTACATACCTGTAAAGGTAGCTGTTAAGAAGATAAGTGGGAATCCACAAGCGATGATGCGCAAGTAGGATACGGCATTTTTACTGATTGCTCCATCCACCACATCCACACCATCAAGCTTGAAGAGGTCGATGAGCTGATGGGCAAAAACAAAGAAAAGAATAGCCCAGATGACAGACACCAATAGAGATATACTGAAATTATGCGAAGCAAAGTTACGTGCATCTGTACTGTTTTCAGCTCCTACCGACTGTGCAATACTCACCTCTGAGCCAATCTTGCCCAGGTAAGAGAGAGCCGTAGTCATCCATACAAATATACCTACCGAACCCACAACAGTGGCGGCTTCACTACCTAGTCGGCCCACCCAGGCCATATCCGTCAGGCTGTAGGCCATTTGAATAAATGAAGTAGCCATAATAGGCATGGCCAATTTAAATAATTGGCTGTTGATAGGTCCTGTGGTCAGATTCTTTGTTCCTTGCATAACTCGCTTTTAAAACCTTGAAGTAATCTATTATTTGTTTAAAAAAATCCCCGATAATCAGAACGATTGTCGAGGATAAACGATCTCTAAACGTTCAGAATTCGATAAATACTGCAATCATTTCTGCTTGTAAAGTCCGAGCTGTATGATTCATACAGACTGGCTTCTAGTTGATTTAAAGTTATTTATGGAAATCTGCTGTTTTGTCTTTTCTATGAACGTCGCAAAATTAGATATTAATACGCAGATTGCAAAGTTTATATTTAGAAAAGATAAGCGCATCAAAGCCAATCACTCAGCAAGCTAGCTCGAAGTAGGGGATTATCTGTATCATTTTATAGGGATAGTTCTATTAATTCATTACTTTTGTGTATAGAACTATTAGGGGTGCTATCAATCGATAAGCTGAGATATACCCTTGAACCTGATATGTTGTAATTGGCATCGGAGGGAAATGGTTGGACTAGCCTAGAGATACTTATCAAGCCGTTTCGTTCTTCTTGTATTACGAAGGGGCTTTTTCTTTTCCCTTCTTGTCAATCAGCCTGTCAAATTAGGTGATCATAAACCAAAAATTGAAAACAATGAATGATTCAATGCTTTTTATGAAAGATGTGGAGAGAATCAAAACACAGGCTCCACTGGTACACAATATAACCAACTTTGTGGTGATGAATAATACGGCCAATGCACTTCTGGCTTTGGGTGCATCTCCCGTTATGGCGCATGCCCGTGAAGAAGCTGCCGATATGGCTGGAATTGCTTCAGCTTTGGTACTCAATATCGGAACCTTGAACCCAGACTGGGTAGAGGCGATGAAGCTAGCAGGTCAAGCTGCTTATGCTAAGCAGACGCCCATTGTCCTTGACCCCGTAGGAGCTGGTGCTACGCCTTATCGTACACAGGTGTGTAAGGAACTGATAGCAGTGTGTAAGCCCACAATTATACGCGCTAATGCCTCTGAAATCCGAGCTTTGGTAGATGATGATATTCAAACGAAAGGGGTGGATAGTACCTCCTCATCTCATGCCGCAGTAGATGCTGCAAAGCAGCTGGCTCTGCAAACAGGAGCTGTGGTCTCTATCAGTGGAGAGGTAGATTATGTGACTGATGGAAAGCAGCTTAATGAAGTAAGAGGTGGATCGGCACTGATGCCACGGGTGACTGGTATGGGCTGTACAGCTACCGCAATTACGGCAGCTTTTGCAGCAGTCAATTCGGATCAGCTTGCAGCTGCAACGCATGCCATGCAGCTCATGAAGTGGGTAGGAGAGCGTGCAGCACAAGAGGCCAAAGGCCCAGGTTCTTTTCAGCTTCACTTCATCGATGAACTTTACCTAATAGAAACAGAAGCCCCAAGCAAATGAGAGCACAACTAGATTTATCCTTATACCTTGTCACTGATGAGCAGCTGGCCCCAGGAAAGACTTTTTTGGAGGTGGTAGAAGCAGCTGTTCAAGCTGGCGTAAGTGTAGTTCAGCTTCGTGAAAAAGAGGCGAATTCTCGTGAGTTCTATGAACGAGCAAAAGCTCTCAAAGACTTATTAGCTAAGTATCAAGTGCCCTTAATCATTAACGATCGCTTAGATATAGCCCTAGCAGTAGATGCTGAAGGACTTCATATCGGACAAGAAGATTTACCCTATGAAGTGGCGCGGCAGCTGCTTGGCCCAGACAAAATAATAGGCTTGTCGGTAGAGAATAAAACAGATACCATACAGGCCAATGCCTACGACATCGATTACATCGGTATATCTCCCGTGTTTTCTACACCTACCAAAACCGATACGGCTCCAGCCTTAGGCATAGAGGGAGCTCGGCTGATCAACAGTCTATCTAAGCACCCTAGTGTGGGTATAGGCGGGATAAATGCGGCCAACGCTGCTGCTATTATACAGTCAGGTGCAGCTGGTATTTCCGTAGTATCGGCTATTATGTCGGCTCAAGATCCCTACAAAGCTGCACAAGAGTTAAAACAAATCGTATTAAAAGCAAAAGAATAATGGAGAAAAAAACGTATAAAAGAGTATTATCTATCGCTGGGAGTGACCCTAGTGGTGGGGCAGGCATTCAAGCTGACTTGAAAGCTTTTTCAGCCTGTGGTTGTTTTGGTACTACGGCTATTGTGGCAGTAGTCGATGAAAATACCGTAGGTGTTACAGGTGTGCATCCTGTACCTGTCGATTTTGTGAAAGGACAGATTGATTCTGTATTGAGTGATATAGGCTCAGATGCTATTAAAATAGGTATGTTGCACTCTTCTGAGCTGATTCGGGCTGTGAAAGAGACTTTAGATAAATACAAGATCAAAAATATTGTATTGGATCCTGTTATGGTAGCTACCTCGGGCGATGTTCTTCTTCTTGAAGAGGCCATAAGCACACTTAAGACAGAACTAATACCCTATGTACGCATCATCACGCCCAATATCCCAGAGGCAGAAATCCTATTGGGAAGGGAGATCAAACATCAAGAAGATCTTCCAGCCTTTGCCAAGGAGCTCGCTCAGATGTATGGGGTGTCTGTGCTCTTGAAAGCAGGACACCTGACTGAGGATGTGCTCATTGATGTGTTTTACAATCAGGAGACCGATGAGGTGGTAGAGCTAAAGTCTAAGCGTTCAGATACGGTAAATACACACGGTACGGGCTGTACCTTCTCTTCTGCTCTAGCTGCCTATTTGGCTCATGATTTACCAATGAATGAGGCAGTTAAAAAGGCAAAAGCTTATATGGTAGAAGCCATAGAAAGAGGTGCACACTATCAGATAGGAAAGGGACATGGCCCTGTGCATCATTTTTGGAACTTCTGGGAGTAGGATATTAATTTGTATTCCCATTAAAAAGAGCACTAGGGTTTCCCCTAGTGCTCTTTTTATGTTTTATAATGTTATTAGCGTGGAGGAGATACTCCTCCCTGGTGTACTCTTGTTTATTGACCTCTTGACTCCGACAAGACTTCGATCCAGTAGCCGTCAGGGTCTACAATAAAATACAAACCCATCTTCTCGTTTACAAAGCACACGCAGTCCATGGCTTTGTGGTACTCATACACCTCCTTGTAATCTCCAGCTACTCGGAAGCAAAGGTGTGTTTCGTTTTCGCCGAGTTCGTAGGCTTGGGGATGATCACGTAACCAAGTAAGCTCTAGTTTAAAGTGACCAAGGTGGTCAGTCAGGTAAACCAAAGTAAAGGAGCCATCTTCTGCATTTTTGCGGTGGTGCTCTTTGAGGCCCAGTGCTTTGTTATAGAACTCAATACTGCGGTCTAGGTCAGTAACATTGATATTTAAATGGTCAAATCTTGCTTGTACTTTCATATTTCTTATTTTTAGGGGTTATTACTTTATCCAAATCGCTGTGATCTCGCTCAGGTAAACCTTACTCAAGGCACGACTGCCTAGTTCATTGCGTAAGTTTAGGTCACTGATAGCTTCTGGGGTGATAGATTGGGCTAATATTCCTTTGCATTCTACCACAAACTCAGCTTCAGCAAACGATTGTCCCTGGCTCGATGTGGCTATGGGTGTTAGTTTACTTAAGTTTAACTTGGATATTTCAGTTTTGTGCGCCTCTGTAAAGAAGCTGATCGTAAAGTTTTTGTTCGTTTCTAAGGCTTTGTACAATTCACTGCCATAAGTGGTCAATACAGTGAGTACAGGTTTGCCAAAGGCTCTACCTACTTGAATTTCTTGATTGGGAATGTGTACTACCTGATCGCCTGTCTTAATGCTCAGCAATACCTCTCCACTTTCTACCCACTGTAAGAGTTGTTGAGGTAGCTTATTTACCGATACTTGCGCAAATCCCTGAGGAGTAGCTGTAGCGGTCTGTGTTTGGATAGAGCTGTCTTGCTGAACAGTCGTTTCACTGGCTTGGCTACTACTTGTTGTTGTACTTACTACACTGACTTGGGTCTGCTGAGTAGTCTGTCCCTTCTTGAGCTGGTAGAGATGTTGGGTGAGCTCATCGAGTAAATTGTTCATGTAGTCAACGGTGTGTATTCTCCACTTAGAGAATCCTTTGTACATCTTTGTTTTTGATTTGTTGAGTGCGACCTTGTCTGTGATAAGCTCTTCGGCTGCATAGTTTTTATTCTCCTCATAAGCATAAGAGATACGGTCTATCTGGATGTCACATTCGGCATCTTTGGCCTCTGCTATGACTTGATAGCTCATAGCTGCTTGGTCTAGCGATAAAAAACTAGATTTGAATACTAAGGTATCGTTACCTAAAGATACTACTTGTCCTTTCTCTGGATTTTGGTAAACTACTCGGTTGGAAGCATTATTAAACCTTTTCTTCATCCAGGCCTCTACTTGTGCATAGATTTCTTCTTTACTTGCCTGAGGAATATGAATGGTTTGGGCAAATACGACTTTACCCTCGAGTTCTGGTACGGCTCCCTCTAGGTATTTACTAGTCTCAGACTGTGCCATGGCAGGTTGAGCTGCCCATAAGCCTACTAAAATAAGGATTAGGTGTTGAAGTTGTTTCATAAGTTGTGTTATAAGTCGAGATCAAAGCTTTGACCTCTTTGCGTTATCTTTAAAAAATGAGTGTTATTTTCTTGAGCTACTGCTTCAAATGCCTGGGCACCTGCATAGTCTTCGTCAAAGTGCATGGGAGCAAAATAGGCAGTATCGATTCTTTTTATAAATTGCTCTGCTCCGAGGTAATAGTCAGTTTTCATGCGCTGATCTACTGGGAAGAGTACGAGGTCTATTACTTTGTATTTGCGGTAAATATCGTTCAGCTCTCTGAGGTACCAGGATTCTGCCTCTTGTATAAACTGCTGGTCGGCTTCATCTTTCCAGTGCCAGTTATTTAGGTCTCCTGCATGGAAGATGAGCTTATTGTTGAGCTGCACTAAAAAGGAGATGCCAGCATCCGTGGAGCCAAAAGCCTCAATGCGAAGACAATCATCTTCATAAGTATCTCCCTTTTCCATAAAAAAGGCATCTTCTTCCTTACAGAGCTTGAGGTCGAGTATATCTTGCGAAAATACATACTGGATGTTTGGGCGAGTTGCTCGCCAAGCTAGAATTGTAGGGTTGAAATGGTCTGCATGAGCATGTGTGGATAAGACATACATTTTTTTCTGGCTAGTCAAGAGTTGTTCATGTACAATCCCTGCTTGTGCTTGCTCTTCATTAGAGTCTTTAAAGTAATCAAACAGTAGGATTAACTCATCGGTTTCAAGGGCAAAGCCACTATGGTAGATATAATGTAGTTTCATAGGTGTAAGTAAATTAAGTTCCTTTAGAAATAAAACAACTGCTTAACTATTTAGTTTAATCAGGGTGATAAACGGTGAATGTGCCACTGTTTGTCTTGGTCTAGTTCATAAAGAAAACGATCATGGAGTCGGCTAGGGCGACCTTGCCAAAACTCAAAACGATGAGGTAAGATACTTATTCCTCCCCAATTTTCAGGTCTAGGCACTTCTTTATTTTTCCACAGTGCTGATTCCTGCTCAAACCGCTGCATCAGTTCATTACGGCTTTCGATGTACTGGCTTTGCAGAGATGCTCGTGCACCTATTTGGCTATTGAAGGGACGTGAGTGAAAGTATTCATCTGATATATTACTAGCTAGCTTTGAAGCTTTACCCTCTATATGCACCTGCCTTTCGAGCTCATGCCAGACAAAACTCAGTGAAATAGCTGGGTTCTGCTGGAGGTGTTGCCCCTTTCTGCTGTCGTAGTTGGTATAGAACACAAATTGCTCTGCCCTTAGCTCTTTTAGGAGTACTGTGCGTGTAGCAGGTTGGCCTTGGGGCGATACTGTGCCTACAAGCATGGCTGTGGGTTCGTTGACTTGGCTACTTATGGCTTCGGCTAGCCATTGCTCAAAAAGTAAGAAAGGATTAGTCGGAATGTTGTCCCGAGATAATCCTTTCTTGTTGTATTCTTGTCTTACTGACCTTAAATCTATATTCATGACTTGATATCATTTTGTAAACACCTTTGTGTTTGCAGGGATATCAGCGCTTCACTTCGTTTACAAGCTCTTTGCCATCGAAGAAGTCTTTGATATTCTGCAAGGTAGTGTTTGCAATGTTGCCTAATGCTTCTTTAGTAAAGAAGGCTTGGTGTGAGGTAACAATCACATTATTAAATGAAAGTAAACGTGCCAATACATCGTCGTCTATGATACGGTTTGATTTGTCGTGGTAGAAGTATTTGCCTTCTTCTTCGTAGACGTCAAGTCCAGCCCAGCCCACTTTTTTACTTTTTAGTCCTGCAATTAGGGCATTGGTATTAATCAGCTGTCCACGGCCTGTGTTTATGATCATCACTCCGTCTTTCATTTTGCTGATGGAGTAGTCATTGATGATGTATTTGGTATCATCGGTTAGTGGGCAGTGAAGCGAGATTATATCTGCATGCTTATAGAGCTCATCTAGTGATACGTATTTTATACCTGAATTCTTTGCAAATTCATGATCAGGGTAGGGGTCGTAGGCAATAATGTGTAAGCCAAATCCTTGAAGGATATTAATAAGTATCTTGGCTATCTTACCGGTACCGATGATACCAGCTGTTTTGCCATGCATATCAAAGCCCAAAAGTCCGTCTAGCGAAAAGTTACCATCTCTTGTTCTCCAAGTAGCTCTAGGAATACGGCGATTTAAAGCAAGCATAAGGGCTACTGTATGCTCAGCAACAGCATAAGGAGAGTAGGCGGGTACACGTACCACTTTGATGCCAAACTTGTCTGCTGCGTCTAGGTCAACATTATTAAAACCAGCACAACGTAGTGCTACTAACTTGACACCATTTTGAGCCAACTGCTCAAGTAGTGTTGCATTTAGTATGTCATTCACAAAGATGCACACGGCATCACACCCTTGAGTTAGTACCATGTTGTTATTATTTAAGTTGCCTTTATAATAACGGATGTCGAAACCGAAGTCTTTGTTGGTTTCACTGAATGAACTTTTGTCATATGGCTGAGAGCCAAACAATGCAATTTTTAATCCCATTTTACAATCTCTATTGTTTTTACCTTTGAATATCTAATAACAGTACAAAGATAATAAATGTTTACTTTTCGACATTCAAAAATTCAGTTAATCCTTAATGGTTTATTTTGTAACTAATAGTTTGATCTATTTTCGATGTTAAAACTGAAAAATATTGCACAGAATAATTTGCAATGTGCATAAATGTGCTACCTTTGCCCCCTGTTTAACCAATAAACGGTTTTTATGAGAATTAAATCAACTTTATTTGGTCTGCTGTTATTAGTTTCAATTAAAACCTTTGCAGGAGGCCTATTGACAAATACAAACCAACATGTTATGTATTTGCGTTACCTAGCCAGACAGGCATCTACGTCTATTGATGGTGTTTACTTCAATCCCGCAGGTACTGTCTTTTTAAAAGAAGGCTTTAATTTTTCTATCAACGGTCAGAGTGCTTTTCAAACTCGTACGATTCATACCACTTTTGGAAATGAGTTTGTTCCAGGTTTTGCAGGAAGTGTAGATAATCAAGGTGAGTTTACTAAGAAGTTTAAGGGTAAAGCCGCTGCGCCGTTTATCCCTAGCATATTTGGTGCTTATAAGAGAGGTCACTGGACTTTTTCAGGTGCTTTTGCTGTAACAGGTGGAGGTGGTAAGGCTACGTTCAACGATGGTCTTCCTTCTTTTGAGTCTATTGT